>JAGHIT010000041.1 GCA_017887095.1 Clostridia bacterium | reverse complement strand
CAAGATCTGTGCAGCCACGGCGATGGCAACCATAATTGTCGCCACTATGGTGAGAATCTTGTACTTACCCGCGTACTTCAAGATACTTTTTATCATACAGCCTCCTGTTATTCTATTTGTTCGCATATGCGAACGTTGTACCGAAAGAATTGCCGCCTCTGCGGGCGGCAGAATTTACCGCTCGAAACCGAGCATTTTATACCAGTCGAACAGTCCGCACATCAAGTCGGAGATACGCCCTGCCTCCTCCTTTGTAAATCCGTGAATGAGCGGCTCACAGATCGCCGTCCAGAAGGATGACAGCATGACGTGCATCTCCTTTTCGGAGATGTCTGTCTTTGTCAACCCGCGCCTCCGCGCTTCCTTGTAGTACGCATAGGTGGTGTGGCTCATATCCTCCACCCACTCGTGCTCGAAGTTCGCGTATTTCGTCCCGTCCGAAAAGACGAGCAGCAGGCGCATTTCGTCGTAGCGGTCGTAGAGATAGTCGAACCACCACTGCATATATTCCCTGTCCATGTCCCACGCCTTTTTGAGCTGTTCGTCAGTGAGCGTGGCGGGCAGAACGGATTTTTGACGCACTACCTCTTCGAGGTCTTGTACGGTGCTCTCCACCAGCGCGCAGAAAAGCTCTTCCTTGCCCTTGAACCGCTTGTACAACGCGCCCGTCGTAACACCCGCGTTTTTGCAAATCTCCTGCAAGGACGCATCTAAAAATCCCTTTTGCAGAAACTCCCCTTTCGCGCTCTCCATGATGCGCGGGTCGATGCTCCTGTCCGCAACCGACATATCTGCCTCCTACGATAATCTAATTACCGATAATTCGATTATCATTATACTCATGCACTGTGCTCCTGTCAAGAGTTTTGCGGCGATAATCAGAAAATTTTTGCCACTAATTCGTCCTTATATCCAAAGTGCATTTTCCCTCATTTTCATATCCAAGTAAACTACCCGTTTTGCAAAAATAAACGAAGAGAACGCCTTTCCGAAGAAAAGCGCTCCCCCCCCCCATACATTTCGTTAAAATCAATATATAACGTTTTAATTCATTAGAATAATGCAACAAAACGTATTACCTTAATCATTAGATCATTTCGGAGTCGCCTTGATGATGCCTCGATGATTCGGTACTTTTTTCCAACACAACGCATCCCCTGATTTTACGATCCATTTGAACTTATCTTTGAAGTCGTTAAAACATTCGGCACAAATCCAATTTTGCATATCCTCAGTACAATAAAACAAGCATTGTTGATCCGTTGTTGCTTTACTCCAGCAAAAACAACAATGTTCATGCCAAAAATGCTGAATTTTCTCCCCTTTGAGAAACTCCATTCCTTGATTCATCACTTTTACATAATTTTCAGCATCATTTTGAATAAAGCGATAAAAACTATTTTTTTCCCGATAGGCTTTTTTCCAATATTCAGGAAATTTAATTTCATATAATACGGCATTTTTTAAAAAATCTTCATTGCCGTGCAATCTCCAATCCTCCATATCCCCCCTTATAAAAAATATTACTCATTTCCTTTCGAGACAAACCAACGTCTCGACGTGGCGGGTCTGCGGAAACATGTCAAAGGGTTCCACCGATCTGAGTTCGTAGAGCCCCTGCGCGGCGTCCGATTTGACGAGCGCGCCGTCTTGTTCGACCAGCGCTCCAGTCAGAAGCCCCACATCGCGGGCGAGCGTTGCGGGGTCGCAGGAGATCATGATGATCTCGGGGACTTTGCGCTCTAAAAGCAGTTTTAACACCTCGCGCGCGCAGCCGGCACGGGGCGGATCCAGAACGATCGTCGCCGAAGGCTCCTGTTCCAAAACGCCCGCAAGCGTCTCCTCCACCTTACCGCAGAGATTGATCATCCTGTTCTCTAAACCGTTGCGCACCCTGAGTGCGTCGGCACAAGCGGAAGCCTCAGGGACAATCTCAATTCCATATGCCCTTTTGCATTTTTTGGCAAACTTTGCGGTCAGCAGCCCCCCGCCCGCATAACAGTCAATGACGACTTTATCCGCATCCACATAAGACACGGCGCGCTCGTAAAGTTTGCTGCGGATGTTTTCGTTGACCTGTACGAACGTGCGCGGTCCCGCCTCATAGACAATTCCGGCATCTGTACATTCATAAACGCCTTTTCCTTTAAGCAGGCGAAACTCTTCACCAAAAATGACGTTGGTCTTTTTGTCGTTGAAATTGAGGTAAAAACTGTACTCGTGGAAGATTTGATCGAGGCGATAGAGAAAATAATCAATGCCCTTGAGTTCGGGTACGGTGACGACCAGCGTGACCAGAAATTTACCGCGCAGTTCGCGCACCACGATGTGGCGGATCTGACCCTCGCCCGTCTCCTCGTCATAGCCGTCCAGCCCGCACTTCTCCATAAAATTTTTGAGTGCATCAATGAGCTTGTCCGCCCATTCGGGATGAAGCGGGCAGGCATTCGTGGGCACGATCCTGTGGGTACGTTCGGCAAAAAAGCCGACCACGTTCTCACCGTTCCTGCGTCCGACGGGGAGCTGGAGCTTGTTGCGGTAACCGTATTCCTTTTCACTGCGTTCGCAATTTGCGACGCGGAAATCGATGCCTGCGATCTTGCGCAGCGCATCTCGCACGAGGTCTGTCTTGAACCGGAGCTGCGCACGGTACTTGATATGCTGGAGCTGACAGCCGCCGCACTTTCCGAACACGGCACATCGGGGACGCACGCGTTCTTCGGCAGGCGTCAGCAGTTCCTCCACCTTGGCATAACCGACATTCCCCTTCACTTTGAGTACCTTCACTCGCGCCCGTTCGCCGGGCAGACAACGCGGAATAAATAGCGTCGTCCCGTTCGCACGGGCGATTCCTTCACCTTGCGAGCCCAACGCCTCGCACGTCACGACCAAACTATCGTTCTTTTCCATGACCTGATCCCCCTATCAGTCATTTTCCTCTGTCACGCGGCTGTCACAGACTATCTTCGCAGACGGCGCATCACTCCGTCCGCCGCGCGCTGACAGAGGAAGATCATATAATCGTACACGGCGAACACCAATGTGCCGCCAAGAAAGAGCAGGAGAAAGAAATTTTCCTCAACAAATGCATACCAACGCATCTGGGTAAGTCCCAGAAATTCCTGCAGTACGATCCACGCGAGCCACAAAGAGAGATCAAACCATACCGCCTTGAGAATAAACCATAATAAGTGCAGCGGTTTCTTCTTGGTATATTCCCGCTGAAACCAGTTGGCGAGCGGGTGCAATCCGAAAAATGCAACGAAAGGCAGCAGCTGAAAAATTCCCATCGCAAAGCCGGTAAACAAAAAAGCGAGGATGACCATCCCGGCATACGCAAGAAGATACCCGCGTACGAGACGCTTTGTAAGCAGGACCATCAACGCAAAGACCGCAATCATATACCCCATTGCGAGCAGGAAGTCGACAAACGACCCAAGGGTGAGCGACGCCGCTCCGACGGCACAGACAAGTGCGGCAAGCGCGATCTCAAAAGAACGCGACTGACGTTTCATGGCAAGTTAGTGGCAATTGCAGCACAGATTGAACAGACAGTTGACGCAAAGGCAGGTATAACAGAAAGAGAAACACTGCGTACACCAGTTGCCGCCCATCTGTTCATCCCCGGGCATGGGATCGGGGTTGGGATTGGTATTGGGCGCACCGCCCGACTGCTGACGATACTCTGCACGCGACTTTAATTTATCGTACGCCTCGCGGTACTTTGTGTTGGAGCCGTCCATCTGAATGGCGATCTCAAGCTGTTTTTTGCTCTCATTCATCCAGTTTTTTTTGTAAAAAACAACGGATTGAAGATAGTGCCACTCGGCGCTGCGCTCGTTGAAATCATCCAGGAGCTGCTGTGCACGACCAAGATCGTTTGCTCGGATAGCGTCACCGACCGCCGCAAAAGATGACTCTCCGCTCGTACTTTTTTGCTGTTCACGGCGAAACTCCATGATTTCGTTATATGCCGCATCCAATTTTCCGAGCATACGCGCGGCGTTGTTGCCGGCTTCGCCATCCTTCCACTTCTCTTCGTTGTAGTAGGCCTTCAGCCGCTCATAACTCGCCTTGATCTCCTCGTCGGTGGCGGTTTCCTCGACCTGTAAGATACGATAGCTTTCCTGATCCATAATCATATATCCTTATTTTATTCCGGTTACAGTCTTTCAGACATGTTATTTGACACGACGGCGTCACTTGACGGAAACCTGCATCTCTTTGCGCGGTTCGCCCGCCAGGACGCGCCGCGTCTCCAACGGGATCCCGCGCAGAATGACGTTGTCCGTCAGATCGCGGTTAAAGTAGAACTTGACGCCCGCAAGCCCTTCGCGCAGGTCATAAAAGAGAGTATCGAAGAGGAAAGCAAGTTCCTGCCCGTTCTCTTTCAAGAGTTTCTCCCGCGAGTCCTGCCCATATGCGAGGGCAAAGGGATTGTATCGCCCCTTTTTGAGATCCTTTTCGTAGTCGTCCAGCGCATCGATGAGATACACCCACTTGCCGACGGCATAGAAAAGCTGTTCGGCAGCGGGAGAGTTCTTCTCGCCCAGGAAGTGTGCGGCGAGCACGCGCATGAGCGCAGCGGTCGGCTCGGCGGCCTCATCGGGCGAGGACGAGCGTTTCTTCTCCACCGCCGCCTGGTCGGCGACGTACTGTTCCACCAACGCGGACATTTCGGGATAACGGGTCTTTGCGCGCTTTGCGCCCTTTTTGAACCACGCCTGTTTGACCCTGCCTCCGCTGCCGTCCGCAATGTCGTCGGCGAGCTTATAATAGGTGAGCAATGCGTTGAGCGCGCCCAATTCCTGCGTGAGCGCGTCCGCTTCGGCAATGGGGCGCTTGCGGATGGCGTGCTCGAAGCAGTTCTGCTGCGTGATCTTCACGTCCTGCCCCGTCATATTGTGCAGAAGCGCGGAGAGAAAGGTCACGTCGTAGGTAAGCCCCAGCCGCGCGCGCTGACCGCATGCCGCGCCGATGCCCTTGCACAATCCGCAGTACATCGCCTTGTAGAGCATGAAGTCCTTGATATGCAGGTTGGGCAGATCGTAGCGAACGTATCCGAACACCGCTCACTCTCCCCTGTAAAGCCCGATCTTGCGCTGCACCTTGGAGAGTGTCTTGCGCGCGGCATATGCAGCATTCTGCGCACCGCGGGCGAGGATCTCGCCAAGATACGCCTTGTCCGCAAGCAGGCGCTTTTGTTCCGCCTGAATGGGCGCGAGGGCATCGGCGACCGTCTCCCCGACTGCCAGCTTGAAATCCCCGTAGCCCTTGCCATCGAACTCCCTCTCCGCCTCCGCGACGGTACAGCCCTTGAAGGAAGCATAGATATTGAGCAGGTTGGTCACGCCCGGCTTGTCCTCGGACGCGACGATGCGGTTGTCGCTGTCCGTGACGGCGCGCTTGAACTTGCGGATGATGGTGTCCCTGTCGTCCGCCATGTAGACGGAGGCGTTGGGGTTCTCATCCGACTTGCTCATCTTATGCACGGGATCCTGCAAAGAGCCGATCTTCGCACCCTCCTTGACGATGTACGCCTCAGGAATGCGGAAGGTCTCGCCGTAGCGGTTGTTGAAGCGACCGGCAATGTCGCGCGTGATCTCCAAATGCTGGCGCTGATCAATGCCCACCGGCACGACGTGTGCCTGATACAGGAGAATGTCCGCCGCCATCAGGACGGGATATGCCATCAGCCCCATATTGACGTTTTCGGCATGCTTTGCCGCCTTATCCTTGAACTGCGTCATGCGCTCCATTTCACCGACATAGGTGATTGTATTGAGGATCCAGGCAAGTTCCGCATGCGCGGAGACGTGCGACTGGACATAGAGCGTGCATTGTTCGGGATCGATGCCGCAGGCGATGTAGAGTGCGGCAAGCTCCAGGGTATGACGGCGCAGTTCTGCGGGTACCTGGCGCACGGTGATGGCGTGCAGATCGGCGATCGCGTAAAAACAGGTAAATTCGTGCTGCAGTTTCACCCAGTTTCGGATGGCGCCCACATAGTTGCCGATGGTCAGATTTCCGCTCGGCTGTACTGCCGAGTATAAAATTTTTTGCGTTACTTCTTCCATGTCTTCCACAATTCCGCGAGAATTTTACAAATAATCGTAAGACATTATACCATATCTTACCGCAAATTGCAATGGGTCAGGGGGAGGCTGATTGAAAAATTGTTGTGAAGAGCTTGCGCAACTCTTTCACAATCGGACGTTCGCAATATTGCGCATATGCGGTACAAAACACATGCGCCCCGCGCAGGATCCTGCGCGGGGCGCAAAAAATCTGCGCGGCGGCACATCTGTGCCGCCGCGCATAATTCAGCCGATGAATTTTAAAACTTCGTCAAACATCTTCGCGGGCGTCGCCGACTCCTTGAATCGGATGGGCTTGTAGCGGATCGCCTTGAGCTGCTCGGGCACCTTCATCGCCGTGAGAAGGTTGATGCGCTTGATCCCCTTGAAGCTGTCCTTGACGTCGTTACCCGTCAAGGCGTAGAGCACATCCTGCGGGAACTTATAGGGACTTGCCGTGGACACGACGACCATCGGATGCACCTCGGCATTCGTCTCCTTGGACAGCATCTCCTCATAGCGCTGCGCGACACACATTGCGACGCCCGTATGCGTATCCATCGGGTAGCCGTAGGACTCAAAAAACTCATACATGCAATCCACGGTATCGCTCTCGTTGGCGTACCCCGCATAAAATTCCGCGCGGTATTGTTTCAGTTCCTCCGCACGGATCGAATATTTCCCCGAAGCGGAGAGCGCCGCCATGCGTTCCTTGGTGAGCGCTGCATTCCTGCCGGAAAGCTCAAAAATGAGACGTTCCAGATTAGAGGACACGAGTATATCCATGGACGGAGACATCGTCTTATAAAAATTGCGTTTGCTGTCATAAACGCCACGCTCCCAAAAATCGGTGAGGACATTATTTTTGTTGGAAGCGCAGACAAGCTTACCGACGGGAAGCCCCATCTTCTTTGCATAGTATGCCGCGAGGATGTTGCCGAAGTTGCCCGTCGGGACGGTAAAGTCTACCTTGTCCCCCATTTTGATCTGATCGGAAGTGACGAGGTCGCAGTACGCCGAAAAGTAGTAGGCGATCTGCGGCGCGAGCCGCCCGAAGTTGATGGAGTTTGCCGAGGAGAGCAAATAGCCCTTCTCCCTGAGCTTTGCCGCGCACTCAGAAGATCCGAAAATCTTTTTTACGCCCGTCTGGCAGTCATCAAAGTTTCCTTTCACCGCCACAACATTGACGTTGTCGCCGTCCTGCGTGCACATCTGGAGCTTTTGCATCTTGGAAACGCCGTCGTCGGGATAGAATACCATCACCTTGATGCCGGGCGCATCCTTAAACCCCTCCAGGGCAGCCTTGCCCGTATCGCCGCTGGTCGCGACGAGAACGAGGATGTCTTCCTTGATGCCGCACAGATCGCATCCCTTTCTCAGAAGATATGGCAGCACGGTGAGCGCCATGTCCTTGAACGCGCAGGTGGGACCGTGGAACAACTCAAGCATATACATACCGTTTTCCACACGCACCAGTGGCGCGGCGTCCCCTTCATCAAACTGAGAATACGCCTTTTTCAGAGCCGCGAGCAACTCATCTTTATCATAATCGTCCAGGTACTTGTGCAAAACAAAAGCGGCGCGTTCGGGGTAATCCATCCCCAGCATCTCTTCCAATTCTGTGCCGCTGACCGCAGGAAAGGTCTCGGGAACGAACAGTCCGCCGTCCGAGGCGATGCCTTTGACGATCGCCTGCGCGCCGGTAACGCTTTCTTCCCCTCTCGTACTGATAAATCTCATAACCAAACTCTCTTTGCCGCCCTGCGGCGCCCGTTAATTCAAACCGTCCCTTCGGGAGGGACGGTTTGCTCGTTTTGTTCTCATCAAAGATATTTCTTGGCGAAATCGGGCAGTTCTTCTTCCGCACAGCTGCAGGTGATGTAGAGGGTCAGCGAACGCATCTCCGAGACCTTCTCCATCATGTAAAAGAACTGAGCCATATCCTTGATCGCCTTGCCCGCAATACGAGCGATCCCGTCCACATAGACGTATTCGTTATCGTAGCTGCCCGCAATGACGCCCTTGATGAAACCGCACAGTGCATCTTCGCCCGCGATGGAATAATCGCTCGTATCAATGAATCGGATCTCGCGCTTGAGATCATACATATACCGTTTCGTATCGGTGATGAAAACCAGGTTTCCCTTTGCCCCAGCAACGGCCTCATTTGCCGTGTCAATGATACGCTTCGTCTTTCCGCTTCCCTTAGGGCCGCAAATCACCTTAATCATGTCTATCCTCCTGACTCGCCCGAAGGCGAACATTTTCTGTATCTTTATAATATCAAGTTTTGCCCGACTTTTCAAGGGATTTTCGAAAATTCCCCGAAAAAATTTACTTGAGCTGCGACAAAAACGCGTCGATGCGATCCAGGCCTTCCAGCATATCTTCCATAGAGAGCGAATAGGACAGGCGTACGCAGTCATCCGCACCGAAGGGACCGCCCGGTACGACGGCAACTTTCTTCTCGTCAAGCAACGCGTCGGCAAAATCAGCCGCCGTTTCGATCGTCCGCCCGTTCAGTTTTTTGCCGAACGCGCCCGAGACGACAAGCATGATATAAAACGCGCCGTCGGGAACAATGCAATAGACGCCGTTCATACGTTCAATACGCGCCAGCGCCGCCGCCCTGCGCTCCGCAAAGCGGGAGACCATCTCTTCGACACAGGACTCGGGAGAGTTCAAAGCTTTGATCGTCGCATACTGCGCGATGGAACAGGCGTTGCTTGTGGCGTGACTCTGGAAGGAATCGATCGCCTTGGCGATCGCCTTGGGTGCGGCAAGATAGCCGATACGCCAACCCGTCATGGAATACGTCTTGGAGACACCGTTAACGGTGATCGTATGCTCGTACATCGCATCCGAGACCTTTGCCATCGAGAAAGGTCTGACGTCCGTATAAACGAGGCGCTCATAGATCTCGTCCGAAAGCACATAAATGCCGGACTTTTCGCAAACGGCGGCAAGCGCGCGCACTTCCGCTTCGGAATAGACCGCGCCTGTCGGATTGCAGGGCGAATTAAAGATCATGAGCTTGGTCTTCAGCGTGATCGCCGCCTCAAGCTGTTCCGGCGTGATCTTAAACTTGTTTTCCTTTCTGCCCTCAACATAGACGGGCACACCGCCGCAGGTCTTGACGACCTCGGGGTAGGTCAGCCAATAGGGCGTGGGGATGATAACTTCGTCCCCTTCGTCCACCAAGGCGTAACATACGTTGAAGATAGAGTGCTTGGCGCCGTTGGACACAATGATCTGAGAAGGCTCATATGTCAGCCCGTTGTCACGGGCGAACTTCTCGCAGATTGCTTTGCGCAGCTCCATGAGGCCGGAGGAGGGCGTGTACTTGGTTTTGCCCGCTTTGAGCGCTTCGATCCCCGCTTCCACGATGTGTTCGGGCGTGGGGAAATCAGGCTCGCCGACGCCGAAATTGACGACATATTCCCCCTCCGCTTTCATCGCCTTGGCTTTTGCGCTGATAGCAAGCGTCTGTGAAGGAGAAATCGTGCGGATTCTTTTTGCCAGAATTTCCATATGTGTACCTCGTAAAAAAGTTTCTTGCGTAAAGATTTTGTGCAAACCGCGCAGTTTCAGCCGTCCGTATTTGCCGCAAGACGGCGCTCTGTCTCCGCGCGGGCAAGGGCGTCGATCATCTCGTCGAGATCCCCTGCAAGAAAATTCTGCATGTTGTGCAGACTCAGACCGATGCGATGATCGGTGATACGGTCCTGCGGGAAATTGTAGGTACGGATGCGTTCACTCCTGTCCCCTGTCCCGACGAGGCTTCTTCTGTCGGCGGCTTCCTTGCTCGCCGCGCGTGAATTATAGTAATCGTACAGCCTGCTTCGGAGCACGCGATACGCTTTTTCCTTATTTTTGAGCTGACTGCGCTCGTCCTGACAGGTCACGACGATGCCTGTCGGAAAATGCGTCAGGCGGATCGCCGTCTCTGTCTTGTTGACCTTCTGCCCGCCCGCACCGGAAGAACGGAACAGATCGACGCGCACGTCCTTATCGTCAATGGTCACATCCACGTCCTCCGCCTCGGGCAGAACGGCGACGGTGACCGTGGAGGTGTGAATGCGCCCCTGCGACTCCGTCTCCGGAACGCGTTGAACACGATGTACGCCGCTCTCAAATTTGAGACGGGAATAAGCTCCCTTCCCGTCGATGTTGACGATGGCTTCCTTAACGCCGCCCAGTTCCGTCATGTTGAGGTCGACCGTCTCCCAGGAGAAGCGATGTTTCTCGCAATAACTCTGATACATGCGGTAGAGCTCATATGCAAAGAGCGCCGCCTCTTCGCCGCCTGCGCCTGCCCTGATTTCAAGCGTGCAGCCTCTTTCGTCGTTCCGATCCTTTGGCAACAGCAGCATCCTGAGCTGCGTCTGCAACTGCGCAAGCCGTTCGCGGCAGGACTGCGCTTCTTCGAGCAACATATCCCGCATCTCGCCCGATTCCTTTTCCGCCTCCGCGAGGGCGGCGTTCATCTCACTCTCCGTCCTGCGATAAGTGCGGTAGGTCTGAACGAGTTCTTCCGTCTCGGCGTGTTCGCGCGAGAGTTTTGTATACAACTGCATGTCCGCAAGGGTCTCGGGGCGGGAAAGCTGATCCTCCAGTTCGTCATAACGGGCGGCAATATCCTCAAGTTTGGCTAACATATCCTAAAACCCGATCTTTACGATGCGTTCAACACCGAAATCATCGCGGACCACCATCGCAAAATCACAGCGCGCAACTTCACGGAAGATGCGGATGATCTCCTGCGCCTGTCCCTCGCCGCATTCCATGATGCACATACCGCCGCGCACGATAAAGCGACGGATACGCTCGGCAATACGCCGATAATAATCCAGCCCGTCCGCACCGCCGTCAAGGGCAATGCGAGGCTCAAAATCACGCACTTCCTTGTCCAGCGTAGCAATCTCATCGCTTTTTATATAGGGCGGATTGGCGGTGATGAGGTCAAACTTACCCCTCACGCCGTCAAACAGATCTGCCTTGACGAACGTCACGCCCGCCTGATTGATGCGGGCATTTTCCCTTGCGACCTCGAGCGCGCCTTCCGAAATATCCGATCCGACGACAGTGATCGTTTTGTTCTTTGCCGCTTCGCACGCCACGGCAACGGCGATCGCTCCGCTGCCCGTACAAAGATCGAGCATACTGTCCCCGTCCTTAAGCACAAGCGTCGCCTGACGCACCAAAAGCTCGGTCTCGGGCCGCGGGATGAGAACGCGCTCGTCAACTTTGATCTTATAGCCGCAGAAATCAACGTTGCCGTAAATATACCATAAGGGTCTTCCCGTCATTCGCTCTTCAAAGACGGCAACGATTTCCTTGCATTCCTTTCGAGAAACGATACGTTCCTGTGAAAGCGCGCTGCGCAGAATATTCAAATTGAGACTGACGATCCATTCCGCATCCGATGCATCGATCCCACTCTTTTCAAAGCGCGTCTTCATCGTTTCCAGCAGCTTGGAAAGTTTTGTCTCCGTAACAAACGTCCGTTCGGGAGACGACGGATCGTCCTCCATCTCCTTTGCCTTTCGGAACGCTCCGATCGCGCATTCGATCATGGCGTCGTCCGGTTCGCGCGTCGTGAGCATCTGAAGCAGATATCCGGGAGCTTTCAGCGGAAGCACGAGAACGCTGTCCGTCTTGGACAGGAGACGTAAGACTTCATAAGAAATTCCCGCAACGACGGGCAGAAAAAGCAGTTTCAGCAAAAACGAGATGAGAAAATCTGCCCACTCGACCCCGGTAATCCAATTCAACGCGGAAAGCGCCCAATTGACGAGCGCAAATATAACGATGGAAACGACCAGTACGAGAAAAATAAACGTTGTGCCGCACCGATCGTGCAGGCGGGACGCCTTCTTCACGTTTTCCACGGTAAGATCGTCGCCGTACTCATAACAATTGATGGTCTTATGCTCCGCCCCGTGGTACTGATAGGTTTCGCGCAGAGATCTGAAAAGCAGCGTAAACAGTATATAGCACAAAAAAATGACGAGACGGAATCCGCCCTCGATCAGATTGTACCAAATGCTGCCCGTTCCGCCAATAGCGGGCGCCGCATCCGCAATGAGCGCCGTAAGATAATTGGGCAGAAATAAAAACAATCCGAGAGCCAATATAACGCCAAGAAGCGTGGAAATCAGCGAAAGAATCTCGCTGACGGAAATCTTGAGATGTTCCGTCATCCATTTGCTGAGATTGGACGGCTCTTCCTCCGTCGTAAACGCAACATCCGAAGAACGCATGAGCGCACCCATGCCGAGAACGAGAGAGGAAATAAAGCTGACGACCCCGCGGATAAAGGGCAGCCGCTTCCATTTTGCCTGCTGTTCGGGCGGCGTGATGCGGATCGCCTCCGTCTGCATCTCACCGGTATCGTCACGCACGACCGTTGCCATGCCGCACTTGCTGCGCATCATGACGCCTTGAATGACGGCTTGCCCGCCGATGTGAGTACGCTGTTTCTTTTTCCTCATGTCTGACCTGTCCGGCGGAAGCTGTCCGCCGCGCAAAAGCATTTCCGCAAATCCGGTCCGCGCTTTGCCTCACGGTTCACGGATCGATTCAAAACTTTGAAGATAGCAAAACAGCTCCCTGCCGCGGAGCTGTTATGCCGTTCAGATGCCGTATCTTTTCTTGAACTTATCGACGCGGCCACCGGTATCGACAAGCTTCTGCCTGCCCGTAAAGAAAGGATGGCATTTGCTGCAGATATCGACCTTCATTACGTCCACGTCCTTCGTCGTGCCCGTCTTGAACGTCTCGCCGCATGCGCAGACAACGGTCACCTCATGATAGTTGGGATGAATTTCAGGCTTCATTCTTCGTTCACCTCGCTTATAAAATGGAAAATACAACTGTTATTATAGTCTTTTTCACGCCGTTCGTCAACTGATTTTCCATATCGTTGCATTTTTTTCTTTGCGCGAAAAAATAAACTGCTTACAGGATAAAACATTCAATTTTACGAAAAAAAAGCACAAAAAAGCTTCTTTTTTGGTCGGTGCTCCGGGAAAAATGCCGCATCGGCGGATTTCTGTAAGAAATACTTGCAAAAAATAAACGGCTGCGGTATAATATATATGAATAAACGGCTGCGGTATAATATATATGGGTATATTCGGCATCCTCATTTCCGGCGCCGGATTTTTCCTCGCACAATACAGTGAAAGAGGAGCCGCCGCCACAATACAAGAACGGTTATTCTGTCGAGGTGATTAAAGATTATGAACGTGTGGAAACTCGTCTCCGCAGGCGTACTGGAACACATGGAAACGGAAAATCCTGCCCGCGAGGAAAAAAAAGTGCGCGTCCGCGTAACAAAAGTTCTCGTCAACGGGACAGATAACGCCATCTTCAACGGCGATCTGAAAGTAAAATATCCGCTCATCCCCGGACGGTACGCCGTAGGCATGGTTGCGGAAGACGGCGTGCCGCATCTTCCGAAAGGGACGAGACTGCTGCTGCATTCCGTCATCGACGCGCCCGACACGGGCACAAAGCCCAAGGATTTCTCCGAGGACGAATTTTTGCTGTGCGGCAGGACGACGGACGGCTATATGCGCGATCTCATTTCCATCCCGTCCGACCAGTTTACCGTCCTGCCCGACTCCCTCCATGACGAAAACGCGCTTCTCATGCACCATGTCGCCCTTGCCAAAGCGGCGGCAGACAAGCTGGGCGCAGTGAAGGGACAGCACATTGCCGTCATCGGCGCAAATCTTCTGGGCATTCTTTTATGCCAGCTGCTCATCTACCAGCAGGCGGCGCCCATCCTCATCGACGCCCAACCCGAACGACTGGAATTTGCACGCAGCTGCGGCATATATTACACGATCGCTTCCGATGCGGACATTTTAAAGAAGGTTGCCGGCATTACGGGCGGACGGCTCGTAAGCGGTGCGGCTTACATCACGACAGCGCTGCGCAACGACGTGAACACCGCCTTCTCCCTGTGCGCGCAGAATGCCAACGTCGTTTTGTGCGGTTTCGGCGACGGCATCCAACTGAGCGCGACCGTCCCCTTCCGCAAGCAACTGGCGTTCTACTGCGTCTCCCACCGCTCGGATAATCTTGAGGCCGCGATCAATCTCGCCGTGCGCGGCGCCGTGGACGTCTCGGCCTTCCGTTTTCGCTCCGTCAAAGCCGAGGACACTGCGGGTCTGTTGGAAGTTTATCGGTCCACTCCCGAAAAAAAGCTCGGCGAGATCAATCTCGTTTCTTTGTACTGAACCTTCCGGCGGCACGCCTGTGCCGTCCTTTCTTCAATGCCGCAACACTGCATTTTTGATCCTGCGGCGCAAAAAATGGGATACGTATGATAAAATTCGTTGCATCCGATCTTGACGGGACGCTTCTCGACGGAGAACGGCGCCTGCCGGAAGGCATTTTCCCGCTCATCCGCAAACTTCACAGTCTCGGCGTTCTGTTCGCTCCCTCCAGCGGACGCCAGTACGCAAATCTGAAAAAACTGTTTGCGCCCGTCGTCAACGACGTGCTTTTCATCTGTGAAAACGGCGCACTCGTCAAATTTCGCGGCAAAACGCTTCATCTCTCGCCCATCCGAGACAGGGATGTTCTCGATGCGGTGCGCGAGGTGCGCGCACTGCCCCACCTTTACCCCATGCTGTGCGGCGCAGATTACGCCTATATCGAAGATACCGCAATGCCCTTTTTTCAATACGCGATGCTCTCCTACACCAACTGCAAAAAAGTAGACAACCTGGAGAACGTTATCGGAAAAGAGGATATCTGTAAGATTGCCGTCTACGACGAAATTGCGGCGGCGGAAAACTGCATCAAAGTCCTGCCGCAACGGCTCCCCAATCTGCGCACCATTCTCTCAGGCTTTGACTGGTGCGACATCTCCTCGCCGGATGCAAATAAGGGAGAAGCAATTCGCTTTATCCGCAAGGCGTTTTCCTTTGAGCGCGAAGAATGCGTTGCCTTCGGCGATCACATGAACGACTATGAAATGCTCACCGAATGCGGGCGGGCATATGTACCCGAAAACGCCTATCCACCTCTCAAGAAGCTGATCGGGCGCACCATTCCCGCCAATACCGAGGGCGGCGTTCTTACAAAACTCAAAGAGATCATTGCCGAACTGGAGGAAACCACATGAAATACATGATCGCATCGGATATTCACGGCTCCGCATATTACTGCCGCCTTCTGAAAGAACGCTATCTTGAAGAAAAGGCAAACAAGCTCATTTTGCTGGGCGATCTTCTTTACCACGGCGCGCGCAACGCCCTGCCCAAAGAGTATTCCACCCTGGAAACAGCCGCCATCCTGAACTCAATGAAAACTGAGATCCTCTGCGTACGCGGCAACTGCGATTCGGACGTGGATACGATGGTCTTGGAATTCCCCATCACCGCATCCTATGCCGTTTTGTCCGCCGCAGGAAGGACACTGCTTCTGACACACGGGCACAACGAATACGCCGTCCTGAAGGCGGGCGACGTGCTCGTCAACGGGCATTTCCACGTCCCCGCCTGCGAAATGCGCGGGGAATACCTCTATGTCAACTGCGGCTCCGTCTCCATTCCCAAGGAGAACTCGCCCCACT
>JAGHIT010000040.1 GCA_017887095.1 Clostridia bacterium | reverse complement strand
GTCCACAAGTTCATGGGGCTGACCGTCGGCGTCGTTGTGCCCGGTATGAACGATGAGCAGAAGCGTGCCGCATATCAGTGCGATATCACCTACGGCACCAACAATGAGTTCGGATTTGACTACCTGCGCGACAACCTCAAGAACGACCTGAAGCTCATGGTTCAGCGCGAGCTGAACTTTGCCATCGTCGACGAGGTCGACTCCATCCTCATCGATGAAGCGCGTACGCCCCTCATCATTTCGGGCAAGGGCGAGCAGTCGAGCGAACTGTATCAGCGCGTGGATAAGTTCGTCAGAACGCTTTCGGGCGGCTTTGACGACGAGCTCAAGGACGCAGAGGAGACCTCGCGCAGAAAGCACGTTCCGACCGCGCAGAAGGTCGCCGCGGCAGAAGCGCTGCAGTGGGACTTCGTCATCGAGCGCAAGGAGCGCCAGGTGCGTCTTACCGAGTACGGCGCAGAGAAGGCGGAAAAGTACTTCGGCGTCGAGAGCATTGCGGACGTCGCGAACGCCACGCTCAACCACCATATCCAGCAGGCGTTAAAGGCGCACCACATCTTCCACCTCAACGAGCAGTATATTATCAAGGACGGCGAGATCGTCATCGTCGATGAGTTCACGGGGCGTCTCATGGAGGGCAGGCGGTATTCCGACGGTCTGCATCAGGCGATCGAGGCAAAGGAGGGCGTGCGCGTCCGCGAGGAGAACAAGACCTACGCGACCATCACCTTCCAGAACTATTTCCGTCTTTATAAGAAACTCTCGGGTATGACGGGTACGGCAAAGACGGAGGAGGGCGAATTCCGCACGATCTACTCGCTGGACGTCATCGAGATCCCCACCAACAAGCCCGTGCGCCGCATTGACATGCACGATCGTATCTTCTCCACCGTGGAGGGCAAGAAGAAGGCGATCGTCCGCGAGATCGTGGAGCGGCACGAGAAGGGGCAGCCCATCCTTGTGGGTACGGTGTCTGTCGAGAAGTCGGAGGAGATCTCCAGGCTCCTCATCCGCAACGGCGTCAAGCACAACATTCTCAATGCGAAGAACCACGAGCGTGAGGCGGAGATCGTCGCGCAGGCGGGTCGCTTCGGCTCGGTCACGATCGCGACCAACATGGCGGGCCGCGGTACCGATATCCTCTTGGGCGGCAACCCCGAGTATCTTGCCAAGAAGCGGCTGCGCGAGGAGGGCGTGGAGCACGACGTAATCGAGCGCGCGACTTCCTTTGTCGATTTGGGCGACGATCAGGAGGCGATCGACGTCCGCGAACGCTACAATGCGCTCTATAAGTCCTACAAGGAGCAGACGGACGCCGAAAAGAAGAAGGTCATCGAGGCGGGCGGTCTTTGCATCATCGGCACCGAGCGGCATGAGTCCCGCCGTATCGACAACCAGCTGCGCGGCCGTTCCGGCCGTCAGGGCGACGTCGGTGCGTCCGTGTTCTTCATTTCGCTCGAGGACGATCTGATGCAGCGCTTCGGCGGCGATCGGATGAAGCACATCTACGAGCGCAGCAAGATGCAGGATGACGAATGCCTGGAGTCCAAGGTGCTCACCAACCTCATCGAGTACGCGCAAAAGCAGATCGAGGGCAGGAACTTCGCCATCCGTAAGAACGTCCTGCAGTACGACGACGTCATGAACAAGCAGCGTATGATCATGTATGCAGAGCGCATGCGCGTCATCCGCGGCGAAAACGTGCACGAACAGGTGCTCAAGTATATTCCCGGCTATGTGGAGGGCATCCTCAAGGAGACGGTGAATATCGAGGACTCTCCCGAAAAGTGGAGCGAGACCGATCTGAATACGGCGCTCGAGCGATATCTCCTGCCCGAGGGGACAAACTACGTCACTCGCGAGAAGCTGGGGAAATGGGACTACGACGTCGCACTCAAGCGCATCACGGACAAGACGACCAAGTGCTACGAAGAAAAGATCGCGCGCATTCAGACCGAGATGCCCGGCGTAGACTTCGGCAAGGTCGAGCGCGATATCCTGCTCTCCTACGTCAACAGCAACTGGATCGATCATATCGATGCGATGGATCAGCTGCGCAAAGGCATCGGGCTTCGCTCGTACGGTCAGTCCGATCCCGTTATCGCCTACAAGCAGGAAGGCTTCGCCATGTTCGACGAGATGGTCGAGCGCATTCAGGAGCGTACCATCCGCTTCCTTTTAAAGTGCCAGATCAAGGCGCAGCCCCGTCCCGTGCAGCGCATCTTCCCTTCTGCGAACCGTCCCGCACAGCCCGCGCAGCAGCCTGCCGGGGTACAGCAGAACACGCAGCCTGCGCAGCAACCCGCCGCACAGCCTGTTCAGCAGGCGTCCCAGCCCGCTGCGCAGCCCGCACAGGCGCAGCAGGCAGAGCAGGTGGAGACGGTGGGCGCAGAGGCGCTTCCAAAGGCGGTGGACGTCGATTCCCTGCGCACTTCGGGGGACGTGAAGTTCAACCCCGCAACCATCAAAAAGGATAAGAAGGTCGGCCCCAACGATCCCTGTCCCTGCGGCAGCGGATTGAAGTACAAGAAGTGCCACGGCAGACCCTATTGATATTCAAGGAAAACTATGTTCAAAGCAGATGATTACAGATTGCGGATCAAGTCGCTCGAGGAGACGCTCGGCGAAGCCAAGTACGCCCTCGATATTGACAACCGCTATGCACAACTAAAAGAGCTCAAGGCGGAGCAGGAAAAGCCGGAAGTCTGGCAGGATTTGGAGCGCTCGGCAAAGATCGGGCGTGAGATTTCCTCCACGGAGAACAAGATCGCAGCATACGAAAAGGGCAGAAAGGCGCTCGACGACGCGATGGAGATCATCGACCTCATCGAGGAGACGGGGGAAGAGGACCTCGTCGGCGAGCTGGACGGCATGATGTCGGCGGCGGAGAAGGACATCGAGGAGATGCGCATCCGCGCGCTGCTGCGCGGCAAGTATGACGGTTCCAATGCCCTCATGTCCCTCCATGCGGGCGCAGGCGGCACGGAGGCGTGCGACTGGTGCCAGATGCTCTATCGCATGTACTGTCGCTACGCCGAAAAGAACGGCTACAAGGTCACCGAGATCGACCGTTTGCCCGGCGATTCCGCAGGGCTCAAGTCGGTGGACTTCAAGGTGGAGGGGGAGAACGCCTACGGCTACTTAAAGGCGGAGATCGGCGTGCATCGCCTCGTGCGCATTTCTCCCTTTGATGCGAACAAGCGCCGTCAGACCTCTTTTGCCTCGGTCGAGGTCATGCCCGAAGTCGACGACGACGGCGAGATCGAGATCAAGGATGAGGATATCCGCATCGACGTCTACCGCTCCTCGGGTGCGGGCGGACAGAAAGTCAACAAGACGGAGACCGCCATTCGCATCACGCACTTCCCGACGGGCATCGTCGTGACCTGTCAGAACGAGCGCAGCCAGCTGCAGAACAAGGAAATGGCGTTCAAGTACCTGCGCAGCAGGCTTCTTGAGAAGCAGCTCGAACAGCGCATGCAGGAAGAGGCGGCATTGAAGGGCGAGACCAAGAAGATCGAATGGGGCTCGCAGATCCGCTCCTATGTGTTCTGTCCCTATACGCTCGTCAAGGATCACAGAACGGGCTATGAGATGGGCGACGTGCAGGCGGTCATGGACGGCGATATTCAGGGATTTATCATCGACTATTTGAAAAAATCGTAATAACAATTCAAACTTTTCTTTCGGATGAAAGGAAAGTTTGAATTTTTTAAGAAAAAATGAAGCAAAATCCACTTATTTTAGGAATCGAGTCCTCCTGCGATGAGACGGCGGCGGCCGTCATCCGCGGGCGGGAGCTGTTATCGGACGAGATCGCGTCCTCGGCGGCGACGCAGGCAAAGTACGGCGGCGTCGTGCCCGAGATCGCTTCACGCGCCCATGCGGAGGCGGTGGACGAGGTCGTTGCGCGCGCCCTTCAGTCGGCAAACGTTCAAAAAGAGGAGTTGGACGCCGTCGCCGTGACCTACGGCGCGGGGCTGTTAGGAGCGCTCCTCGTCGGGCTGTCCTTCGCCAAGGGGTTTGCATACGGACTCAATATCCCGCTCATCGGCGTCGACCATATCCGCGGGCACCTTGCCGCGGCGTATCTGGAGGATATAACGCTTGAGCCGCCCTTTATCACCCTGCTTGCAAGCGGCGGGCATACCGCCATTCTGTACGCGGAGCGCGCGGACAAATTCCGCGTCCTCGGCGGCACGCTGGACGATGCGGCAGGCGAGGCGTTCGATAAGGTCGCGCGCGTTCTGGGGCTTCCCTATCCCGGCGGCCCGCACGTCGAAGCGCTCGCGCGGGAAGGCTGTCCCGTCGTCCCGATGCCCAAGATGCTCAAGGGCATGGGCGGGTACGACTTTTCTTACAGCGGCTTAAAGACGGCGGTCATCAACTATGTGCATACTAGGGAGCAGAAGGGAGAGCCGTGGAGCAGGGCGGACGCCGCGGCGTCCTTTCAGAGCGCGGCGCTCGATATTCTTGTGCAAAAGACCATCGAGGGCGCGCATGAGACGGGCGCCAAGGTGGTCACGGCGGGCGGCGGCGTCGCTGCAAACGGATACCTGCGGGAGAAGCTGACAAAGGCTTGTGAGGAAGCGGGCTTAAAGCTCGTGCTTCCCGTCAAAAAGCACTGCACGGACAATGCGGCGATGATTGCTTCCGAGGGGCTTGTGCAATACCGCCTCGGGCATTTCTCACCCATGAGCCTGAACGCCGAGGCGAGCATCCCCCTGCGGCACAGCCTCTGAAAAATCGTCATTCTCAACCAGTTGGGGCGGCTCTAGAGGCCGCCTTTTTGCATATCTTTTCCAAAGATGCGCAAACTGCCGCTGATATGGGACAGCGGATCATTTTTCAAAGACAGCCGCGCATCGTCGCCGTGAGCACGATCGCGGGGACAAAGGAGTGCGAGGGGATCGTCGGGCGGTATGTCGAAACGGCGCTTGCGGACGACATGTTCGGCGAGAGCACCTACGAAAAGGCAGAGTGCAAGATGCTCTCGCACGTCATCGACGGCGCGATCACGAACGCGCACCTCGATCGCGGCGAGGTCGACCTCATCATCTCTGGTGATCTGCTCAATCAGATCATTTCGGCAAGCTTTGCGGCGCGCGATTTTTCCGTTCCCTTTCTCGGCGTGTACGGCGCCTGTTCGACGATGGCGGAGAGCCTCGCCCTTGCGGCGGCGTTTGTCGACGGCGGATACTTTCGTCACGTCGTTGCGGCAACGGGCAGTCATTTTGCATCTGCCGAGCGACAGTATCGCTACCCGCTGGAGCTGGGCTGTACCCGTCCGCCGCAGTCGCAATGGACGGTGACGGGCGCCGGGGCTTCGCTCGTTGCGGGCGAGGGTGACGGCATCCGCATTACGTCTGCGACGCTGGGGAAAGTTGTGGACTACGGCATCACCGATGTCAACAATATGGGCGCGGCGATGGCGCCTGCCGCGGCGGATACCATTCTCACCCATTTCCGCGAGACAGGGGAAGAGCCTGATGCGTACGATCTGATCGTCACGGGCGATCTGGGCGCGCTCGGAAGCCGTATTCTCAAAGATCTGACATGGGAGAAGGGACTGGACATTGGAGAAAATCACATCGACTGCGGCGAGATCGTGTACAACGTCCTGGAGGATGAGTTTCAGGGCGGGAGCGGCGCGGGTTGTTCGGCGATTGTGCTTAATTCTTATCTGCATGCAAAGATGATGGCTGGCGAATTTCACCGCATTTTGTTTCTGGCGACGGGCGCGCTTCTTTCCACTGTTTCATCGGGACAGGGGGAGAGCATTCCGTGCATCGCGCATGCGGTCACGTTGGAGAAATAGGGGGCGAGATGGAAGTACTGGAGATCTTATATGCTTTTTTCAAGGCGTTTCTGGTGGGCGGACTTATTTGTGCCGTGGCGCAGGTCGTCATCAATTTTACAGATTTGACGGCAGGGAAGATCCTGGTTATCTTTATGCTGTCAGGTATTGTCTTGACGGCGTTCGGGATCTATCAGCCTCTTGTCGAATGGGCGGGCGCCGGCGCAACCGTTCCAATCTCAGGTTTTGGCTATTTGCTTGCAAGCGGCGCCATGAAGGGCGCTCAGGAAGGATTGTTTCAGGCGCTTACGGGTTCGCTTTCCGCGGCAAGCGCGGGCGTATCGGCGGCAGTTGTGTTTTCCTTTCTCGCTTCTCTCATATTTCGTTCGCATACCAAACACAATTAAGCGGGAGCAGTTATGGACGGGTAACCGTCCTTTTTTCTTGTCATTTTTAATGAAATCTGTTATACTGAATGCGTTTTTACGGAGGAGGGCGGCATGAAAAAAATATTTGCATCATGTGCGGTCGGGCTGGCATCTTTACTGCTGCTCTCCGCTTGTACGGGAGAGCAATTATCTTATTTTGATGATTTTGGCATCTTCGGTACACAGGCGCGATGGGTGTATGTGCCGCAGGATGCGCAGCGCGAAAAAGAGATTCATGCGGAAATTGAGCGTCTGTCAAAGAAGATTGATGCGAGTCTCTCTGTTTCTTCGGAGGATAGCTGCATTTCACGTTTTAATGCTGCCGATGCGGGGGAGACAATCGAGATCGACGCTGAAACGTATGAGGTGCTTCTTGCCGCAAAATCAGTTTATGAGGAGACGGACGGCGCCTATAATCCCGCGACGGGGCTGCTGGTCGATCTTTGGGGCTTTTCTCCTCGTCATATGGCAGTCGACTATACTCCGACCATGCCGTATGATCGTGCAGAACCCGAACTTCAATTGCCTGATAATCGCTATCTTACGTTGTTTTCCGAGGATTCCTTGTGTGATTTCGGCGCAGTGGAAGTATACTCGGAAGGAGATGCTTTTTATGCGAAAAAGCCCGAAAATGCATATGTCGAAGCGAACGGAATGCGTTATACCATGCAGCTCAATCTTGGCGGAATAGGCAAGGGATATTGCGTGGATCGTATCCGAGCCACTCTTCTCTCGTGTGGACAGACGCTTGGGTATTACACATTGGGCGGGAGCAGCATGACACTGTTTGCTGATCCTTCTTCCGGGGACGGGGTTTGGGAAGTCTCGCTCAATTCCCCGCGAGAACAGTTCGGAAAAAATTATGCTGTTCTGCGAATCAGGGACAGTGTTCTCTCTGTAAGCGGCGATTACGAGCAGTATTATACGATCGGAGACATGCGATACAGCCATATCATCGATCCGGATACAGGTGTCCCCGTCGGAGGGGGCAGTCATGTCGTCTGTGCGACCATTGTCGGCGGCAGTGCGGCGGAAGGGGATGCGCGCGCCACAGCGATTGTCACGATGGATCTGCCGGAGGCATTGGACTATGCGCGCTTGCATTCAAATGAGTTCGGCACTCTGTTTATTTGGTATGATGCTGCATCAGATACATATGTTGCATATTCCAATTTGGGTGAAGGGCTCCGCGTGTCGGCGGAGGGGCTGACGGTCGAGGTGATTATATGAATCGCACCCGTCAGATCAGAGAGGGAAAACCGTTTGTGTTCGGTGATTTAATTGTATACATTCTGCTTGCAGTGTTGATTGTGGCGCTGTTTTGCACTTGTCTCGGACGGCATGCGGGGAAGCCCGAAGGGATCAGGATAGAAGTGCGAGGAGAAATTGT
Organism: Clostridia bacterium; assembly: GCA_017887095.1. GTDB lineage: Bacteria > Bacillota > Clostridia > Christensenellales > Borkfalkiaceae > Gallimonas. The sequence continues at coordinate 2,105 of JAGHIT010000040.1, read as the reverse complement.
CTATCAGTACATGTTCGGAAGCGGCGGCACGATTTCTCCGGGCTGGGAGCTTGCTGTATCCGAAGAGCGGGGAGAGATTTTGCTCGTACATATCGAGACAGAGTTTGGGTATAATGTCATCGCGATCGATGAGACGGCGCGGATGGTCCGTATGCAGGATGCCGATTGCAGCCGCCGGAAGGATTGTACGCACATGCAGGCGATCGGCGGGGGCGGGGAAGTGATCGTATGTATTCCTCACGCGCTCAAGGTGACTACGCTGGAAGGTGAGGATCCGTCTCGTCCTGAAATTGGATAAAAAGCGGGGGATTTCCCCCAAAAAAATGGGGATATCGACACGGCTGCAAGAGCCCGAACATAAGTTTTGAAACAAGTTATCCACATTTTATCCCCAAACAGACTGGAAAACGATATAAATCGACAAATTTATCCATAAAAACCCGGAAAAATTCCAACATGCTATCCCCAAGCAGAAATTTTCTGTGGATATCCTAAAAGGTGGGAAAAAATTGTTGACAAATATTGCAGAAATGGGTATAATAGCGGAGTGCTCAAATGAATGAAGCACCGTTAGCTAAGCTGGATATAGCGTCGGTCTACGGAACCGAAGGCCAGGAGTTCGAATCTCTTACGGTGCACCAAGAGAGACACAGTCGAACTGCGAGAGCAGTGGGCTGTGTCTTTCTTTATTTTTGTCAATAATCCGAAATAAGTTTTCCGGATGCGAACATTATAATTATGAAAAGTAAGATCCCGATGGACCTTGTCAGTGGGTTCATCGGGATCTTTTTTATCTGTGTAGTAATAGTAGATCTCTATTTTGTCGTTATACAGGACAATTTCTTTGACAAAAACGTTGATGAGGAAGCGCGGTTCATATTTGGCAATATTGCGCAGGTATGCGATCACCTGGTCTTTTGTGATGACTTGTTCCTCCTTCTGCGTTTCTCCTTCGATCTTGATATCAAGCAGTGCAATTTGCTCTTCCAGCTCCGTCATGCGGGTTTTGGTTGTAGCGGTCAGAATGCCCTCCTCGATGGCTTTCAAAAGGTTATTCAGCGATTTTTGTGTCTTTTCCCGCTGCGCAAGCAGGGAACACAGGACGGAGCGATCTTTACGCATTTTTGCGTGCATAACTTCTATTTCGTCAGCGATAGCGGAGAGAGTTTCTTCATCGCCAAGAAGCTGCGATGTCGTTTGCAGAACAAGATCTTCTAAATCTTTCTGCCGGATCGGTTTTAGTTTGCACGTTTTACTGTTGAGTTTTCGATTGGCGCACTTGTAATAGTAGCAGCTGTAACCCGACTGCGAAGTCCCGCTCTCTCCATTGACGGAACGTCCGCAATAACCGCATTTAATTTTCCCCTTCAGGAGAAAGAGGTTGTGCGCGCTGGACGATCCTTTTTGGTTTTTTTGCAAGTTTCGCGCGAACTTCTTCAAAGAGTGGTTTTGGGACGATCGCGGGATAGGTATTTAGCAATACTTCTCCGTTGACGCGATAGATCCCGATGTAGTGTTCCCTTGTCAGCATATGATAGACGGTACATCTTGCAAACGGCCTTCCTTTCCATAAAACGCCGCGTTCGTTCAGCATTTCCATGATCTCCCGGACTGTTCTTCCTAACGCATACTGTTCAAAGACGAAGTTGACATTCTCGGCTTCTTCAGGATCGACGACGATTCGCTTATTTTCAATGCGGTAACCATAGAGGAGATTTCCGCCCGTAAAAGTGCCTTTTTGTCTGCATTCGTGAAGTCCGCGTTTTTTTTTGAGACAGTTCGGCAGAGTAGTATTGATTCATACCCTCTAACAAACTTTCAAGGATTATTCCCTCTGGCGTGTCGGGGATATTCTCCATTGCGGATAATACTTTCACGCCGTTGTCGCGGAATGCTTTTTTATGTATCGCCGTTTCGTATTTGTTTCGGGAAAATCGGTCGAGCTTATAAACTGTCACATATTTTTATGGACAGTCATGGCTTATAAAAATACTTGGATGATGTGGATTTATAGATGTTTTCTTGCGCTCAAGCTTATTCTGTACACAGATTATCTCTTTATGCAAAAATATTTTTCGGACGTACTCCTTGATAGAAAAACTTTG
>JAGHIT010000039.1 GCA_017887095.1 Clostridia bacterium | reverse complement strand
GTGAAAAAGTTTACCCAATCGCACCCTTCGGGGAGGTAGACCTCCATCGCATTTCCCGCGTGCCACACGGGACAGACAAGAATGTCCTTCCCGAACATATACTGCATCGGATATTGATTTTCGCAGCAATTTTTGTCCGCCTCAAACGCCGCCATAAATGGCCGTGTGACGGGAAGCCCCGTATCGAAGCACTCCCGCGCCGCCGAATAGAGATAGGGAAGAAGCCGGTAGCGCAGCTTTAAGAATTTACGAATGATTTCTTCCTGCACCGGATCGGGACGATCAAGCCCCAAAAGCTCCGCCGCAGAACGCTCTTCCTCTGTTTCCCGTTCCCGCTCTTTTCCGATCGCCATGCGCTCGGAAAGGTCATCCCCTCCGCCGGACGACTGCCACGGCTTGTGGTTATGCGAACGTGCGACGGAATTGAAACATAAAAACTGATCGCACCGCACGGCAAGTTCCCTGCCGCCGGGGCGGAACCCGTCGTTCGTCAGGTAGGTAATCCCCTTCAGCGCGCCGTGTTCGTTGACGATCCCGTAGATCTGAAAGGCGAGATCCTCCCACGTCTTCACGGCGGCGTCCCCCGTCCAGAAAAAGGGTGACCTTCTCCCGCCGATCTTCTGCTTTTCGGGCGTCATCACGCAGTCCTTCGTCCAGCAAGAATCGCGGTACAAATCGTAATCGGAGAGCATGGAGACCCGCTTCCCCGTCCGCTCCTCCAGCCCCGCGTAGATACGGGCGTTCGTGATATCCGTCCGCCGCGTGTCCTGCCAGGTTCCGGCGACGCCGATCTCCAGCTGCTCTTGCAGTTTTTCCCACCAAAGACCGGCGGCGTACTCCGCGCACACCCAATCCTCATCCATGCGCCCCTCATACGAAGGAATGCTGTGGCGGATCGTCATCACGTCGAAGTGCATTTCATGAAGTTCGGCGATCATGTCTGCGGGAGACTTTGGCCAACAATACGCATCCGACCAGTCGAGGCGGCTGCCCCACGGAACCTCCTCTCCGCCGTTCGCACCGTCGCCCCACTCATAGTCGAGGATGAGCGTATCGCAGGGGATGTCGCGCTCGCGCAGAAGTGCCGCCGTCTGCATCAGAAGCGGCTGACTGCCCTTGGCGCCCAGGTGCTGCGTCTGATAGTAGCCGTAGCCCTTCTTCGGCAGCATCGGCTCCGCGCCGACGAGTTCGTTCAGCAGCGCGTACCCCTTCTGATACGTTTCCGCCCGGATAAAATAGGTATCGAGCAGCGCGTCCTCTTTCAGGAGAATGTCGTACCGACCCGTTTCGCGGCGGTAAAACCAATGCGAATAGCGGGAACTGCTACTCTCCTCTTTCCAGAAGCTTGCGGCGTCGAACAGAATACAGTGATTTTTGAACATGCCGTAGCGGGGCGCAGCCTCCGGATACAGCCGTCTGCCCTGCAAGGTCTCGACCATAAAAGTCCCCGTATCCTTGCGGACGTAGACGACGAACTTTTCCGTGCGGACGGCAACCATCGTGCTGTCCGTCTCCCCGTCCGCACGATATTCCACCGCCTCCCACGGCGAAGTCCTGCCGACAGCAAATGGAATTTCGTATTTTTCCGGGAACTTCTCCCCCGGCAGCGCCGAAACGCGCACGCGGAACATCTCCGCCGTAAACAGATCCAGACGAATGTGTTCCGAGATCGGAATTGTCGTACAATACTGCATTTTGCCTCCTCAGTCATTCGCAGAAAAAGACGACGGACTGCTCTTTTGCAACGTCTGCCAGGAAAGAAACACCTACGACGTACGCATCAGGTGCGGAGAGGCTTGTATCGAGCGGGAAGGCGCCTGTGTCCCTCTTTGTCCGCTTGAAGGGTACTTCCTCCCCGTTGACCGTCACGCTGCGCACAGTGCCCGCATCCTTCAGACAGTGGAACTTTACGGAGATCTCTCGGACATGGTATGCCCGCTCTCCTTCAAAGCCTCCCTCCGCCGCGGACATGGTGATCACATAGGCGTTTTCTTCCTGATCGAAACGCGCCGCATAGCCACTCTTGCGGAACTGACCGAACTTATACGCGGTCGTCTCGCCGTCGTCCTCGTACAGGTACCCTTCGTCCGCGCCGCCTTTATCGGGGTAGAAATCGAATACGAGCTTGTTCCACTTCTGCTCTTTGGTGTTTCTCGCCTCATATGCGAGCGGAATGAGTGCGCCGAGCCGCACGAACAGCGGCATTTCGCGCGACGTCCAGCTCTTCCCGCATAATGGAGATGAGCGGGCGGTAACCCTTCTCCCCCATATAATCGGTGCAATGATCCATGCAGATCGCTAAAAATGGATTGGTCAGCGAAGTGATCGCCACAGCGATGATATTGGAGCGCTTGGAGCGCAGGAATCCCGCAATGCGATTGGGGACATACCCCATCTCCATCGCCGTCTGCTTGACGCGCTCCTTCATGGCTGCGCCGATGTCTGAACAGTCGCGCAGCGCACGGCTGATCTGCTGCTGCATTCTTTTTCCCGCAATATTATCTGCTCATTATTACCCTTTTACGAGTGTATTTGAATTATATCATACATTACCAGTAATGTAAATAAGATTGGAAAAAATTTTTTATGGAAAATTCCGTCTCCGTAAAAAACATCCGTTTTTACTATTTTTAAATGGTTTTTACGCCTTTTTTATATGTTTTTCAAGTTGGAAATACATATCGAAAAGCAACATGCACCGGCTTTGTAGAAGTACACGCGCTTTTTTCCATTTTTGGTCATGTGATTTTATTGGTTCCGTTCGCATTAGCTTGTTATGTTAATGTTCTATCCGCTTTTTCCTTTGAAATAGCTTTCAGGCCCTAGCCACCACAGGCAACCTGTTTCTAACCTCACCACCCCATCACTGTCGGTGTTTGGTTGCTTGGGGTCGGATGGTATCAGAAAAAGCCTTTTGTGTCAAGGAAAAAACAATTGCGCAAAATACGAAAGCCGAGCTTTTGCTCGGCTTTTTACTGCACTTAGTTTAATAATTCACTATACTATAAAAGGAATGGAAAATTTCTTCGATTGCGTGCAAATCGGCCGCCTCAGACGCTTATGGTGCAAACGTTGGTGCGGTGACGCACTGTTCCGGCGTATCTTGAAAATATTTTGATTTTCCCCGTTATCGATAAGTTGCTTTTATCAAT
>JAGHIT010000038.1 GCA_017887095.1 Clostridia bacterium | reverse complement strand
TCAAGAAATCGCCGCTGAAAAAGGCGATTTCTAAGTTCGGCGTGCGCGCACAGCATACTGTGCTGATGCGCATAACGCACGCCTCACCCTCTTCGCAAAAATCTTTTCTTCAAAAATATTTTTGCGATTTCTATCGTCTTTCTATCTATATTTTCAGGGGAGGCAGGAGAAGCCTTTCGCCTTTTGCTATAATTACGCCGCAAGCAGGGTTTCCCTGCGCCAGCGGTACTCAATTTGTCGCTTGCGACCTCAGCGGGTGAATGCGCGGAGGCTATTTTGTTGCCATCTCCGCGCAGAGGGCGGCGCCCTCAATCTCACGAAGTTTTTCCGCGTCAGTTCGCGGAAAAACTTGTGAACCCTTTACATTTTGTTTAGTGTATATCCCTCTTTCGAGTCCTTCACCGCGTAGCCCATCTCCTTGAGTTTTTCGCGCAGTTCGTCCGATTTCGCCCAGTTCTTTTCTGCGCGCGCCGCCTTGCGCTCCTCGGCAACGGCGACGACCTCGGCAGGGACTTCCTCTTTCTTGCCGTAAAGCGCGAAGTACTGCGCGGGGTCGCGCCGGAACAGCCCCAAAAGGGCGTATGTCTCGCGGATCTGATTGGTCATGCGGCGCGCCTTGGCGTCGTTTTCCGCGAGCAGGCGGGAAACTTCCCTGAAATACCCGAACAGGTCCGAAAGCGCAAGGGCAGTATTGAAGTCGTCCGACATTGCCGCATCAAACTTCTTGTCGATCTCCGTCTCCTTGCCCGTCTCGTCCGGGAACTGCGCCTCGGTCTTTTCGATCAGCTCGTAAAAGCGCGCGACATGCGCCTCCGCCTGCGGGAACAGATCGTCCGTAATGTTGACGTCGCCGCGGTAGCTTGCGGAGAGCAGCGCGAACTTCAACGCCTCGGGCGAGTACTTGTCCAGAAGGTCGGACAAAAGCAGGCTGTTGCCCAAAGACTTGCTCATCTTCTGCCCGTTGACCTTGATCAGCCCGTTGTGCATCCAGTACTTTGCAAACCGCTTGCCCGTCAGTGCCTCGGTCTGCGCGATCTCGTTCTCGTGGTGGGGAAAGATGAGGTCGCGCCCGCCGCCGTGGATATCGATCTGGTCGCCGAACGCCGCACGGTTCATCGCCGAGCACTCGATATGCCAGCCCGGACGCCCCTTGCCCCAGGGCGAATCCCAGCTGATCTCCCCCTCCTTTGCCGCCTTCCAAAGCGCGAAGTCATAGGGGTTTTTCTTCTCCTCGTCGTTCTCGACGCGCACGCCGTCCAGCGCGTCCTCCTTGTCCCTGCCCGAGAGCTGCCCGTAGGCGGGGAAGGTATCCACGTCAAAATACACGTCCCCGTTGGCGGCGGGATAGGCGTGACCGCCGTCGATCAGCCCCTGAATAAAGTCGATGATGTTGCCGATATTCTCGGTCGCCTTGAGCCAGAGCGTGGGCTCGTCCACCTCGGCGCGCTGCATGACCGCGTCGATCTTTCCGATCATCATTGCGGCATACTTGTCGGCGGGGATGCCCGTCTCTTTGGAGCGCGCGATGATCTTGTCGTCCACGTCCGTATAGTTGCGGGCGTACGTCACCTGATATCCCTGTTTTTCCAGGAACTTGCGGAAAATATCGTAGACGATCGCCTGAAAAGCGTGTCCGATATGCGCCTCGCCCGAGACGGTGATGCCGCAGGCGTACATTTTAACTTTTCCCTCTTCCAGAGGGACAAATTCTTCCTTTCTTCTCGTCAGCGTGTTGTAAATTTTCATGACTTTCCTCCCGTATGTTCACGGAAATTCTTTTCGAACTGACGAAAAGAATTTCCGTGATTTTTGATAGACAACCCATTGTACGGCGCAGAGCGCCAAACAATGTGTTTTCTCTCGGCGGCGACTTTCGCAACATTGTAGCTTCGCCGCCTTCACGCTTTCCCCAAAAGTCGCAAAGCGACAATTTGAGTACCGCGGCGCAAAAGCGTGGTTTTGCTTGCGGACGTCATTGATATATGTTCACGAAATTCTTTTCGAACTGACGAAAAGAATTTCCGTGATTTTTGATAGACAACCCATTGTACGGCGCAGAGCGCCTAACAATAATTTTCTCCCATCAATTCTCGTCTTTTTGTTCCTGTTTGGTTTCATTTTTTGGGGGTACGGTCCCCGTTTTCCGCGTATGCGATCGCCGCGTCCAGCCGCTCCTCCAGCTCAAAGATGCGCTCACGCAGCGCGCAGATCTCGCGCAGGACGGGGTCGTCCTTTTCGGGGATGAGATCCTGCGTCTTTTCGCCGTTGATGCGTACGACGCGACCGGGCACGCCCACGACGGTGGCATAGGGCGGGACCTCCTTCAAGACCACCGCACCCGCGCCGATGCGCGCGCCTTCGCCCACCGTGAAGCCGCCCAAAACCTTGGCGCCGCTGGAGATCGTAGCGTTTCTTTTGACCGTCGGGTGACGCTTGCCCGTCTGTTTGCCCGTGCCGCCCAGCGTCACGCCCTGGTAGATGACGACGCCCTCCTCGACTTCGGCGGTCTCGCCGATGACGACGCCCGTGCCGTGGTCAATGAACACGCCCGGGGCGATCTTGGCGGCGGGGTGGATCTCGATGCCGGTCAAAAATTTGGCGAACTGCGAGGTCATGCGCGCGAGGAGCTTTAAGTGCATGCGGTACAATCTGTTTGCCCAGCGGTGCCAGGAGAGCGCGTGCACGCCCGAATAGGTCAGCCAGATCTCAAACTTGTTGCGCGCGGCGGGGTCGTTTCGCTTCGCCGCGGCGATGTCTTTCCGCAATCTTGAAAAAAACATAAAAATCTTCTCCTTTCACGAAATTCTTTTTGAACTGACAAAAAGAATTTCCGTGAGTTTTAGGAAAACCCAACAGTCGCTTGCGGCTTTGTGTTCGGTTTTCCTCGCGGCGCGCAGTCGCAACAAAATAGCGCGCGCCGCTCATCTTTCCGCTTAAGCCAAAGAGTTGGCAAATTGAGTCCCGCTGCGGAAAGGCGCGACTTTCCTTGCGGCGTGATTATAACAAAGGGCATAGAGCCTCCCCTGACTTTGTTTGGGGAGGTGGTGAGCGTCAGCGAGACGGAAGGGTTTAATTTGACCGACCCTCCTGTCTTGCCTGCGGCAATCCACCCTCCCTTGCGCAGGGAGGGCACAAGGGCGCATCCCCGCCTTGTCGCGGCGGCATTTCTCTAAACCTCACGACTTTTTCTTTCGTCAGTTCGAAAGAAAAAGTGTGAATAAAAATTTAGCGCCTCTATGCAACCTATGCAAATCATGCAAAACAGGTTCCATAAAGGCGCGTCGGCGCGGTTCCACTTTACTTCGGGATACTCATCCCCTCGTTGCGTCCGATAACGGCGGACTGCCGCAGGCATTACCCTGACCTTAACAAGCGGACGCATACCCTTTGACGTCTGCAAACGGCTCTCAGCTGATGCCGTCCTCTCTGTCACAGACCCGTCCGTAAAGGTTTTTCCCGCTCACGGCTGCCGGTATTTTGGATATTTTACAATAAACTTTACAGAAATGTCAAGCGTTTCGCCGAAAGTTACGCGCTGTGCGCGCGCTTAACCGTGCGTCTTTGTCCGTTTGATGGGAAGATTGGTCAGTTTATATTCCGCCAGACAGGCATCGCGCATCTCTTCGTTGAAAAGTTTCTGTTCGATCAGATAGCGCACGACAACGTCGCGCACGTCATCCTCTCTGAATTCAAACCCGCTCACGGCAAGCAAAGAAGTGACATCCTGCCACTGCATACGGCAAACGATTGCAAGCGCAAAAATCGTATTCTTCTCGGGATAGAGCGTCCCTTTGACGATCTTGTTCCAATATTTGGGCGAAATGTCCAGTTTTTCACCCGCGGTTTCCGCTGTTTCTCCGCAATGGTGAAGCGCTTGTGGGAGAAGATTGGAAAAAGTATACTTCTCAAAACGTCTGATGAGGCGTTCGCGCAGCGTCGGAAATGAAAAAGAGAATGCAAACGTCGTATCGGTCAGGGCGTCTTTGAATTTTGCAAGGATCTCGTCGCATTTCTCCTGATAACAAAGCCGCATGCAGGAAGACTCACGACGCGCAACGTTTCCGTCGTCGGACACATACAAAACATCCGGCATTACATAACCGTCCAGGGCGCTCAGACGTACATAATCGGAATAAATCGCGCAAAAATATTCGTCCAGCGCGCATAAATATTCTGCTTTCATGGTTCTATTTTACCATACATTGCATAAAAATAGCAAGCATTCTTGCATAAAAGACTTTTTTTTCACCGTCTTTCTTTCTGAAAAATATTATCAATTTTTTACACAATATGCGCAGATCTTTGCGCAGAACCTTGTTGCAATTCTGACAAAATTTATAAATAAGCAATATTTCTTGCGCGAATGCTTGCAATTTTCTTAATTTTATGTTAAAATTTTACATGAGTTCGACGGGAGGGTAAATTATGAAACGAGACCGTATTGAAGAAATCGCAGATCTGTTGGACAAACGCGGAAAACTCACGCTCGAACAGCTTGACGAGCAATTCCCCAACGTTTCGCAGATGACACTCAGAAGAGATCTTTTTCAACTGGAGCAGGAAGGACGGATCATCCGCGTGCGCGGCGGAGCAATGTCCGTGAAGGAAGTGCAGAAAGTTTCGGGAGAGCCATACACCAAAAAGACGACCATCCATACCGATGAAAAAATTGAGATCGCGCAGAAGGCGGCAAGTCTTATCGACGAGAACTGCTCGCTCTTTATGGACGGCGGTACGACGGCAATGTATCTTGCAAAAGAGCTGCCCGATAAAAACCTGCATATCTTCACAAACGGGCTTGCCGTCGCCATTGAACTGGCACAGAAAAAAAATGTCAATGTGACCATGCTGGGCGGGCAGGTCATGAAAGACAACCTTTCTACCGCGTCCCCCGTGGCAAAAGCGTATTTTGATAATACTAACTTTGAACTTGCCATCATTTCCGCTTCGGCATTTACGCCGGGGAACGGATTTTCGTGCGGCGCGCAGATCGAAGCGGACTTATTGAAACTTGCCCGCGCCAAGGCAAAGGCGACGTATATGATGCTTGACAGTTCCAAGATCGGCAAGATCATGCCGTATACGTTTGCGCGCGTCGAGGATATCGACGTTCTCATCACGGACGATAATTTCCCCGCAGACCTCAAAGCGCTGTTCACGGAAAAGAATATTGTCGTTATGTAAGAGGTTCACACATTTTTCCGCGAACTGACGCGGAAAAATGTCGCGAGCTTTAGAGAAATCCGCGGAAGCGCTTACGCGCAAATTGGTACCGCTGCGGAAAGGCGCAGCTTTCCTTGCGGCGTGATCGGTAGCAAAAAACGGTGCATGTTCTCTTGCCGCCCCTGAACTACAATAGACAAGAGACGAGAATACCTCGCAAAACTGTTTTCGAAGAAAAGATTTTTGCGAAGAAGCGCCGCGCCCGCGCAGGCAAATGCCTGCGCGGGCGCGGCTTTTCTTATTGTACGATTTCGGCTCACTCAAAAAAGGATCAACCGCTTTGCTTTGAAAGCGGGATCCCGAACAGCATGCCCGTCGTTTCCACAACATGGCGCGTGAGGTCGGCGGCGAGCTGCCATTCGTCCTTGGCTCCAAACAGGTGACGCAGCCGCCAGCCGCGCAGGAAGGCGGCGTATCGCTTCTCCACCGACGGAAACTTTTTCTCCCCGTTCGCGCACACGACGAGGCTGCGTTCCTTTGCGCTCATCGCACGGAACTCCAGATAATTCGCCGCGTCCCTGCGGATGCGATAGATCTGCGTACAGGTCGAATCCGTACCCTTGGAGTAGTCGCGCTCAAACATCACGCCGTACTCTTCTAAAAATGTAAAATATTCGGAAAATTCCATGCTTATTCCTCTTGGTCGCTGCGCATTTCGCTCTCCTTTTTCTGTGCGTCGTTTTTTTCCGCCTGCGGCATGACCGAAATCGGCTGCGAGGCAATCGGAGCCGCGTTTGCCGCGGGCGAAAACCGATTGGCAAACTGCGCTTTCAGCCGTGCGAGCTTGCGGCATTTTACGCCGTAAACAATGCCGAGTACGATGGTCGCGACAGCAGTACCCGTGCAGACGATCAGCACAACGGCCATCGCGGCAATGAAAATGGAATAAGCAGACGCGGACTCGTCCGTCGGAGCGCTCAGCGCAACGACAAAAAACAACAGAAAGAGCACCGCAGTCGCGATGCCGCAGCCGTTGAGTGCGCGGCACGTTCCGCGAAGGGCGCTTTCCTTGAATGCGATCTCCCCCTGCTGCAGATTTTGTTCCAATTCCTGATTTGAGATCATAATTTCTCCTCATTTACGGCATAGTTTTTGTCGCAAAGTCACCGTATGCAACTCTATTTCATCTTACCACACCGTCTGCAAAAAGGCAAGCCCCGTTTTGAAGAAAACGAACCTTTTCGTCGCACGGCCTGTGTTCAATCCCGCCGTTTGGTACAATTTTTGCAATACGTATCCGTTTTTATCACAAAAAGCAGGCAACAATGCCTGCTTTTTGTCGCTTGATAAAATTTTATTCTTCGCAGTTCTTTTTAAGGGTAGCGAGGCTCTCGGAAAGCTCCTTGGGAAGTCTGTCGCCGAACTGCTTGTAGAAGCCGGCGATCTCGTCTGCTTCGGCGCTCCAGCGCGCCTTGTCCACATAGAGAATGCTCTCGAGCGTCTCCACGGAATAGTCAAGCCCCTCGAGATCGATGTCCTTTGCGTAGGGGACATAGCCGATCGCCGTCTCCTGCGCGTCAACCGTGCCGGCGCAGCGCTTCAGGATCCAGTCGAGCACGCGCATGTTGTCGCCGAAGCCCGGCCACAGGAACTCGCCGTCCGCGTCCTGACGGAACCAGTTGACGTTGAAAATCTTGGGAGGGTTGGTCGCCTTCTTGCCCATTTCGATCCAGTGTGCGAAATAGTCGCCCATGTGATAGCCGCAGAAGGGCTTCATCGCCATGGGGTCGTGACGGAGCACGCCCGTCGCGCCCGTTGCGGCTGCCGTCGTCTCGCTGGACATGATGGAGCCGACGAACACGCCGTGATCCCAGTCGCGGGACTGATAGCAAAGGGGCGTGGTGGT
>JAGHIT010000037.1 GCA_017887095.1 Clostridia bacterium | reverse complement strand
GGGGTAGATCGCCGCTACTTCCGAAAAGGCGTATGCGACGTGCGACGCGGCGGTATTGCCGTCAATCGTCATCTTGGTCATCGAAAAACCTCCATAAAAAATAACATTATAATTCACAGATTTCTTTGCGAACTGACGAAAAGAAATCTCGTGAGTTTCTTTTAGACAAACCCGGCGTTCGCCGCGGCGCGGCTTCTGCGTAGGCTGCACGGGCAATATGCGCTTTCAAGCACGTTAAAATAAGCGCCTTTGCACGCACACATTCATTATAATCGCTTTTGCGTTACAAGTCAACCCCGCCCGCGAAAAAAAGTGGGGCAAAAATGAAAAAATTTGCCCGTATATATTTCCTCTCCGCTGCAGCGGAGAGTTAACTGTTCCTGCCGCGCCCGCGCCGCCCGGGAGTATGGGCGGCGCGGGCGCGGAAACGTCGCTTTTTCCTTTTGTGCGTGGAAAAGTTGCAAGAATTTCACTACGTTTTCATTGTAAAATGTCGCACGATTTGGTATAATATGTAAGAATTGTACTTAAAAGCATGGCGCACAAGGGAGAATATGAAGGCGATCGAATTTGAAAACGTGTCCTTTTGCTATGAAGAGAGTGGCGCATTTTCTATCCGAAATTTGAATTTTTCCGTCGAGCAGGGCGAGTTTGTTGCCGTGCTCGGGCATAACGGGAGCGGGAAGAGTACGCTCGCGCGCCTTTCCAACGGACTTTTGGAACCGGACGAGGGAACGGTGTCCGTTTTTTCTCGCAGAATTACGTCCAAAAACCTGTACGAAGTGCGCAAGGACGTCGGGGTCGTCTTTCAGAATCCCGATAATCAGACGGTCGCGACCATCGTTGAGGACGACGTCGCCTTCGGCGCAGAAAATATCGGTCTCGCGCGCGAGGAGATCGGACGGCGCATTGACTTTGCGCTGCGTGCCGTCGGCATGGAGGCATACCGCACCGCGACGGTTGCACGGCTTTCGGGCGGGCAGAAACAGCGCGTCGCCATTGCGGGCGTGCTGGCACTTTCCCCGCGCGTCCTCATTCTCGACGAGTCCACCGCCATGCTCGATCCCCGCGGCAGGCGGGAGATCGTGGACGTCGTCACCCGCCTCAACAAGGAGAAGGGGATCACCGTCCTGCTCATTACGCATTTCATGGAGGAGGCGCTGCTCGCAGACCGCGCCATCGTGATGAACCGCGGCGATATCGTCATGCAGGGAACCCCGCGCGAGATCTTTGCGCGCAAAGAGGACCTTTTGACCTATAATCTGTCCCTGCCCCGCATAAGCGTCATCTGCGAAAAGCTGCGCGCGGGCGGCATGAAGATCCAAGATACGCTGGATGTGGAGACTCTGGCAAAGGAGATCGCAGCATGCGTATCGTAGCCGAGCATCTCTCATACACCTATAATGAAAAGTCACCCTTTGAGACAGCTGCGCTGCACGACGTCACCCTGACCATCGAGGAGGGCGAGTTTTTCGGCATCATCGGGCACACGGGCAGTGGCAAGAGCACGTTTGTCCAGCACCTCAACGGGCTCATCCGCCTGCCGGCCTCCTTGAAGCATGCCAAAAAGCACAAGGCGAAAAAGGGGCAGCCGCTTCCGCCCGCGCCCGTCCTTAAGGTGGGAGAGTTCGACCTCTCCGATAAAAAAACGGACTTCCGCGCCTTGAGAAGGCATGTGGGCATGGTGTTCCAGTATCCCGAATATCAGCTCTTTGCCGAGACGGTGCGCGATGATGTTGCGTTCGGACTTAAAAACTTTTCGGAGAAGAAGCTGACGGAAGAGGAGATCGATTCGGCGGTGTGCGCCGCGCTCGAGGTCGTGGGGCTGGATTTCGACGAACTCAAAGAACAGTCGCCCTTCGAGCTTTCAGGCGGACAGAAGCGGCGCGTCGCGATCGCGGGCGTCATCGTCAGTCGTCCCGAGATCCTCATTTTGGACGAGCCTGCTGCGGGACTGGATCCTCTCGGCAAGAAGGAGATCCTGGAGCTTCTCCACCGCCTGCACCGCGAATGGTGCAAGACGGTCGTCATCGTCTCACACGATATGGACGAGATCTCCGAGAACTGCACGCGGGCGGCGGTCTTTTCGGAGGGGTCGGTCAAGTACGTCCTGCCGCCGAAGGAACTGTTCCGCCGCACAGAGGAACTGACGGCGCTGGGGCTGGACGTCCCGCTTACGGCAAAGCTGTGCGCCGCGCTGAGGGCGCGAGGGATTGACGTTGACTGCGACTTTACGACGGAGGACTTCGCGGACAAAGTGCTTGCCTACGCCGCGTCGCACCCCAAAAAGGAGGGCGACGCATGAAAGACGTGACCTTCGGGCAGTACTACCCGCGAGACTCCTTTGTGCATCGCCTCGACCCGCGCATGAAGTTTTTATTCCTCATCGCGTACATCGTGGCGATCTTTCTTGCGACCAACTTCTACGGACTTGCTGTATGCACGGCAGTCCTCATTGCGATCATTGCGCTTGCGCGTGTCCCGTTCGGAAAGGTGCTGCGCTCTATTCGCGGCATTCTGGTGCTTCTCATATTTACCGCGCTGCTCAATATCCTGTTTGTGGACGGCGAGACGGTGTACGCCCAGTGGTGGATCTTCGTCATCACGCGGGAGGGACTGTTGTTTGCGGGGCTTCTCTCCCTGCGGCTCGTCCTGCTTGTGTTGTGCTCGTCCATGCTGACGTTCACGACGACGCCCGTTGCGCTTACCGACGGCGTGGAGAGCCTCTTGACGCCGCTTAAATGGATCAAGCTTCCCGTGCATGCATTAGCGCTCGTCATGAGCATCGCGCTTCGCATGATCCCCGTGCTCATGGATGAGGTGGACCGCATCAAAAACGCTCAGCGTGCCCGCGGTGCCGATCTCGACCGCGGCGGGCTTATGCACAAGATCAGAACGACCATTCCCATCCTTGTCCCGCTTGTCCTCTCGGCACTGCGCCGCGCGGACGAACTGGGCGACGCGATGGACGCGCGCTGTTACATGGGGGACAAGCACCGCACCAAATATAAAAAACTGCACTTTACTTGGCGCGATCTGCTGGCGTTTCTGGTGGGTGCGGTGCTCATCACGGGCGTCGTGCTGCTCCGCATCTACCTGCCCGCTCCCTTCTGAGGCTGCTATGCGATACGTTTTTCTTATCAGTTTTGACGGCACGCACTTTTCGGGCTCGCAGCGCCAGCCTCAATGCAGGACGGTTCAGTCTGTTCTGGAGGATGCGGCGCAAAAGGTGTTTGGCGTCTCCGTCAAAGTCACTTTTTCGGGCAGGACGGACGCGGGCGTGCACGCGGCGGGGCAGGTCGTCCATCTGGACGGCGAGACGGGTATCCCCGCAGGGAAGCTGCGCGAGGCATTCAACCGCCTGCTGCCCGAAGATGTAAAAGTTTTGGAAAGCGCCGCAGCGCCCGATGGATTTGACTGCACCCGCAACGCGCGGCGCAAGACGTACTGTTATCGCTTTTACACGGCGGCGAGCGCGATGCCTCTTCTGGAGCGGTACGCCGTGCGCGCAGAGGGCAGGACGGACCTTGCCCGCATGCGGGAGGCGGCGGCGCTGCTTGTGGGCGAGCACGACTTTGCGGCGTTCCGCGCGACGGGTTCCTCCGCAAAGACGACGGTGCGCACGGTTTTCTCCGTCACCGTCGACAGTACGCCCGTGTATGGCGCGGCACTGTATGAGGTGCGCGTCACGGGCAACGGATTTTTGTACAACATGGTGCGCATCATCGCCGGAGAGCTGTATGCCGTCGGCTGCGGCAGGGCGTCGTGCGCGGATATCGAACAAGCGCTGAAAACGGGGGACCGTACCCTGCTTTTTCGCACCATGCCCGCAAAAGGGCTGACTCTGGAACGTGTAGAATTTGACGTCCCGCTCTTCGGGGCGCAGGGAGAAAAGGATGGAATTTTTTTTAATATTTAATTTCGCACAACTGTTTCTGATGTTTCCCGCAGGCGACACTCTGGACATTCAGGCGCAGTTTGAAGCATTCATGGCGACCTATCGCCAGTCCATGTTCATTGCCCTCGGCGTGGCGTTGGGCATCTATCTCGCCATCCTCATTTTGGGCGGCATCGGTATGCACGTCATGGCAAAAAAGCGCGGCATGAAGGGAAGCTGGATGGCGTTTGTGCCCTTCCTGAATACCCTATACGCGGGCAAGCTCGCGGGAGAGGTCAACGTCTTCGGCAAAAAAGTCAAGTGGATGGGAATCGCAGCAACGCTTCTGGAGGTCGTTTTTGTCGGCTTGAAGGTTTTGGATACCGTGATCCTTTTCAGCTTTATGCGTCCCGAGTACTGTGACCCGATTACTACCGCAGACGGACTTTTCGGCGGAGCTGAATTTGTTTCCTCCAAGCTGCCCGTCGGGATGCGCTGGATGCTGACGGCAGACACCGTGTGTGAGATCCTGACCTATGTGTTTTATTTGTTTTTACTTCTTGCGATGTGCATGATGTTCTATTCCTTCTATCGCAAGTATTATGCGCGTTCGCCCTTCATCATGATGTTTTTGAGCGCACTTCTTCCCTTCCGCGGCTTTGTCATCTTTGCCGTGCGCAATAATACGCCGGTTGATTACGATGCATGGATGCGTCAGCGGATGGAGGAGTTTTCCCGTCGCCAGCAGCAGGGTCGTCCGGGAAACTACGGCGGGTACGGCGGCTACAGCGGTCCGCAGGACGGTTCCGGCACATACGGCGATTCTGCGCAGGGGAATGAGCCGTTTTCCGATTTCGGAGGCCCGAATAGCTCGAACGGCTCGAACGGCTCGAACGGTTCGGGCGGGGGCGACAGTCCGTTTTCCGATTTCTGATCGATATGACAGGAGCGGTTTCCGTCAGCGGAGATCGCTCTTGTTTTATAAAAAAATACAGACAAACCGTTTACAACGCAGAAAAACGGTGCTATAATATAAACGAAATTTATATGGAACTTAAACAACTGTAAAGGAGATAATCTTCTCTTATAAACAAAATGAATGATCTGATATCAGCGATTGCAACGGCGAGCGGCGTGGGCGGCGTCGCCATTATCCGCATGAGCGGCGCGGGCGCGCTGAAAGTTGCCCGTAAAATGTTTTCCCGTAAGGGGGAATTTGCACCCAATATGCTCTATCCCGGGACGATCGATGCGGGTAGTTTCTTCGATTACGGAATGTGTGTCTATTTTCAGGCGCCGCATTCCTTTACGGGGGAGGACGTCGTGGAGCTGCACTGTCACGGCGGCACGGAGATCGCACGCGGTATCCTTAGCCGAACGTTGGAGCTGGGCGCGCGACTTGCCGAACGCGGGGAGTTTACCAAGCGCGCCTTTTTGAACGGAAAACTTTCGCTCTCGGCAGCGGAGGGGCTGGGGGAGATGATCGCGGCAAACAGTCAGGCGCAGGTGCGCGCGGGTTTTACGCTCTACCAGGAGGCGCTCACCGAAAAGGGAAAACTGCTGCAGGGCGAGCTTTCGGCATGTCTCGCGCAGATCGACGCCGACCTTGATTATCCCGAGGAAGATCTGACGAGTGTTTCCCGCCCGGAGATCGCGGCGCGATTGGAAAAAGTAAAAGCCTCACTTATGGCGCTTTTGGCGCAGCACGGTGCGGGACGAAAAATCAAATCGGGTGTGCGGGTGGCTCTTGTCGGCGAACCAAACGCGGGGAAAAGCTCGCTGCTCAATGCCCTTCTGGGGTACGACCGCGCCATCGTCTCGGACATTCCCGGCACGACGCGCGATCTCAACGAGGGGACGATCGACCTGCACGGCGTCAACTTCCTGCTGACCGACACCGCGGGACTGCGCGAGAGCGCGGACGTCATCGAGCAGGAGGGCGTGCGCCGCGCGCGGCAGGCGATCTTTGCAGCGGACGTCATTGTCTGGCTGAAGGGGGGAGAAGTCCCCGAATTTCCTCTCGGCACGCCCGTCATCACGGTGGGCGCAAAGAGCGATCTTGCGCGGCAGGAGGGGTGCGACGTCCTTCTTTCCTCACTGACGGGCGAGGGGCTCGACGCTCTCAGGGAGATGCTTTACGAAAAGGGGTTCGGTCGTGAAAATGATGGTGCGTATCTCCTCTCCGAGCGCCACTACCGTGCGCTTTCGGATGCGCGCCTGGCGGTCGATGCTGCGCTTTCGGTGATTGATTCGTTACCGGAACTGTATGCCGAAGACATTCGGCGCGCTTGGGAAGCGCTCGGGGTCATTTCGGGCGAGACGGCAAACGAGACCGTCATCAATGAAATTTTTGCAAAATTCTGCGTCGGAAAGTAAACGCATGACGGAGGGAGCATAATGGTCAATCTTGAATTGTACAGGGTATTTTATACGGTAGCGCGCTGCGGGAGTCTGACCAAGGCGGCAGAGGAACTGTATATTTCTCAGCCCGCCGTTTCGCAGGCGGTCAAGCAGCTGGAAAATCAGCTCGGCACCTCGCTTTTCAATCGAATGCACAAGGGCATGGAACTCTCCAAACAGGGAGGCGAACTCATATATGCCGACGTGGAGCGGGCACTTCAGCTGCTCTCGGGCGTGGAGGACAAGCTCTCGGAATTAAAGCAGAGCGCAACGGGGACCCTGCGCATCGGCGCTTCGGAGACCATCTTTCAGTACATTCTCGCGGACAAGATCGTCGCTTATAACAAGCAATACCCGCAGGTCAAGATCGATCTTATTTCGGATGTTTCGCCCAAAATCATCGAATTGCTCAAGACCGATCACTGCGATGTCGGTTTTCTCAATCTTCCGATCGAAGAGGACGAAGGCATCCGTCTGAATGCGTCCGTTGCGCTCCTCAACGACGTATTTGTTGCGGGCGAAGCATTTTCGGAACTGAAGGATAAAGAACTCACCGTCTGGGATCTGCAGAAGTATCCGCTCCTTATGCTGGAGCAGAACACCGTCGCGCGTGCCGCGATCAATCATTATGCCGAAAGTCTTGGCGCCGTGTTGCGCCCCGCGGTCGAAGTCGGCAGCTGGGATTTCATGAAACGGCTTGTGACGGACGGCATGGGGATCGGCTGTCTGCCCCGTGAATATGCACAGCGCCGTTTGCGGGACGGAGAGCTGTTTGAACTTAACGTTACGCCGGCGATGCCGTCGCGATCTGTAGGGCTTGCGCTTGCAAAAAACGCCAGTATGCCGTTCTCGCTGCGTGCGTTTATTAACCTTGTGACGGGCGAGCCGCATGCCTGAATTTACTCTCGTCACGGGCGCGTGCGGAGGGCTGGGCAGTGCGTTTGTGCGGTTGCTTGCCGAGCGGGGCGAGGCACTTTTTTTGACTGGGCGCTCGGAGACGCGGCTTACAGCGTTGAAAAAGGAGCTGCTCGCCGCATTTCCCGCGCTTACGGTGGAAGTTTGCGCCTGCGATCTGACGGATGAAGCCTCACGTGCAGCGCTGTTCGCTTTTGCGGACGATAGAAAGATGCGTTTTGCACGCCTTGTCTACGTCGCGGGCGTGGACACGCAGAAGGCGCTGGAAAAATACACGGCGCAAAAAGTCGTCTTACAGTCCCGCGTCAATCTGGAGGCTGCGTGCGATCTCGCATGCGGCGTGTTTGTTCGCAGGGGGGACTTTCCTGAATTTCTGGCGGTGGGGAGTATGTCGGCGAGTACGCCCATGCCCTATTTTGCGCTGTACAGCGCCACAAAGAAGGGGCTGGAGCAGCTCTTTGTCGCTCTGCACGGCGAATGGAAAGGGCGCGCGAAAGTCACGGTCGTGCTTCCGGGGGGCATCCCGACGCGCGAGGACATCAAGGAAAATATCCGCGCGCACGGCTGGTTCGGCAGGGTCTCGGCGCTTTCGCCGCGCACTGTCGCTGAGAGATCGCTCAGGGCGCTTGCGCGCAACCGCCGCAAGACGGTCATCGGCGGCTGGAACAAACTGCTCTACGCGCTGACCAGGTGCGTGCCGACGGGCATCCGTCTTTCCTTTGTTTCGCGTATGTGGAGCAAGACGGAAAAGGACGCATTTTAAAAGTTGAAAGACAATCCGCCGCCCGAAGCGTTTCGGACGGCGGATTTTGTGCTATTTCTTTTTTGTGATCTCTTCCTCTTCTTCGGGCGTCGAGAATGAGAAGCCGATCTTTTCGTTGCGGGCGGTCAATTCGTGGATGAAGTCGTTATAGAGACTTTCCTTGATGACGATGACCAGATAATTTGTCTTTATACTGTCAAAATAGACGACGAGTTTGTTTGCGCCGCGGAACAGGTGAACGGAGACGATATTCCCCAGCGGTGTGCGGCTTCTGAGAAACCCGAGACGCACGATGAGCGCCCGATCGGTCAGTACATACTCGGAGCGCAGAAGAACGGCGACGATAAACAGTCCGATGCCGACGCTCGCAAAATACAGTAATCCGTATTGCAGCCATTCAAAAACTCCGGAAAGATCTCCGCCCGAGAGGAAGTCCGCAAAGAACCAGGTTGTCAGTCCAAAACCGCCGAGGCAAAGAGCAAGTCCCAGGATGAGTGCGCCGAAGATGAAAGGGGAAAATCGGTAACGGTAGCGTTTCGCAGGACGGGGCGTGCGCGTATGGTCGGAATCGGGTCGGACAAGCGGCTCCGGAGTTGCGGGCAATTCGGGTGCGATGACGCCCGGCGCTTGTTCCACATGGGATATGTTGCGCGATTTTTTCATAGACATAGTATAGCAGAAATGTGCTCAAAATGCAAGGCGGTACGCGCGTTTGGAATAATTTTCATAAAAATACGCTGTGTGCTCGGGTCTGGAAAAAACTTTTTTCGCCGATGCGGTGCGAATGCTTGAAAAAAATGCCGAAATTTACTATAATAGTGCTGTCATTCAGTTTATCAACGACGGAGGAAGGATATGGTCAAACTCATCAAACAGGGCGTCTACTATTTGGACGGACGCATCGTTAAAGAGTCGCAGGCATTTTTTACGCAGGATAAGAAGGAGGAGGCGGTCAGGAACACGCTGTCCTATTCCATTCTCCGGGCGCATAACGTGGGCGACGGAGAGAACCTGAAGATCCGTTTTGATGCCATTGCCTCGCACGACATTACTTATGTCGGTATTATTCAGACGGCAAAGGCGAGCGGCCTTACTTCCTTTCCGATCCCCTATACGCTTACGAACTGCCATAATTCCCTGTGTGCGGTAGGCGGCACGATCAACGAGGACGACCATGTCTTCGGGCTTTCTGCTGCCAAAAAGTATGGCGGAGACTACGTCCCAGCGCATCTTGCAGTCATTCACCAGTACATGCGCGAGTGTGCTGCAAAGTGCGGCGCGATGATCCTCGGCTCGGACTCTCACACCCGCTACGGCGCGCTCGGCACGATGGCGGTGGGCGAGGGAGGACCCGAACTTGTCAAGCAGCTCCTGAAGCAGACGTACGACGTCAAGCGCCCGCCCGTCATCGCGGTGTACCTGAAGGGCAAACTTCGTAAAGGCGTCGGCCCGCAGGACGTCGCGATCGCGCTCGTCAAGGCAACGTTTGCAAGCGGTTTTGTCAAAAACAAGATCTTAGAGTTTGTCGGCCCCGGTATTGCAAACCTTTCCATGGACTACCGTATCGGCATCGATGTCATGACGACGGAGACGACTTGTCTTTCCAGCATCTGGGAGACGGACGAAAAGACGCATGAATATTACGCGATCCACGGCAGAGAGGGGGACTACAAGGAGCTCAAAGTGACGCAGCCCGCCTACTATGACGGCGCCGTCACGATCGATCTTTCGCGCGTCGAGCCGATGATCGCGCTTCCCTTCCACCCCTCCAACGCTTACACCATCCGCGAGTTCCTCGCAAACCCCGTCGAGATCCTCAAAAAGGTGGAGGAGCAGGGCAGGAAGATCAAGGGGGACGACTCCTTCACGCTCACCGATAAGGTCAGGGACGGCAAAGTGTATGTTGATCAGGGCGTCATTGCGGGTTGTGCGGGCGGCGGTTACGAGAACGTCGCCGAGGCGGCGGAGATCCTGCGCGGCGGCTCTGTCGGCACAGGCGCGTTTGCCCTGAGCGTCTATCCTGCTTCCCAGCCCGTCTACAAAGCACTCACCGAGGGCGGCTATGTGAGCACGCTCTTCGATGCGGGCGTCATCGTCAAGACGGCGTTCTGCGGACCCTGCTTCGGCGCGGGGGACGTGCCCGCCAACAACGCGTTCTCCATCCGCCACACGACGCGCAACTTTGAGAACCGCGAGGGCAGCAAGCCCGCGCAGGGACAGCTTGCGGCGGTCGCGCTGATGGACGCGAGGTCGATCGCGGCGACGGCGGCGAACGGCGGCGTTCTGACGTCCGCGCTCGATTATAACTACAATAAGCGCATCAAGAAGTACCGCTTTGACGGCAAGATCTATGAAAACCGCGTCTATCACGGCGCCCAAAAGCCCGACCCCGCGGCACAGCTCGTGTACGGCCCCAACATTGCAGACTGGCCCGAGCAGATCGCGCTGGGCAAGAACCTTCTGATGAAGGTCGTCTCCGTCCTCAAAGATCCCGTTACGACGACGGACGAACTCATTCCCTCGGGCGAGACCAGCTCGTACCGCTCCAATCCCATGAAGCTCGCGGAGTTCGCTCTTTCCAGAAAGGACCCCGGTTATGTCGCCCGTGCCAAGGCGGTCATGGCGGACGAAAGGGTGCGTCGCGAGACGGGCGCGCTGCCCGAAGAGGTGCTGAAAGACCTGGGCAGCTTCGTGCCCGAAGAGGGGACGATCTACGGCAGCGTCGTCGTGTCCAACAAGCCGGGCGACGGCTCCGCGCGCGAACAGGCGGCGTCCTGCCAGCGCGTTCTGGGCGGCGTTGCCAATATCTGCACCGAGTACGCGACCAAGCGCTATCGCTCCAACCTCATTAACTGGGGCATGCTGCCCTTCACGACCAAGAAGATCGATCTGAAAGTAGGGGACTATCTCTATATTCCGAACATTGCGGATGCGGTCGCGACGGGCGAGGAGCGCGTTGTCGCCAAGGTCATCTCGGGCGGCAAGACGCATGACATCGCGCTTGAGCTGGGTGCGCTCACCGCAGAGGAGCGCAGCATTCTGCTCGCGGGGTGTCTCATCAACTACAACAAGGGGAACCTCTGATGACTTCCTTTGAGCTGTCGCAAAAGACGGTCAACCTCACGCCCTATCCCCGTCCGCTGACGGTGGAGGGGGAGGAGCGGGAGGAGCTCACGGATGCTCTTCTTAAATGGTTGCTGCGTGAGCGCGGCATGATCGCCGCATTCAGTGCGACGGCGGAAAAAAAGCGCGCTCTCATCCGTGCGGCGATGAACGAGCGCCCCGCACATCCTGTGCCGCAGGAAGTTCTTGCGATGCAGGATCGTCTGTTTTGGACGGAGACGTTAGAGCGCGGTATCGTGGAAGAAAAAGACCTTTCCTTCGGTGCAAACGGCATCGGGCTGTGGCAGGGGGACATCACCCGCCTTGCGGTGGACGGCATCGTCAACGCCGCCAACCGCGGACTTTTAGGGTGCTTTCTGCCCGGGCACAACTGCATCGATAACGTCATCCACTCTGCGGCGGGTATGCAGCTGCGCGACGACTGCGCTAAGCTCATCGCGGCGCAGGGCAGAGAGGAGGAGTGTGGTGACTGCAAGATCACCCGTGCCTATAACCTTCCCTCCCGTTATGTACTGCATACGGTCGGACCCATGATCCGCCGCGAGGTCACCGAGCGCGACCGCGGGCTGCTGCGTGCGTGTTACCGTGCCTGCTTGGATACGGCGGCGGAAGCGGGGCTGAAGAGTATTGCGTTTTGCTGCATTTCGACGGGCGTGTTCAGCTTTCCCCGTGCGGAAGCGGCGGAACTTGCCGCGGGCGCGGTCCTGCAATGGAAGATGCGCAACAAGGATGTTCCCGTTCGGATTTTGTTCAATACTTTTTTGGATGAAGACACGCGCATCTATAAGAGCATTTTATCGATGGCGTGAAAAAATTTGCTAATCAAAGGCGGGCTGCTTGCGGGTGGTCCGTTTTTCCATAAGCAAAATTGTCATCGGGTCTTGACAAATTAGGGACTGTAATTTATAATGTCTGTCGAAAGGTGAAAGGAAATGCAGGATTTAGACGATTTTGAACCGCTTGCTTATTATAAAGAGGAACTGAAGAACAGATGCCGAACGAATGCGGAGCAATGCTTCGATGCGCTCGTTAAAAAGTCCGGCATTGATGCCGAAGAGAACAGGCGGACGGTTTCCCGTTATAAGGATGCGAGTGCAAAAGCGGAGACCGCTCAGAAAAAGCTGAATTCCGGCAAATTGTTGCGCGGAGTGACGATTTTTTTTCTCATTGCGGCAGTCATAGCGGGAATCATTTTGATTTTTTCCGGAGCAGGCGAAGACGGTGCGTGGTGGCTTATTCTGATCGGTGCGTTTTGCCTTGTTTTATCCGTTATCCTGGTCGTGCTGCTGTTTACGAAGATTAAAAATATTCTCCAGGTACGGCAGAAGAAATACGATGAGGCTTTGTTGAAAGCCAATACGATTTTAGATGAAGCTTGGACGCAGATGCGTCCGCTTCTTGCGCTGTTCACGCGGGATATGACGCGTGATCTTATTGAAAAAACCTATCCGGACGTGAGCATCGACGATTACTTTGACATGCGAAAGTTTGAACTGATGTCTCGGAAGTACGGGCTGGGCGAAAACGACGATACCAACAGTTCCACCGTGTGCGTGCTTTCGGGAACGGCAGATAAAAGTCCTTTTCTCTATGTGAGGGATTTTGACTGTCAGATGTATACGCATACATATCACGGTTCTATCGTCATTCATTGGGTCAGCTACTCTTATGATTCCAAGGGAAATCGTCGGGCTGTGCACCATTCCCAGACGTTGACGGCAACATACTCGGCTCCGGCTCCCTCATACGGATATAATACCCGTCTGTACTATGGCAACGAGGCAGCGCCCGATTTGAATTTTTCCCGTCAACCTGCCTATACACATCAACTTTCGGATTCGGAAGTGGAACGTAAGGTTAAAAAGGGAAAGAAAAAACTGCAAAAGAAAGCTCGGCAGGCGATCGAATCGGGCGGCAGTTTTACCGAGATGGGCAATTCGGAATTTGATGTGCTCTTCGGGGCGACGAACAGGGATAACGAGGTGCAGTTCCGCCTTATGTTCACGCCTCTTGCGCAGAAAAACATGATTGAGCTGATCCGTTCGGACGAAGCGTACGGCGATGATTTTTCATTTGTGAAAAAGAAGATGCTCAACTGTATTCGTTCCGAACATGCGCAGCGTTGGCAGATCGAGCCGGACATTGCAAGTTACAGGAGTTACGACCTGACCGTCTGCCGCAGCCTGTTCGTCGAATATAATTGCGAGTATTTCCGCTCCATCTATTTCGATCTTGCGCCTTTGCAATCTATCCCGCTTTATCAGATGACGAAACCAAAGGAATTTATTTACCGGGACGTTTATTATCGGAATTGTACATCATTTGAGACGGAGGCGCTGGCAAACCGATTCCCGGCACGGTACTTTGCGCATCAGGACACCAAGACGGATGTTATTCTTAAGGCACAGTTTGTGCAGAAAGACGGATTTGCCGATAAAGTGCGCGTCAATGCCTATTCTTTTGATGCCGTTCCGCGAGTCGAATATGTGTCCGTAGCGGGCGGCGACGGGCTGATCCACAGCGTTCCCGTTGAATGGACGGAATACATTCCTCTGCAAAAGACGTCTGTGATTGAGGTCAAAGCGGTAGGCGGGACGGTCGACGAGTATCGCGATAAGCGCGAAAACGGTCCGCTCAAGGATTTTGTCGATCGTTATGCAGATACTTCGGTATTCGACAAAGGTCTGCTTGCGATCCCAGTCATGCATGGTGTGTTTGATGCTGCGAGCGATGGCATCCTCAATGAAATTTTCGGGATCAGACGCAAGAATGGCTGGAGCGAGACGGCTGAAAAGGTCGCCGAGGCGATCGGAAAGGCGGAAGACGCAGAGGAGCAACTTGCGGCCGCTGAAGATCGTGCGGAAATATCGGAACCGGTTCCTGTATCCGGGGAGGGGATCCCTTCCTCTGACGGCGCGGATGAAACGCTTTCTGCCGCAGAACAAACGGACGGAGAGACCGGTACGACGGGGAGTTCGGAAGAGCAATAAAATTCAGGAGGAAAATATATGGCAAACGAATTGGACGAATTGAAGGATCCCGTCAATCAGGCGGGCAGAGATGCCGCTGTCATCGAAAAACAGCTTCCCATTAAGACGGGGGTCGGTTCGGTGATCTTTGAAGTGATCCTTTGGGTGCTCGGAATTATTCCGGGGATTATTTTCCTGATCATGAAGATCAAGGCGGGGAATTATCTGTCCCAGTTACAGCAGAAGATCCAGCATGACGCGTCTCAGATCGACAACTATCTGGAACAGCGCGTCGTGATCCTGCAAAACTGCGCCCGTCTTTTAGACAAGGCGATCGATCTTGATAAGACGACGATGACGCAGATCGCAGCGTACCGTTCGGGCGCAAATGCCGACGACAACGCGCGCAACGACGTCGCGCAGAAGATCGATTCTGTCGGCAGGAGCATCAACATCGCGTTTGAGAACTATCCCGATCTCAAGGCGCATGCGGAGATCGCCGACGCGATGCAGCAGAACGCCTATCTGCAAAAGGAGATCACCGCCGCCCGCGAGGTGTACAACGATACCGTTGCCACCTGGAACCGGGATATTTACGCCTGGCCGACGAAGATGATCGTCGCGTCAAAGCGCGGATACACGACACGCATTCCCTTCAGCACGTCGGCAGAGGTCAAGGAGCAGGCAAGAGGGGTATTTTTCTGAGAAAACGGCTTGCGGCGCGCCCGTACGGGCGCGCCGTCTGTTTCTATTTCCGTCAACAGGGGCATAATCACGGGAGGGGGCATGAAATATCTTATTGCGCTTGACGCGGGTACAACGAGCGTGCGCGCATTTGTCTATGACTTTAACGAAAAAAAGTTTGTGTTTCGCGCGCAGCAGGAAGTGGGGCAGAGCTTTCCGCACCCCGGGTGGGTAGAACAGGACGCAAATGAGATCTACTTCAAAGCGGCGTATGTCCTCAATGCCTGCGCGCGCTTTGCGGGCGATGATCTCGCGGGCATCGGTGTTACAAATCAACGAGAGACGGTTGTGCTGTGGGACGGGGCTTCGGGCGATCCCGTCTGTCCCGCCATCGGCTGGCAATGCCGCCGTACCGCTGCGTGGTGTGCGGCGTTGGACGCAGAGACCAAGGAACTCATTCATGCACATACCGGACTTGTCCCGGACGCATATTTCTCGGCAAGTAAGATTCGCTGGGCGATGGATCATATCCCTGCGGTCAGCACGGCGCTCAGAAGGGGCAGGCTGCGTGTCGGAACGGTGGACAGTTACCTTATCTGGAAGTTTACGCAGGGCAAGACGTTTGCTACCGATCCGACAAATGCTTCGCGTACAATGCTTTATAATATCCATGACCTCCAATGGGATGCGGATCTTTTGCATCGTTTTCAGATTTCCGAGGAAATTTTGCCCGAGGTGCGTGCCAGTGATGCGCGCATGGGAGAAACGGTGCTTGGTCATCGTACGGTCCCTCTTGCGGGTCTGGCAGGGGATCAGCAGGCTGCACTCGTCGGTCAGGCATGTTTTTCTTCCGGGACAGGAAAAATCACATACGGGACAGGGCTTTTCCTGTTGTTCAATACTGGCGCACAGTGCGTCTCCTCATCACACGGTCTGATTTCGACTATTGGTTACTGCATTGGCGGGAAGACGATGTATGCGTTGGAAGGCAGTATGTTTCATGCGGGCAGCGGTGTACAGTGGCTGCGCGATGATTTGGGGATGATCTCATCCTCGGCGGAGAGCGAACTTCTGGCGGCGAGCGTCCCTTCAACGGACGGCGTCTATTTTGTCCCCGCATTCACGGGGCTGGGCGCGCCCTATTGGGCTCCGGAGGCGCGTGCGTTACTTACGGGCATTACGCGTGGTACCTCCAAAGCGCATATTGTGCGTGCAGTGCTCGAGAGTATCGCCTACGGTGCGCGTGATCTCACCGACTGTATGCAACAGGACAGCGGACTTTCGCTTTCGGGAGTACGTTGCGACGGCGGCGCATCGGCGAATGATTTTCTGATGCAGTTCCAGGCGAATGTTCTGAACGTTGCGGTCGATCGCCCCGCAGAACGGGAAAGTACCGCGCTGGGCGCGGCGATGCTGAGCGCACTCTCCCTGGGACTGACGGAGGAAAAAGAATTGCCTGCTTTCCGTACGACGGGCCGGATATTTTTGCCTGAGCCTGCGAGTCGTCAATCGTGCGAGCGGGGGTACTCGGGCTATCGCGACGCCGTGCGTCGCGCGTTGCTCGGCTAAATTGCGTTTATCAGGCGTGAAATCATTCTGATTTGCCGAAAAAGTAAAAATACAGAAAATTGCGCCGCGTCCGTTCTAAACGGGCGCGGCGCTTCATTTTATAGCTGGTATGAAGATCTATCTTGTCAGACGTTCATTTTTTACCTTTCGCGGTCAGAGAAGTTACGAACTTGAGCTTGCGGGAAAGTCTTGTCTTGCGCGAATGAGGGATAATCTTGGCGCGGAAGTTGTGGATGTGCCGCCTGCAGGAGAAAAACTTGTTTTATATCCTGTTTATCCGTTTCTGATGGCGGAGGATATCACGGCATTTTTGACGGCACATACCGTAAGCGTAAGGTTTCGCGGCGGGTTTCTTGAGCGCGGCACGCCATTTTATGAGGAAAATTGCCTTTCGGATGGACTGTTTTCGCTCGCCGATTTGCCTGCGATGCAGACGAGGGCGTTGCGTGAAAGCTGTACGCTTCATGCAAAGAGCGGTGCGCTCGTAGAAGAAGGCGCGCAGGTCGATGTCTCTGTACGGCTTGGGCGGGGCGTTATAGTGCGGCGGGGTGCACGAATTACGGGCAGAAGCTTTGTCGGGGAGGATGTTGTTATTTCCGGGGACAGCATCATTGAAGACAGTGTCATAGGTGCCGGAACACAAATCGTATCCAGTCGTCTTCTGTCGGCAAAAGTCGGCAAGAACTGTCAGGTCGGTCCGTATGCAACGCTGCGTCCGGCGAGCGTGATTGGCGACGGCGTACGAATCGGCAGTTTTGTTGAGTGCAAAAATGCGCAGATCGGCGATGGCGCCAAGATCGCCCATTTGGCTTACGTCGGGGACGCGGAGCTGGGTGCGCGTGTCAATGTGGGATGTGGCGTCGTATTTGTCAACTTTGACGGCAGACGTAAAGCAAAAAGTATTGTCGGAGAGGGCGCATTTCTCGGGAGCAATTGCAATCTGGTTGCGCCTGTAAGGGTGGGTGCGGGTTGTTTTATTGCGGCAGGAACGACGCTCACGCGCGATTTGGCGGACGGTGATTTCTGTATCGGGCGTTGCCGCGAGAACATCAGGCGAAACGGCGCAGAGAAATATCTGACCTGAGAACGCCTGGCAGACGGTGACACACTTTTTCAAGTCTCCGCATACGATGGCAATGCGCCGTGGCGCGGGGAGGAGCTATGAGGTATTTCGGAACAGACGGCTTTCGCGGGCAGGCAAACGGAACGCTCACCGCCATTCATGCATTTCGCGTAGGCAGATTTTTGGGACGCTATTTTTCGAGAGGAAAGCGGGCGCGCATCGTTGTGGGAAAGGATACTCGTCTGTCTTCGTATACGTTTGAATATGCGTTCGCTGCGGGAGCTACCGCTTCCGGGGCGGACGTTTATCTGTTGCACGTTACGACTACGCCCTCTGTTTCATATGTCGTTCGCACGGAAAACATGGACTGCGGTGTGATGATCTCTGCCAGTCATAATCTCTTTGCCGACAACGGCATCAAGCTCTTCGGAAGCGATGGCGAAAAACTGGGAGAGGATGTTCTGCAACAGGTTGAGGACTATCTCGACGGCGGCACGCTTCCGCTTGCGACCGGAGCGGATATAGGCAGGACGATCGATTATGTTGCGGGCAGGAATCGGTATTTGGCGTATCTTCTCTCTTTGCCCAAAACTTCCCTGCGGGGACTGCGCGTGGGACTGGATTGCGCCAACGGGAGCGCATGGGCGCTCGCCAAGACTGTGTTTGATGCTCTTGGGGCGCAGGTCTATCTTATCGGCGCGACGCCTGACGGTACAAATATCAATGCGGGCTGCGGTTCTACAAAACCGGCTGCGCTGAGAGAACTGGTGCGCCTGCATTCTCTTGACGTCGGGTTTGCCTTCGACGGCGATGCGGACCGTTGTATCTGTGTGGACGAAAAGGGCAATGTCGTGGACGGAGACGGCATTCTATATGTCTGTGCCGGATATATGAAGGAGCGTGGCGAGTTAGGAGACGGTGGCGTTGTCACCACGGTTGTTTCCAATCTCGCGCTTACGCGTGCGCTGGAGCGGGCGGGGATCGTTGTTGCGCATGTACAGGTGGGTGATCGGTATGTTACCGAAGAGATGGCGTCGCGAGGCGCCATGCTTGGCGGTGAGCCTTCGGGGCATATTGTATTTCGAAAATATACAGGGACGGGCGACGGCATTCTCACGGCGATCAGGGTCGCGGAGATCATGCTGGAACGCAAAAGCCCGCTATCCTGTCTGACGCGAGGATACAGGCCGTATCCACAGAAAAAAAGCGATGTGCCTTGTAAAAATGCGGCGCGTACGTTGGAACAAGAATCTGTCAAAAGGGCTGTCGCGCGTGCAGAACATTTGTCCGGCGGTCGGATTGTCGTTCGTCCTTCGGGGACGGAGCCTGTGCTGCGCATTCTGGCAGAGTGTGAGGACGAGAGTGCCGCGAACGATGCGGTCGGGATGATCGAACGGGCCGTTATCTCTGCCGAGGAGGTGCTCTGATGTGCGGTATCGTCGGCTATATCGGGAAAAAGCGTGCTGCTCCCGTACTCATTGACGGGTTGAAAAAGCTTGAGTACCGCGGCTACGATTCGGCAGGCATCGCTGTTATGGATGGGGACAACATGATGGTGATTAAGCGTTGCGGCAGGGTCGCGGCGCTTGATGAAGTAAGAGGGCTTTCGGGGACGATCGGGATCGGGCATACGCGATGGGCTACTCACGGGACGCCAAGTGAGCGCAATGCGCATCCGCATTGTTATGGGAGGATTGCCGTCGTCCATAACGGGATTATTGAAAACGCAGCGCGGTTGCGGGCAACATGCGAGGCGCGCGGAGAGGTGTTTGTATCCGATACAGACAGCGAAGTCGCCGCGCATATCATTGCTCATTATTTTGAAACTAAAAACGATCTGCTTCTGGCGGTGCATTGCGCGGCGAAAGAATTCAGCGGGTCTTTTGCACTCGCTGTTCTTGCTGTGGGAGAGGATGAGATCGTCTGTGCGCGCAGGGCAAGTCCGTTGATCGTTGCCGAAGGAGAGGGGGAAGGGTTAGTTGCAAGCGATATTCCTGCGCTTGCGGCAAAAGGGCGGCGTGCCTATGTGCTTGAGGATGGCGAGCTTGCCCGATTGACGCGGGAAAAAGTACAGATCTTTGACGCGGATTTGGCGCTCAGATTGCGTGAGCCGTACATTTTGAATGAAACGGAACTTTCGCCGGGAAAGGGGCGTTACGCACACTTTATGAGAAAAGAGATCGAAGAGATTCCGGATGCTGTGCGTAATTCGTTGTTTTTGCCTGATATGGCGCGAAATTCGCGCGTTTGCGATGTATTATGTCACGCATATTACTTCGATATAGTTGCCTGTGGGACGGCATACCACAGCGGATTGTGTTTTGCCTGCGCTGCCGAACGACTACTTCGTGTTCCGACGCGCGTTCATATTGCCAGTGAATACCGCTACACGGATCCCATTGTCCCGCGCGGGACGTTGACCATTGCTGTGAGTCAAAGCGGAGAGACGGCAGATACGCTTGCTGCGGCGCGGCTTGCAAGAGAGCGTGCTTCAAGTGTGATTGCCGTCACCAATGTGGCTCGGTCATCTATATCGCGTCTTGCCGATGTAACCGTACTCACGGGTGCAGGCAGAGAGGTCGCTGTCGCTGCAACAAAGAGTTTTCAGGCTCAGCTTGCGACGCTCTATTCGTTACTTGCCGTTCTTGCAAAACAGAAAAATATTCCTTTCTTCCCGCTTGAAAATTTTTCGGATCTTACCAAGGAAACAATTCAAAAAAGTGAATGCATCGCGGGGTGGTCGTCGTATTTCCTCGATGCCCGGAGTGTCTTCTTTCTGGGGCGCGGAGCTGACCGGTGTGCCGCAATGGAGGGCAGTCTCAAACTTAAGGAGATCACTTATCTTCCGAGTGAAGGGTATGCGGCGGGTGAATTAAAACACGGTACGCTTGCACTTGTTGATTCAAGGACGCCGGTCGTAGCGATCATTACAGATCCGAGGCTTATCGATAAGACGATGAACGCCGTTCATGAAGTTTATGCCCGCGGGGCAAAGGTCTTTCTTGTTACATGTTTTCCTGAGTTATGCGCACAGAAGGAGGTGGCGGCGTCCGTGCTTATTCCGGCGTGCGATCCGGAACTTTCTCCCATGCTTTCGGTAATCCCTCTGCAGTTGCTTGCGTATCATGTCGCGCTTGCGCTCGGAAATGATCCGGATAAACCGAGAAATCTAGCCAAGAGTGTAACGGTAGAATAAGTTTTTTGAGTCGCCGACAGACATTCTTTTTTGCAACGGAAAAATTCGGGGATAAATCAATCGGGACTCTCCGAGATCAGAAGCAGCCTTCGCTACACGATCGGAAGGCTGCTTCTTATTTTCGTTTTTTGGTGGATGAAAACCGCTGATTATGATTTGTTTTCACGAAATCAGGAACGTGCGGGCGATTTACTCGGCAAGGAAGAATCAGAGACGGAGCATTCTGTCTTTTTGTCAAAGTGGTGTTTTGGTACAGGAATTTGTTTTTTTGATTGCCGTGATAAGAAATACTTATCAATAAATTAAAAAAATCATGTTGACATTTTGTGCTGCTTATTATATAATGACGGAAACCGTTGAAGTGAAAGAGTAACGCGATATAAGCGGACTTCCAGAGAGTTCCCGCAGGTGAGAGGGGAGCAGACCGACGCGCGTGAATGGGTCACGGAGGGCGGGCGTGAACATAAGTAGCGTCCGACGGGGCTTTCCCGTTACAGGAAGAGAGCATGATAGTGCTTATAATGAGACAGCCTTTGGCTGTGAAATTGGGTGGCAACACGGAGAGATTCGTCCCATACGGATCTTTACCGTGTATTTTTTTTGCACAAAATATTTTATCAGGAGGTAACACCATGGCAACCAAGCAAGTCCCTTACAAGATCTATCTGTCGGAAGAGGAGATGCCCAAGGCATGGTATAATGTTAAAGCACACATGAAGACTGAGCACGCGCCCTTCATCAATCCCGCGACCATGCAGCCATGCACCAAGGACGATCTGCGTCCCGTGTTCTGCGACGAGTGCATCGATCAGGAACTCAACGAGACGGACGAGTACATCGGGATCCCCGACGGCATCCGCGATTTTTACCGTACCTTCCGTCCTTCGCCTCTTATCAGGGCATACTTTTTGGAAAAGCTTCTGGATACGCCCGCCGAAATTTACTATAAATTCGAGGGCAACAACACGTCAGGCTCGCACAAGCTCAACTCCGCGGCGGCGCAGGCGTACTACGCGAAGCAGCAGGGGCTGACGTCCATCACGACCGAGACGGGCGCGGGGCAGTGGGGTACGGCGCTCGCGATGGCGGCAGCGTTCTTCGGACTGCACCTCGACGTGTACATGGTCAAGGTATCCTCCGAGCAAAAGCCATACCGCAAGGAGGTCATCCGCACCTATGGCGCCAACGTCATTCCCTCGCCCTCCGATACGACCGAGGCGGGCAGGAAGATCCTCGCCGCGTTTCCCGGTACGGGAGGCTCGCTGGGCTGCGCGATCTCCGAGGCGGTGGAAAAAGCGGTCACGACGCCGGATTGCCGCTATGTTCTCGGCTCTGTGCTCGATCATGTCCTGTTGCATCAATCTGTCATCGGCTTGGAGAGTAAGACGGCACTGGAAAAGTACGGCGTCACGCCCGACATCATCATCGGCTGCATGGGCGGCGGCTCCAACTTCGGCGGCCTCATCGCGCCCTACATGGGCGAGCGGCTGCAGGGCAAGAACAACATTGAGTTTGTCGGCGTCGAGCCCGCGAGCTGCCCTTCGCTGACGCGCGGCAAGTTCGCCTATGACTTCTGTGATTCTGCCAAGATCACCCCCCTTGCAAAGATGTATACGCTGGGCTGCGGTTTCATGCCTTCGCCCAATCACGCGGGCGGGCTTCGCTATCACGGCATGAGCCCCATCGTCTCCCAGCTCTATCACGACGGCTATCTGCGCGCCGTCGCCGTGGAGCAGAGCAAGGTGTTCGACGCGGCGGTCATGTTTGCCAAGTGTGAAGGCATCCTGCCCGCACCCGAGAGCTCGCACGCCATCCGCGTCGCCATCGACGAGGCGCTCAAGTGCAAGGAGGAGGGCAAGAAAAAGACCATTCTCTTCGGGCTGACGGGCACGGGGTACTTCGACCTCGCCGCCTACAAGCAGTACAACGACGGCACGATGACCGACTACGTTCCCACCGATGCCGATCTTGCAAAGGGTTTCGCGACCATTCCCGACTGCCCCGTCAACAAGGGCGCACTGTAAAATTTCATGCGGCAACTGTCAAATCGGCGCGCCGCCGCGCTCATCGCGCGGCGGCGCGTTTTGTCCTTTGGGGCGCGGTGGCAAGGGGCGCAGCCTGCGAAATTGTCACGATGCTTGCCACATGAATTGCGTGATTTTACACATATTTCATGTTGAACACAAAAATAAATGGAAATACCGTCTTTACACGCGCTAAAAAATGTGATATAATAAACAAAAAAGCGACGGGGAACAAT
>JAGHIT010000036.1 GCA_017887095.1 Clostridia bacterium | reverse complement strand
GTCCCGTTGCACCCGTTGCACCCGTTGCGCCTGTTGCGCCCGTACCCGTAGCGCCCGTAGGTCCGGTGGGTCCCGTTGCACCCGTTGCGCCCGTCACGCCCGTACCTGTAGCGCCCGTAGGTCCCGTTGCACCCGTTGCACCCGTTGCGCCTGTTGCTCCGGTATACCCTCTTGGTCCCGTCGGTCCCGTCGGGCCCGTACACCCGGAACAACTGTCCGGGCGCGATGGATTCACCAAATTAAGAATCTCAGCCGAATCGGAAAACACCATGTTCCAGCCGCATTTGCAAGTGCAGGGAGAATTCCCGCACACGCAGCACCAATTGTATCTTGTCATTTTTTCCTCCGTTTGTGCGCAAATGCGCATGTAAACAATGCACGCAAAACGCGCATTGCCCGTACTATATTATATCCAACTTCGACTACGGAGGTGACGATGCAGCTTTCCCTGTGTATGATCGTAAAAAATGAGGAGGACGTCCTTCCCCGCTGTCTGGACAGCGTAAAGGACGCCGTAGACGAGATCGTCATCGTCGATACGGGAAGTACAGACAAGACTCGTGCAATTGCAGCAGACTATACCGATAAAATCTATGGCGAGCCGTGGCAGGACGACTTTGCAGGTGCACGCAATGTCTCCTTTCAAAAGGCACACGGAGACTATCTCATGTGGCTGGACGCAGACGACGTCATCGCGCCCGAGCAACTCCCCCGCCTTTTTGAACTCAAAAAAAAGCTGGCGTGCGACCCCGCCGATATGGTCGTTTGCGGCTATGCGGGCGCCGGACTTTCCTTTCGGCGCGAGCGCATTGTCAGGCGCTGCGAAAAAGCGCGCTGGATAGGACGTGTTCATGAGTGCATCTCGCCCTTCGGCAGAGTGATCGGCAGCGACTTCACGGTGACGCATCTTGGAAGCGACAAGCCGCGCGGCGCACGCAATCTGCATATCTACCAGAAGTGGCGCGCGGAGGAGCCGCTCTCACCACGCGATCTGTTCTACTACGGGCGCGAGCTGTACTATAACAGGCTTTACACAGAAGCGATCGCCGTGCTGGAGGAGATGCTCGCAGGCGAGGGATGGTATGTCAATCAGATCGAGGCGTGCAAGGTGCTAGCAAGCTGCTATGCCGCCAAGGGCGACAAAAAACAGGCGCTCAACACCCTCTTTCGCAGCTTCGCATTCGGACTGCCGCGCGGCGGTGTATGTCACACCATCGGCAGGGCATTCCAGGAGGACGGGAAACTTGGCGAGGCTGTCTGGTGGTACGGACAGGCGCTCGCCTGCCCCGACCGCTCCGCGGAGGGCGACTTCGACGTGCCCGACGAGCGCACGCTCTATCCGCTGCTCGGACTCGTCTACTGCAATTCGCTGCTCGGAAAGTTGGACACGGCGCTGGAGTATCATAAGCGCTCCGCCGCACTCGCCCCGACACACCCCTCCGTCCTGCACAACCAAAGCTATTTTGAGAGCCTCGGCATGCTGCAAAGATCTGCCAACTGACCCCTTTTGCGCGCTCAGGCAAACGGAGCGGCAAAAAGAGAAAGAGGCAGGGATTTCCCCGTTCCAAAGAGGAAAAATCCCTGTCTGACATGACGGCATTTATTTAGAAAAAAATCGAAATATACTTCCTTCCAATACAAAAATCTGCGTTTTTCGCCCCTCCAACTCGTCTTAATTTATGGGAAATCGCGCGAAAACGCCGTTTTTCGGGGTAGTTCGGACAAATTGACCCAACCCCCGCGGCACGGTCCGGGAATGAATATTTTGACAAATTTCAAAACGCATACCCCCTTCCGCCGTTTCAACGGCAGTTTGAAGGCATGAAAAAAGGAAGCCGGACGGCTTCCTTTTTGCTCTCAATCGATCAGAAATCGACTTCGGTATCGTAGTAGCAGCACTTGAGCAGCTTCTCCATCTCCTCGACGGAAGGCTGGCGGGGATTGGAGCCCGTGCAGGCGTCGCCGATCGCGTTGACGGCGATATCGTGCAGGCGGGAGAGGAACACGTCCTCGGGAACGAAACCCTGCTCGCAGGGATAGCTGTCCGCGCCGTAGTTCTTGATGCAATGAGGGATATTCAGCTCATCGTTCATCTTTCTCAGATGCGCAATGAGCAGCGCGACCTTCTCATCGTCATCCTTGCCGCCGAGCCCCATGTAGTCCACAATGACGCCGTAACGCTTCTTCGCGGTGGGATCCTTTGCATTGAAGGCGATGACCTTGGGCAGGTACATTGCGTTCGCCGCGCCGTGGATGATGTGTGCACCGTAATCAGCGAACGCCGCGCCCGTCTTGTGCGCCATGGAGTGGACAATGCCGAGCAGCGCGTTGGAGAACGCCTGTCCCGCAAGGCACTGCGCGTTATGCATCTTGTCGCGCGCTTCCATGTCCCCGTTGTAGGAAGGAACGAGGTTCTCCTGGATCATCTCGATCGCATGAATGGCGAGCGGGTCGGTATAGTCGCAGTTCGCCGTGGAGACATACGCCTCGATCGCGTGCGTCATCGCGTCCATACCGGTGTGCGCGACCAGCTTCTTGGGCATGGTCTCCGCGAGGTCGGGATCGACGATCGCGATATCGGGCGTGATCTCGAAGTCTGCGATCGGGTACTTGATGCCGTTCTGATAGTTGGTGATGATGGAGAATGCCGTGACCTCTGTCGCTGTACCCGACGTGGAGGGGATCGCGACGAAGTGCGCCTTCTTTCTCAGCTTGGGAAGCCCGAACACCTTGCACATATCCTCGAAGGTCGTCTCGGGATACTCGTACTTGATCCACATCGCCTTTGCCGCGTCGATGGGCGAACCGCCGCCCATTGCGACGATCCAGTCAGGTTCGAACTTGAGCATCGCTTCAGCGCCGCGCATGACCGTCTCGACGGAAGGATCGGACTCGATGCCCTCGAACACTTCCACTTCCATGCCTGCTTCCTTAAGGTAATTCACCGCTCTATCGAGGAAGCCGAACTTCTTCATCGAGCCGCCGCCGACGCAGATCATCGCCTTTTTGCCTTCCAGCGTCTTGAGGACTTCCAGCGAGCCCTTGCCGTGATAGAGATCTCTGGGTAACGTAAACCTTGCCATTTGAAACTCCTTTTCTTTTTTCGTGAACATCGTTCACTTGATTTCCAAAAGATATTATAGCACAAATATGACGTTCGTCAAGACCCATTTTGCATTTTTTCATGGTTTTTTTTCACAGAGCACATGGTTTTCATCCGACAATACCGCGCCCGCCGAACAATGTTCGGCGGGCGCGGCATATTGAATGATTTTTCCTTCGTCATGCGGCATTTATCCGCGCTTTCTAAACACGTTTAACAGGATATAGACAAGGAGCAGGACGAGCGTCGCGCCTGCAAGAACGAGGTACATGGCAGGCACTCCGACCTGTTCTCCGAAGAAGTAGAGGTTGCAGTCCACCGCGTCGCGCAGTGCCTCCACCGCCTCTGTAGGCAGCCCCTGCGTGCCGAGCTCGGCAAACGCGCCCTGCATAGCATGGTTGCGAATGAGCGACGTGCCGTACGTTCCGGGCAGAAAGCCGATCGCCGTCTGAAGTCCCTCGCCGAAGGAGGAGATGGGCATGTACGCGCCGCAGACAAACCCGTAGCCGGCACTCACGATCGCCCCGACTGCCGAGATCTGCCCCTGCGTGGAGAGGAAGAAGTTGACGACGGATGAAAGCGCCGTGCCGAACAGTACCAGAAGCAGCACGTCAAGCAGCAGCCGGAACACGTCCGCGACCGAGAGATACCACCCCACGACCGCCACATAGATAAGGCAGATCGCCGTCGCCGCATAGCAGATGAGCAGCGTGGAGACGAGCGTCGCAACGTAATAGCTCAGCGAGAGCGCGGCGGGCTTCACGGGCGAGATGCGAAGGTCGCGAATGGCGCCCGTCACCCTGTCCTGCACCATGAGAAAGTTGGAGCAGAACGCCACGGTCACGCAGGACACGGCGAGCATAGAGGAGATGAGCTGTGTCGCCACCAGCCCGTCGATGACGTCCTCGGGTACGGGCATCCCCGCAGGAAAGCCCGCAAGGAAGCTGTCCCGATAGATATTGCTCAGAAAGGTCACATACAGAATGAGCAGGATGGCGGGCGTGATGAGCGAGGTGAAGAACATGCCCTTGTCCTTGAAAAAGAGCTTGATGTTGCGTTTGATGAGAATGAGAACGGTCATTGCATCCCTCCTTCCGGCTGTCTGCCCGTCACGGCGAGAAAGACGTCGTCCATTCTGCCCTTTGTGACCTCGTAATCGCGGAACACTTCGGGGTGGTCGAGGATGAGCCGCGTCGCCTGCGCCGTATCGGGCACAGACAGGCGGAACCCGCCCGGGATCTTTTCATAGGGAAGCCCCAACCCCATGACGGTCTCCTCGTCCACGCCGTAGAGCGTAATGAAGTCGCCCGTATACCTGTTTTTGAGCGAGAGCGGCGTGCCCTCGGCGGCGATCTTCCCACCTTCGAGGATGACGACGAAGTCCGCCTCCGCCGCCTCCTCCATGTAGTGCGTTGTGAGGAACACTGTCATTCTCTCCTCCTGCCGCAGCCGCGCGATGACGCCCCAGAGGAGCTTGCGCGTCTGCGGGTCCAGCCCCGTGGTCGGCTCGTCGAGGATGAGGATCTTGGGGCGGTGCAACAGCGCCCGCGCAATGTCGATGCGCCGCCGCTGCCCGCCCGAGAGCTTGGCGACCGCCCGCTTCTTGAATTCGCCGATCCCGAGCAGCGCGTCAAGTTCTGAAAAGCGCTTTTTGAACGCGGCGCCAGTGATCTTGTAGAGCGCGGCGCGGCTTTCGAGGTTGTCCCAAACGGTGAGCGCGCCGTCCAGTACGGAGTTCTGGAAGACGACGCCCAGCTTTTGCTTGACGGGATCGGCGCCGCCGTCGAGGTCCGCGCCGTCGATGACGATTTTGCCGCCGTCCTTTTTGAGCTGTCCGCACATGATATGAATGGTCGTGCTCTTGCCCGCGCCGTTGACGCCGAGGAAGGCGAACAGCTCCCCTTCCCTGACGCGGAAGGAAAGATCCTGCACTGCCTTGACTTCGCCGAATTGCTTGCTTAAATGATCGATCGTGATGATATCGCGCATGTCATTCTCCTGAAAAGGGATTTGTTCCCTGCCGCTCGAACATGATCTCCAGTGCGGGACCGAGGTATGCGTTGATTTGCTCCTGCTTCTTGTGCCAGCCGTCGTCGCCCTTCGCCTCTCCGATCGCCATGAGCCTGGGCAAAAGGCGCATATCGCCGCCCGTGAACTCAACGACCATCTCCCAAAACGTCTTCGCAAGTTGCTGGCATTCCTCGCTCTCGGGCGGGATATTCTCTTTCTGCATTTCCAGCGCCCGATCGCACAGCCGCATGAACTTTTCGATGAACGCCTTGCCGCTCTCGGCATCGAACCGGGTGCGGATGTGATCGAGCGTTTCTTCATCAAAGTGCTTGATGAGAAAGTAGTACTCGTTCTTCATCTGCAGGTTGACGATGATGTCCGCGTATTTTTTGAAGTCCACCGTCTGCATCTGCAGGACCTCCGCACGCAGTCCTTCGACCGCGGCAAGGCAATCGGAAAGCTGCGAGATGCGGCTGCGGAGGTCCTCTGCCTGCGCGCTGAGCGCATCCGCGACCTCGGCGGGCGTATCCAGCGCGGGGAGCCTTTCTTTAATGTCCTCGAGCGAAAAGCCGAGCGACTTCAGGGACAAGATCTGATGCAGACGGACGAGATCTCTTTGCGCATACAGCCGCCGCCCGCCCTCGCTCTGTGCAGAGGGGGCGAGCAGCCCGAGCTTGTCATAATACTGCAAAGTACGGACGCTGACGCCCATTTTCTTCGCCGCCTCGCCAACGGTCATGTAGTCTGTTTTCGGCATACGTTTCTCCTTGTAAGGATAGTCTAACATATGACGCCGCGTCACGAGCAAGCATTTGAATGAATATTTTCAGAAATATTAAAGCGTTTTTGACGTATCATCCTATGGCTTTTACAAAGAACACCGTTTCCTGTTGTTCCAAAAAACCGTTTTTCAGATAAAAACGATAGGCTGGAACGCTCCGTTCTGTGAGCAGCACGATGTGTTTTACCCCTCTACCTTTGAGAAGGTATTCCAATTCAGTGAGAAACTTCGTTCCTGCCCCGCGGCATTGCATTTCGGATGCGATTCCAAACTCATCGATCCAGTATTCCGTCCCCTCATACCAGCTTCTGATCCTGCCCAATGCCATGCCGATCAAAGCAGGACCTTGATACAGCCCGAATGACAGTGAATTGCGATTGCCGATCAGTTCCAACACATACGCATGCAACTGCGTATCCGTCCACATATCGTTCCACGGATCTTTGGAAAAAATTTCAACCATCAATCGCTTTATTTCTTCCGTCTGCTCTAAGCCCAATTCTCTTATCTCCATAATAGCTCCTCAGCTTTACCAAACACGTTTCAACAAAAAACCCGCTTCGGCTTTGTGTCAAGTCTCGCAGGTTTCTTTCATTCGCTGAAAATGCGTCCTTTACATTCCAATGGCTCACTCCCACTCGATGGTCGCCGGGGGTTTGCTGGTGATGTCGTACACAATGCGGTTGGCGTGCTTTACCTCGTTGGTGATGCGGTTGGATACCGTCTCCAGAACGTCATAGGGAATGCGCGCCCAGTCCGCCGTCATGGCGTCCACGCTCGTGACC
>JAGHIT010000035.1 GCA_017887095.1 Clostridia bacterium | reverse complement strand
CCAACTATACGCCCCGTATCAGCGCCATTCTGCACCTCGGCGAAGATTACAGCTATGAGATGTCTATTCTCAAGAGCGCAGACGGCAAAGGGGAGAAGTGCAATCGGTATACTTTCGATTATGAACCCGTGGACGGACTCGGGCACTTCATCCATACCTATATGAAGGACGGCAATCCTCTGCCCACCTTCGAGGGCGAGCCGGAGCGCGTCGCCATTCCTAATGACGCCAAGTCGTTTGCCGAGGAAATCTGGGCAAACCTGGATGCGGACAATAAAATTTCGCTCGTCGTCTGCTCGGCGGAGCTTGCAACGGGCGAGATGGAGCGCATCGTCATCAATAAGTACCAAAAGGCGTAAAGCACATTGCCTTCCCGATCGCAGCGATCGGCAGCTTCCGGAAACGGGAAGCGAATAATAATGAGAATTGACAGGAGGTCATGATCCATGAACGAATTTCAGCTCAAATACGGCTGCAACCCCAATCAGAAGCCTGCCCGCATCTTCATGGCAGACGGCAGCGATCTGCCCGTGGAAATTTTGAACGGCAGACCGGGATATATAAACTTCCTTGACGCCTTCAATTCCTGGCAGCTCGTCAAGGAAGTCAAAGAGGCGACGGGCATGTGCGCCGCCACCAGTTTCAAGCATGTTTCGCCTACTTCGGCGGCGGTCGGCAAGCCGCTCTCCGAAGCGCTCAAGAAGTCCTGCTTCGTGGACGACATCGAGGGACTGGACGATTCCCCGCTCGCCTGCGCCTATGCGCGCGCAAGGGGCACGGACAGAATGTCCTCCTTCGGCGACTGGATCGCGCTCTCGGACGA
Organism: Clostridia bacterium; assembly: GCA_017887095.1. Classification (GTDB taxonomy): domain Bacteria; phylum Bacillota; class Clostridia; order Christensenellales; family Borkfalkiaceae; genus Gallimonas. The sequence continues at coordinate 6,517 of JAGHIT010000035.1, read as the reverse complement.
GTGCGACGAGGTCACGGCAAAGATCATCGCGCGCGAGGTCTCGGACGGCATTATCGCGCCCGCATATTCGCCCAAGGCGTTGGAGATCCTCAAGACCAAGCGCAAGGGCGGCTATAATATCGTCAGGATCGATCCCTCCTACGTCCCTGCGCAGATCGAGAGGAAGCAGGTGTTCGGGATCACCTTCGAACAGGGCAGGAATAACTTCAAGATCGACAGGGCGCTTCTTTCCAATATTGTCACCAAGAACAAGGATCTGCCCGAAGATAAGGCGATCGATCTCATCATCTCGCTCATCACCTTGAAGTATACGCAGTCCAATTCCGTCTGCTTTGCCGCCGACGGACAGGCGATCGGCGTTGGAGCGGGACAGCAATCGCGCATCCACTGCACCCGCCTTGCGGCACAGAAGGCAGACCTGTGGCATCTGCGTCAGCATGAGAAGGTTTTGTCCCTGCAGTTTGCAGAGGGCGTTGGCAGACCGGAAAAGAACAATATCATCGATCTGTACCTCTCCGATAGCCCCGAAGAAGTGCTTGGCGAGGATGTGTGGCGTAAAAATTTCGCCGTCCGTCCCGAACCCTTCACGCGCGAGGAAAAGGCGGCGTATCTTGCGACTGTCAAGGGCGTTTCTTTGGGAAGCGACGCGTTCTTCCCCTTCTCGGACAATATCGAGCGCGCGGCTGCGAGCGGCGTGAGTTATGTCGCGGAGCCGGGCGGCTCAGTCAGGGACGATCTCGTCATTGAGGCAGCGGACAATCACGGCATGGTGATGGCGTTCACGGGCATGCGCCTCTTCCATCACTGATTTTTTGAGCAAACTGACGCGCAAATCTGCCGAAAATTGCGGATTTGCGCGAAAGCATTTTCTGATATTTTGTAAAAATTCCTGATTGCGAGGCAATAGTATATGGATATTTTGGTAGTCGGCGGCGGCGGAAGAGAGCACGCCGTCATCAAGGCGTTAAAGGCAAGCAGAAGGGCGGGCAAGATCTATGCTCTGCCCGGAAACGGCGGCATTGCTGCGGACGCGGAGTGCGTTCCCATTAAGGCGACGGACATTGCGGGCATCGTCGAATTTGCCCGCGCCAAAAATGTGGACTTTGCCGTCGTTACGCCCGACGATCCGCTTGTTTTGGGGTGTGTGGACGCACTGGAGCTTGCGGGCGTGCCCTGCTTCGGTCCGACGAAGGACGCCGCCATCATCGAAGGGAGCAAGGTATTCTCGAAAAACCTGATGAAAAAGTACGGCATCCCCACTGCCGCGAGCGAGACGTTCACTTCTGCCGAGGAGGCGCTCGCCTATCTGAAGGCGGCAAGCTATCCCGTCGTCATCAAGGCAGACGGGCTGGCGCTCGGTAAGGGCGCGGTCATCGTGGAAAACTACGAACAGGCGGCTGCGGCCGTGGACGATATGATGGTCAGGCATGTTTTTGGCGCGAGCGGAGATCGCATCCTCGTCGAAGAATTCCTGGAAGGACCCGAAGTCTCCGTTCTCTCCTTTACCGACGGCAAGACGGTCATTCCGATGATCTCGTCCATGGACCACAAGCGTGCCGAGGACGGCGACAAGGGGCTGAATACGGGCGGCATGGGTACCGTTGCGCCCAATCCCTACTATACGCCCGAGATCGCGGCGGAGTGCATGGAGAAGATTTTCCTGCCCACCATTCAGGCAATGAACGCGGAGGGGCGTACCTTTAAGGGCTGTCTGTACTTCGGGCTGATGCTCACGAAGGACGGTCCCAAGGTCATCGAATACAACTGCCGTTTCGGCGATCCCGAAACGCAGGTCGTGCTGCCTCTTTTGAAGAGCGATCTTCTGGAGATCATGCTCGCTGTGCGCGGCGGGATGCTCAGAGAGGAGCTCGTCCGCTTTTCGGAGGGCGCGGCGTGCTGCGTCGTGCTCGCGTCCAGGGGCTATCCCAAGAAGTACGATACGGGCTTTGAAATAACCCTGCCCGAGACGGAGCGAGGCGAAGAAATTTATGTTGCGGGCGCAAAGCTTGAGTGCGGCAAATTGGTGACGTCGGGCGGCAGAGTGCTGGGCGCGGTCGCCACGGCGGATACGCTGGAGGAGGCGATCGAGCGGGCGTACGCGCTTGCGGACAAGATCACCTTTGAAAACGCATACATGCGCAGGGACATCGGTAAGCGCGCGCTTGCCGCATTAAAGGGGGTATAAAGTGGTTTACAGGATCTACGTTGAGAAGAAAGAGGGGTTTGACAACGAGGCGCGCGCATTGCTTTCGGACGTACGCGAGCTTCTGGACATCGGCGGCGTGGAAAAGATCCGCATCCTCAACCGCTATGACGCCGAGGACATCGACCTACAGCTCTTCAAGGAGTGCGTCAAGACGGTGTTCTCCGAGCCGCAGATGGATCTTGCGAGCGAGGGCGTAGACCTGATGGGCGCGCGCGTGTTCGCTGTCGAGTACCTGCCCGGTCAGTTCGATCAGCGTGCGGACTCAGCGGCGCAGTGTGTGCAGCTTGTATCCCTTCAGCGTCGTCCCGTCATCCGCACGGCAAAGGTGTATGCCATCTACGGCGGCGTTTCGGAGAGCGATCTGGAGGCGATCAAGAAGTACGTCATCAACCCCGTGGAGAGCAGGGAGGCGTCTCTCGCCATTCCTCCGACGCTCAAGATCGAGCATCCCGTTCCCTCCGAAGTTCCCACGCTCACGGGATTTTTATCGCTGGACGAGGCCGGGCTTTCCGACTTCGTCAAGAAGTACGCGCTTGCGATGGATGAGGACGACATCGCTTTCTGTCAGGCGTACTTCCAGCGCGAGGGGCGCGATCCGACGCTCACCGAGATCCGCATGATCGATACCTATTGGTCCGATCACTGCCGCCATACCACATTTCTGACGACCATTGATGACGTGACGTTTGAGGATGAGCTGCTGGAGTCCGCTTATAAGGACTATCTCGCGGCGCGCAGCGAACTTTCGCGCACCAAGCCCGTCAACCTCATGGATATCGGCACGATCGCGTGTAAGCTCTTAAAATCGCGCGGCATGCTTCCCAAGCTGGACGAGTCCGAGGAGATCAACGCCTGCACGGTCAAGATCACCGTCAACGTGGACGGCGAGCCGCAGGACTGGCTGCTCCTTTTCAAGAACGAAACGCACAATCACCCTACCGAGATCGAGCCATTCGGCGGCGCGGCGACCTGTATCGGCGGCGCCATTCGAGACCCGCTCTCGGGCAGGAGCTACGTCTATGCGGCAATGCGCGTCACGGGCGCGGGCGATCCGCTCGTCCCTGTTCGCGATACGCTTCGCGGAAAGCTTCCTCAGCGCAAGATCGTCACGACGGCTGCGGCGGGATACTCTTCCTACGGCAACCAAATCGGGCTTGCCACCGGTCAGGTGGACGAGCTGTATCATCCCGGGTACGTCGCAAAGCGCCTCGAGATCGGCGCGGTCATCGCCGCGACGCCTGCGGAGAACGTCCGCCGCGAAGTTCCCGCGCCCGGGGATAAGGTCATCCTTCTGGGCGGCAGAACGGGACGCGACGGCTGCGGCGGCGCGACGGGTTCCTCCAAGTCGCACACCTTGGAATCGCTCACCCACTGCGGCGCGGAGGTCCAGAAGGGCAACGCGCCCGAGGAGAGAAAACTCCAGCGCCTCTTCCGCAACAAGGACGCGATGCTGCTCATCAAGCGCTGCAACGACTTCGGCGCGGGCGGCGTGTCCGTCGCGATCGGCGAACTTGCGGACGGGCTGGACATCGACCTCAACGCCGTACCCAAGAAGTACGACGGTCTGGACGGCACCGAGCTTGCGATCTCCGAATCGCAGGAGCGCATGGCGGTCGTCGTCGAGGAAAACAAGGTCGCCGATTTCATCGCGCTTGCCGAGCAGGAGAACCTGGAGGCGACCGTCGTCGCGACGGTCACGGCAAGCCCCCGCCTCGTCATGCGCTGGAACGGCAAGACCATCGTCAACGTCTCGCGCGAATTCCTCAACTCCAACGGCGCGGAAAAGCATATCACCGTCGCGCCCGCAGCAAGCAAGGACTATGCGCGCACCGTCTCGGGTAATTTCACGGATAGCTATAAAAAGCTTGCAGGCGATCTTAACGTCTGCTCCAAACGCGGGCTCTCCGAACGCTTTGATTCGACCATCGGCGCAGGCACCGTCCTGATGCCCTTCGGCGGGCGGTATCAGCACACGCCGCCGCAGGCAATGGTGCACCTCGTCTCCGTCGAACACGGTCACACGGACACCGTCTCCTACATGGCGTGGGGCGGCAATCCCTATATCACCGAAAAGAGCCCCTACCACGGCGCATACCTCGCGGTCGTGGAGAGCGTTTCCAAGCTCGTCGCGACGGGCGCGTCGCTGGACGATACCTATCTCACCTTCCAGGAATATTTCTTAAAGCCCGGGCACGATCCCAAGCGCTGGGGTCAGCCTTTGGCGGCGCTTCTCGGCGCATTCAAGGCGCAGACCGAACTTGGTATCGCAGCGATCGGAGGCAAGGACTCCATGAGCGGAACATTCGAACACATCGACGTCCCTCCCACGCTCGTTTCTTTTGCGGTGACGACGGGAAGAGCGGACGAGGTCGCCTCGCCCGAATTCAAGGGCGCGGGACATAAGGTCGTATTGCTTGCGCCCGACTATGACGAGAACGGCCTGCCCGTGACGGCGTCCCTGAAAAGTATTTATGCCCGTGTAACGGCATTGCTGCGTTCGGGACGTGCGCTCTCTGCGTATACGCCCACCTATGGCGGTGTCGCCGAAGGCGTCATGAAGATGTGTTTGGGTAACATGGTCGGATTCCGCTATGCTGACGATGTATCGATGGACGACATTTTCGGCTACCGTTACGGCGCGTTCCTTCTCGAACTTTCCGAGGATGCCTCCGCAGTCGGTACGGTACTGGGTGAGACAACCGCGATCAACGCCATCGCCATGGGGGAGGACAGGCTGCTTTTATCCGAGCTGCTCGCGATCTATGAAAACAAGCTCGAGCCGGTGTACCCTTGCAATATCTATACCCCCGTCGGATCTGTGGAGAATTACACCTTCCGCACGCACAGCGCCCTTGCCTCCGAGGTCAAGTTTGCCAAGCCCCGCGTGCTCATTCCCGTGTTCCCCGGTACCAACTGCGAATACGATACAGCAAAGGCATTTTCGGACGCCGGTGCGCAGCCTGAGATCTTTGTCGTACGCAACCGTACGGCAGAGGAGGTCGCGCGTTCGGCGCGCGAGTTCGCCGAAAAGATCGGCGAGAGTCAGATCGTCTTTATTCCCGGCGGATTTTCGGGCGGCGACGAACCGGACGGTTCGGGCAAGTTCATCACGGCGTTTTTCCGCGGCGAGCGCGTCAAAGACGAAGTCACCCGCCTGCTCGACGACCGCGGCGGACTCATGGGCGGCATTTGCAACGGTTTCCAGGCGCTCATTAAGTTGGGGCTCGTGCCATTCGGCAGGATCATCGAGACCAACGCCGACTGCCCGACGCTGACGTACAACAATATCGGTCGTCACCAGTCGCGCATCGTGCGCGTGCGCGTGGCGTCCGTGCAGTCGCCCTGGCTGTCCCTGGTGGATGCGGGTGAGGTGTTCTCCGTGCCCATCTCGCACGGCGAAGGCAAGTTTGTCGCCAGCCCCGCGCTCATCGCACAGCTTGCGGAGAACGGGCAGATCATGACACAGTACGTTGACCTTTCGGACAACGCGACGATGGACGTCCACTTCAACCCCAACGGCAGTGCGGCGGCGATCGAGGGCATTCTCTCGCCCGACGGCAGGGTGTTCGGCAAGATGGGACACAGCGAGCGCAAGGGCGACGGGCTGTACAAGAACGTTCCCGGCGCGTACGACATGAAGCTGTTCGAGAGCGCGGTGAGATATTTTAAGTAATCAAGGTTCACAGATTTCTTTTCGAATTGACGAAAAGAAATCTCGTGAGTTTGAAGAAAACCCAACAGTTGCCTACGGCTTTGTGTTTGGTTGTCTCACGCGGGTAGAACCCCGCGCTCGGTCAAGAAATTGCCGAACAAATGGCAATTTCTTAAGTTCGGGCATGCGCCGAAGCCGCACCGCGGCTATCGGCATAACGCACGCCCTCACCCTCGCGGCGCGCAGTCGCAACAAAATAGCGCGCGCAGCTCACCTTTCCGCAAAAGCGCTGGACGCGCAAATTAAGGCGGAAAAGGCATAACAAGTGAAGCCTTTTCCCGCAATTGATAGCAAGGAAGAGAAGCCGCCTTTTGCTATTATCACGCCGCAAGCAGGGTTCTTGGCGACGCAAGGAAAACGTCGCCTGCGGTCACGGTTTTTGACGGCTATGTCAAAAACCGCAGTTCACGGCGCGCGCACGCCATACTATGGCGATGCGCATATCGCGCCGTTCACCCCTGCGCCAGCGGTACTCAATTTGTCGCTTGCGACCTCAGCAGGTGAATGCGCGAGGGGCTATTTTGTGGGCGATATCCTCGCGCAGAGGGCGGCGCCCTGAAAGTCGTAAATTTTGTTTTTTACGGCTAAAAAAGAAAATT
>JAGHIT010000125.1 GCA_017887095.1 Clostridia bacterium | reverse complement strand
TTATTTGAGCTTTGCAAAAATACCTCGAAAAATATTTCTTACGTCACCAGAGCAGCAATTCCGCGGATCAGGAACGGGCAGGCGACAAGGATCACAAAAATCACGACCAGTCCCACAAAGTAATTCACGATCATCTTTCTCGCCTTCTCTTTGTCCTCGTTCTTATGAGAGATCGCAAAGAACACACCCATCACAATACTCCAAATAGCAGCGGTCGCGAGGAATGCCCAAACCATATACGGACGATATTGCTCAAACAGATCTTCCACATAGGACGTTACTTCCTCATACTGATCTCCGAGCTCTTGCGTGTAGGAAGCTCCACAAGCGGTACAGGTGTATACTCGCGTCGTATTGCCGTTTTCGGAAGTCGTATCGGTGATCGCGTAGCTGTGCCCGGGCGCGACGATAATTTCCGTATATATGTCGCCGCACTTATCACAAACAAATCTACGCTCGCCGTCCTGCATGCAAGTCGCCGTCTTTACGATAGAGTTGGAGTAGTTGTGCCCCGTAGGATAGTCGCCGCTCTCCTCGCTCTGCTCATGTCCGCAGACCTGACAGGTATAAACGGTCATGCCGAACGCTTCGCACGTTGGCTCCTTTGTCGCCACCATAAAATTATGACCGACCGGCTGTGTCACGCTATCTGTGTAAGTGCTTCCGCACCTCGAACAGGTGTGTTCCGTATAACCGCCTTCTTCGCAGGTTGCCGCCACCGTTTCCGTGACATACGCATGGCCGAGCGGCGCCGTCTGACTGCCGTTATACTGTGTCCCGCAGCGGGTACAGGTATAGACCGTCCCGCCATATCCGGTACACGTTGCGGAAACAGATTCAGTCACATAATTATGCCCCATCGCCGGAGTCCGACTGTCCGTATAAGTACTTCCGCATCTCGAACAGGTATGTTCCGTATAACCACCTTCTTCGCAGGTCGCCGCCACCGTTTCCGTGACATACGCATGGCCGAGCGGCTCCGTCTGACTACCGTTATACTGTATACCGCAGCGGGTACAGGTATAGACCGTATCGCCATGCTCGGTACATGTTGCAGATACATTTTCCGTCACATAATTATGTCCCATCGCTGCTGTTTCATTGTCGCGATAGCTATCCCCGCATTTCGTACAAGTGTAAATGGTATAGCCCCGCTCCGTACAAGTCGCCTCAACGATAGACGCGACATAACTATGCCCCGTCGCCTGTGTCTGGTTGTCCGTATGACTTATGCCGCACCGTGTGCATTTATAAGTCGTAGCTCCGCTCTCCGTACACGTCGATTCCTCTATCACGACTTCGTAGCTATGCCCGAGCGCCGCTGTTGCGTTTCCTGTATAGTTATATCCGCATTTTGTGCAGGTGTACATTGTATAACCCGTGCTTGTACAGGTCGAATTGACAATGCGAGCTGAGAAACTATGCCCGGTCGCCGCCGTCGAATTACCCGTATATCGATCTCCGCACCGCGTACAAGTATAAGTCGTATACCCGCCGCTCGTACAGGAGCCCGAAGTCGTCGTCGCCCTATAGTTATGCCCGAGCGCCTGTGTCACATCAGCCGTATAACTGTCATTGCAACCAGAACAGGTATAGACGGTAT
>JAGHIT010000034.1 GCA_017887095.1 Clostridia bacterium | reverse complement strand
CGTCCAGCGTCGACTTCTTCTTGATGCCAAAGGTACGCGGCCCGTAGGCAATGTTGTCGTACACGCTCATCGGGAAGGGATTGGGCTTCTGGAACACCATGCCGACGTTCTTGCGGAGCGCCGAGAGATCGACGCGCTTGTCATAGATGTCCAGCCCGCCGATCATGATCTCGCCCTCGACGCGGCAACCCTCGACGAGGTCATTCATGCGGTTGAGCGACTTGATGAGCGTGGACTTGCCGCAGCCCGAGGGACCGATCATTGCCGTGATCTTGTACTTGGGCATCTGCATATTGATCTTCTTGAGCGCCTGGAACTCGCCGTAAAAGAGGTCGACATCCTTGACGGTGATCGCGTTTTCGCCCGAGAAATCAAAGATATCGAGCGAATTCTTTTTCTCCTTCACGCCCGCTTCGGACGCATCTTGTTTTTTTGCATTGAACATATTTTACCTCTTTTTCTTGACGCTTCTCTGAATAAAGTAGACGATCAGGTTGAGAACGAGCGTGAGCGCAAGCAGGATAACGGCAAGCGCATACGCCTGATCCATGTGAAAGCCCTCGTTCGCGCAGCTGTAAAGCAGGACCGCGAGCGAGCTTCCCGCACTGCCGGGATTGCCCGAGAAGTTGAATGCCGTACCCATCGTGAAGATGAGCGCCGCCGATTCGCCGATGATGCGCCCGATAGCGAGGATGGATGCCGTGGCAATGCCGGGGAATGCCGAGGGAAGAACGATCTTGAAGATGGTCCTGACCTTGCTCGCGCCCAGACCGTAACTCGCCTCGCGAAGGGGCATGGGAACGGCGAAGAGCGCCTCCTCCGTCGAACGGATGATCGTGGGGAGAACGACGAGCACCATCGTGAACGCGCCCGCCCAGACGGAAGCGCGCAGTCCCAGTGCGGTAACGAAGAGAATGTTGCCGAACAGACCGAATACGATGGAGGGCACGCCGGAGAGCGTATCGATGAAGGTGCGGATGACCTTGACGATCTTGCTCCCCTTCTTGGCGTATTCATTCAGGTAGATCGCAGCGCAGATACCGACAGGCAGCGCGATGACGAGCGTGATACCGATGAGTTCGAGCGTCGCCAGCAGCGCAGGTCCCAAGGTAGGCTCATTGATACTCGCCTCCCCGAACAGGAAGTCGGCAGTCAGGCAGCCGACGCCGCTGATGAGGATATACAGGATGATGAGCAGCAGCATCGCGCCCACGATTCCCGCACAGACCATGCCGAAGATGGCGCCCACCATGGGGAGCGCGCCCTTCTTGCGGAACACGGGCTTGGCGGAAGCGTCGCCATGGAGCACCTTATTGCCGCGCTTGCCCTTGAATTCCTTGGGGACGAGGTTCATCGACAGCGTGATGATGAGGACGAGCACGAGCAGCACGAGACCGGTCGCGATGAGCGCCGAACGGTGGATATTCGTCGCATAGCCCATCTCCATGACGATGTTGGTCGTCAGCGTGCGGATGAAGGAGAACAGTCCCGTCGGGAAGAGTGCGCGGTTGCCCGACACCCAAATGACTGCCATCGCTTCGCCGACCGCTCTGCCCACGCCCAGAATGAGCGCGGAGATGATGCCCGAGCGCGCCGCAGGGACGACGACGCGGAACACCGCCTGCGCTTTGGTGTTGCCCAAAGCGAGCGCGCCCTCATAGTACTGCGCGGGAACGGCGTCGAGCGCATTCTTGGATAGCGAGGTGACGGTGGGCAGGATCATGATCGCGAGCATGATCGAGCAGGTCATGATCCCTTTGCCGCCGATCGGGCTGCCGCCCGAAAAGGCGCTTACCAAAATTTCAAGACCGAACAGACCGTAGACAATGGAGGGAATGCCCGCCAAGACTTTGATGATCTGATCGAAGATGGTGCGCAGATTGATCTTGTTGATGAGATCCACACACTTCTTTAAGAACTTGTTCTTCCCCTTGTATTTCAGATGGAATTTATCGGGGCACCAAAACGCCAGGAAGATCGCCGTAAACACGCCCACCGTGCCGCCGATGATGATCGCACCGAGGGTGACGATGAGCGAGTTGACCAGCATGGGCAGGATGCCGAACTGATCGTACGTGGGCTGCCATACCGTGCCGAACAGGAAATTGAAGAACCCGATCTCGCGGAAGGCGGGAATAGAGCCGTAGAGAATGTAGCCGATGATCCCGAACACCGCCACGATGGAGATGCATGCACATACGATAAACAGGATCTTGGCAAACAGCTCGCTCGGCTTTACTTTCGTCCCGTGGGTATTCGGGGTCTTATTTTCGGAAAGTGTCTTTTCCATAAAATGAACTCCGCTTTACATGGCAAAGCCCTTCCCCCCGCAGACGGAGCCGCGGAGGGAAAGGCGGAATGCTTGTGTTAGTCCTCTTCCCCGACAACGATGGGCGTGCCGTTGATATAGAGATTGTAGAGCTGGTCGAAGGTCACGTTGGTGAGCTCGCTGCCCAGCTTGACGATGACGGCGATACCATCCGTTGCGATCTGGTGCTCGGTGAGCGTCTCCTTCTCCTCATCGGTCAGCGCACGGGAGGACATACCGATGTCGTTACGGCCTTCCTGAGCATCTGCGATACCTGCGCCCGAGCCGCTGCCCGTGATGGTGACCGTGAAGTTATTCCCGGGGTTTGCCGCTTCGAATGCAGCGACAAGATCCTGCATGAGGGGCTCGACGGAGGTGGAACCGGTGATCGTAAGGGTGGTCTCGCTGCCCGTGTAAGGGGTGTATTCTCCTGCGGCATCCTCCACTTCGGGAAGGTTGATGTAATCCTCGCCGACGATCGCCTGACCTTCGGTGCTCTCGATGAAGCTGATGAGGTTCTTTGCAAGATCGCTCAATTCATCATAGTTCTGATAGCAAAGCATAAAGGGACGGGACAGCTCATAGTCGCCGCTGAGGATATTCTCCCTCGTTGCTTCGACGCCGTTGACGTTGACCGCCTGCACGGTGTCCGTGTTCTCCAAGTAGGAACCCAGCGACGCATAGCCGAGGATGCCGTACGAACGTGCGACGTTGGTGATGACTGCCGCCGTGGAGCTCTCCTCGCTGACGACGCTTGCAAGCGCGCCGCCCTCAAGTGCATCGTCGATCGTGTTGCCTTCTGCATTTGCGACCAGTTCATCGAATGCGCCGCGCGTACCGGAACCTGCCTCGCGGGCAACTGCAGCGACAATGTCCATCGCGGTCTCCGCTTCACCCGAACCCGTAGGGCCGCAACCTGCCATCATGCCGACTGCCGTAACAGACAGAGCAGCCGCAACACCAATCGCCAAAATCTTCTTGTTCATAGTTCTTGTTTCTCCTTTTTTCTTTCCTTGTCTCTTTTCAATTTGTGCCTATATCATAGCACGCGCTTGTAACGATTTCTACACGATTTTGTCACAATGATGTAAATTATTTTGCCAATTTGTAAAAATGAATTTACAAGTCGGGAAATTTGTCTCTTTTGCTACAAACTTGTGCAACTTTGTAATTTGTATGCTTTTCGTTACGATTCCATATAAAAATAGCCGCTCTCCCCGCAAATATTGCGGGGCTCGCGGCACACAGGTCTCATGGCATTGGGGAGCGGCAGCACATCCCCTTTCCCATATTATATTGCTTATACTATGCCCACGACGGTAATGAACACGATGAGCAGGAGCAGAATGACGAGCACGACAGCCCGATAGATCCCGTTTCCCGCAAGGCGCTTGAATCGCGGACGGGAAAAGAATGCAAACACGAGGTATGCAACGCAAAAACTTCCCGCGCCGATGAGAAACAGCGGCTGCGCAAGAAAGTAGGCGAGCAGCGCAAACAGCACAGCGACGGCAAAGCACGCCATGGCGCAGACGTATGCGCGTCCGGCGGCGCGCCGATCGCGCAGCTTCTGCCCCTCCACGTCGTCGTCCGAGACCAGCTCGTCCAGCGTACAGTCCATAAGTTTTGCAATGAGCTTCAGGCTGTCAATGCCCGGATAGCCCGCGTCCCGCTCCCACTTGGAGACAGCGGCACGCGTCACGAACAGCCTTGCAGCAAGTTCCTCCTGCGTCATGTTGTGCTCCGCGCGATAGGTTTTGAGTTTTTCTCCCAGCGTCATAGGTTTCCCTCCGTGCTCTCATCATGGCACGAATGCGGGAAAATGTCACGCGACCATTCGTTGCGCGGTCATTTTTTCTCCGAAACAGCTGCCTTCGCGCGGCGCAGGGTGACGAGCAGCACTTCGGGGCGGTTGAACAGGCGGATGGGGATCCAACTGTTGCCCAGCCCGCGGCTGACGACCATCCGCGTCCCGCCCTCCCTGTGGATGCCCGCAGTGATCTTGGGAAAGAACCCCTGATTTGGCGCAACGACGCCGCCCCACGGCAGGCGGAACTGTCCGCCGTGCGCGTGCCCGCAGAACACGAGATCGATCCCCGCCTGCGCGTACTGCGCGAGCGTCTCCGGACGATGCGCAAGCAGAACCTGATATCCCCCCGCGCCCTCTGTGACCGCAGCCAGCTTCTCCTGCATGCAGCGCGCGATCGCGGCGTTCTCATTGGGAACGCACATGCGGGGGTCGGCGACGCCCATCAGTGTCAGCACCTCCTCTCCCCGCTCTAGCCGCACTACCCTGTCATCCAGCAGGATGACGCCATGCTCCGCAAGCCGCCGCTTGAGTTCGGGATACTCCGCGGACGCCGCCTCATGGTTTCCCGGAACATAGCAGACAGGCGCGATCCTGACCGCCTGCGCCGCAAAGTCGAGGGCGTTGCGCATACCGGGGCGGCGCTTGTCGATGAGATCGCCCGTCACGACGATGAGATCGGGTTTTTCTTCTCTGAGCAGACCGATCAGCTTTTGCTGGTCTTTGCCGAAGCGCGTATTGTGCAGGTCGGAGATGTGGGCGATCCGCAGCCCGTCAAAAGAGGCGGGAAGCTTTTCGTCCTCCACGGTGAGCGGATTGCATTGCAGGGCATGATTTTCCCATATCCCCCGCACGCAGACCGCGATGATGAGAACTGCGACGACTGCCGCAACGATAATACCTGCGATCATTTTTTCCTCCCGCCAAATAGTCAATAACTTGCATCGCTAACGGTTATTATACCCTAAGTTTGTGCAAATGACAAGCCTTTGCGCCCTATGGTGCAAGAAATATCATTCCATTTTATCTCCGCCGCGAAAAAAATGTGACAAGCGACAAGCCGCACCCGAAAATCGCTTGCAAAATACACGTTTGTTTGCTATAATAATTGAGCCGTCGAGGTGTAGCGCAGTTTGGTAGCGCGCTTGGTTCGGGACCAAGAGGTCGTGGGTTCAAATCCCGTCACCTCGACCAAAATGGGCTGAAAATGGGCGTTTTTGCTTGTTTTCAGCCCGTTTTTTGATGTTTTTTTGGCCTTCCCAACGCGTGAAACTGTCAATTTGGGGACAAATTTGGGGACAGAATTGGGGGCAGGATGCATTTTACTTTGCCATTTTCTCATGTTACAACTTCCTTGATGTTTTGATTTTTATTTGGTTGAATAAGAAAATGGATTATAGAGAGACGGGTAAAGCCGACTCTTCTTTGTGTGATGAAAACCGTTCGGATTTATGTCCGGGCAGTCTTTTCATGTTCATTTATTTTTATTTAGTTACTTTGTTATGTGTTCAATATACAAACATAAAGGAGAACTGATCCCATGCCCACGATAATGAAAGTCGTCCGCCCTTTCTGAACGCCAAAGCGCCGCCTCGGACGAGGCGGCGCTTTGAAATTGCTATACAAAAATTACCTGACGCGGGTGCGCTCGGCATTGCGCGAGCGGATATAGTCCCAGAACTTGCCGTATTCCGCGACGATCGTGGGCGCGAGTGTCAGCGCAACGACGACCAGCCATTGCCAGCCCGAGAGCGCACTCATCTCCAGCGCGGCGCCGACGGCGGGAATGGCGGCAAGCCCCGCAAGTCCGCCGAGCAGCACGAGCATGACCGCGCAGCTGATATACAGCCGGGGATTGTCTTTGACGTGATAGAACACGATGCTCTTTCTGCTGCGGACGGTGAGCACATGCAGGATGGACGTCCAGCCCGTGACAAGGAACGCCATCGTCTGCGCTGCCTCAATGGTGGGCGCAACGCCGCCCATCTCAACATGCAGACCGACATAGTATGCCGCGAGCGTCACGATCGCAAAGACAAATGTCTGACGGATGATGACCTCCATCAGCCCGCCCCCGAAGAAACTTTCATTACGGGCAATGGGTTTTCGGTTCATGATGCGCCTATCCGACTCCTCTTTGGCGAGCGCCATGCCGGGGATACCGTCGCCCAAGACGTTGATGATGAGCAGCATCAGGGGCGTGAGCGGCAGGCCCCAGCCCTCGCCCGACATGAACTGCGCGAACAGCATGACGATGATCTCGGAGATATTGCACACCAGCAGGAAGTAGACGAGCTTACGGATATTGGAGAAGATATTGCGTCCCTCGGCGACCGCCTCGATGATCGTGGAGAACTTGTCGTCCATCAGGATCATCTTTGCGGCGCTCTTGGCGACCTCGGTGCCGTTCTTGCCCATCGCGACGCCGACGTCCGCCGCCTTCAGCGCGGGCGCGTCGTTGACGCCGTCGCCCGTCAT
>JAGHIT010000033.1 GCA_017887095.1 Clostridia bacterium | reverse complement strand
TTTTTGCTCAATATGCAATCCCTGCAGGGATATTCGTAAGATAGATCGGACACAAAATAGAGCCGTCCTCACCAGAGAACGGCTCTTAAAGCTCACTGTTTCATTATTCCTGAGATTGTCAGTTTCCAGCCTGCGGCGCAATGATCGTCACTTCTGCCGAACCATTGCCCGTTATGATATCCTCAGGATCGATTTCCGTCGTCATTGCACTATAGTCCAGCGTCGTGGTAAAAGGTTGATTGTCGTTGATATCTGCGCCATAGCCGGTATCATTGGCATACAAATATACCTTTTTGGCGCATGTGCCTGCGGCAAGTTCGAAAATAATACTTCCGGACAATGTGCATTTTGCATCCGCATAATAGGAACCGTTGCGGTTTCCGACAACCAGCGCCGCTTTGGGAAGCACATTCCCGCTCCCCCACGGTGTGTCCAAATACTCATCTTCCGCATAAGAAAGCGTTGTTCCGAGAGTGCTGTCGCTGATGTAAGCCGTACCCGCGCGCACGATGACCGCCTGATCGTCGCCATAGATCTCACTGCCATCAATGGTCAGCGTTCCCGCAACATTCAACAGGATCCCGGCGCCTTCCGTTCCCACTTCTATCCCGAGCCGGGAATTGATGATCTGAATATTGACATTCTGATACGCGTTAAATGTTTTACCGGAATCGGGCGATGCGTTGGTTCCGACGCAATATGCGCCGCCGTTGATGACAGAATTTTGAATTATGACAGAGCTGGCTTTGGCGCTGTCGTCCGTACCGTCGCCCTGCACATAGATCGCTGTTCCGTTTGCGGTATAGTTCACGCAATCCAGCGTCAGCGAACTTTTCGCACCGGAAACAACGATATTGGAGAACGCAACATTGTTAACGCTGTGTTCCGCGATCAATGTACCGTTTTTGAAGGTTACCTGCGCGCCTCCCGCAATCTGGTTGGAGTATTCACCGGATTCGACCGTAAGCGTCTGTTGATTCAGATCGACCGTCGTCTCCGCATCCGTGATAAAATTCAACGTGGACTCTACGACAAGATCATTGCCGAGCTGAACATTCTTTGCGCCCGCTTCCACAAGTTTATCAAGTTCTTCTCCGCTTACCGCCTGGAAAGTCGTATCGGCTGCATCTTCAATGGCAACGACCTGATATGCCGTCTTGCCTTCATAATCGACAACCGTCACACCGTAGCCCTCTGCAACAAACGTCCCGCCGAGATTGTCATCGCCCAATGCAGGATTTCTTCCGACAAACGTACCGCCGTTGATCACCATATCAGAAACCGCCGCACTGTTCGAAACATTTACGGTGAGAGGCGCTCCGCCGCCGTATTCATACTCATCGGTGCTCTGATTGATGAAAGTTCCTCCGTTAACGACAACTTTTCCTCCTCCGCCCGCAAACAGACAGGACTCCTTGGCAGTGCCGACAACGATCGTTCCGCTTTCTACAATTACGGTTGCGCCCGCCTCCATTGCAGCGACGGGAACAGTGGTATCGTCCGCGCCTGTGGCGTCGATCGTACCGTCTCCCGTGATCGTAAGCGTACTTCCGGCACATGCGCGCAATGCTGCCACATTGCCGATCCCTGAGCCGATCGAAAGAGTATTCCCTCCCAAATCGAGCGTAACGTTACCGTTGATGCGTGCGACCTCATCTACGGAGACATCGTCGGCAAGCGTTACCTTAGAAACGCCTGCTTCCAAAAGGTCCGCAAGTTCTTCGCCCGTAGTTGCCTCATACGCTACATTGGGATCCGCTTCGCTGGGGATCCTGACTTCGTACGTCGTTTCATCCGTCATCGTGAAGACGATCACCGTGTAGAAACATCCGTCTTCCGCGTCGTATTCATATCTGTATGTAATGTCCGCGATGCCGACGCCGGGCTCACCCTGTTCGCCTTGCTCGCCCTGTTCGCCCTGCTCGCCTTTTTCGCCCTGGGCGCCGGTGTCTCCCTGTTCGCCCTGTTCGCCCTGTTCGCCTTTTTCTCCCTGGGCGCCGGTATCTCCCTTCTCGCCCTGTTCGCCCTGTTCGCCTTTTTCGCCCCGGGCGCCGGTATCTCCCTTCTCGCCCTGTTCGCCCTGAGCGCCCTTCAGGCTCTCGAGCCATTCCGCTTCGCTGCCTTCAAAGCCGTTCTCCACTGCAATCTCATAGGCCGATTTTCCGTTCTGCGCTTCTCCGCATGCAGCCAGCGGCACGCACAGCGCCGCGCTCAGACCGATCGCTGCGATTACTTTCCAAAACTTCTTCATCTACGATATGCCTCCTATGTCGATACTATAATTATACCACACCTGACCGGCTTGTCAATAGTTATCAGAATTTTTTTACAACTTTCATAAAACTCATACCGTTTTGAAAGCGGCAGCCGGTTTCAGCCGAAAATACCGGTAAGAAAAATCTCAAACCCGATGAGGATAAGGATAACCCCGCCCAAAATGCTTGCCTTGCCGGCAAGGCGCGTCCCAAATTTTTTTCCGATAAACACGCCGGCAAAACATAACACAAACGTTACACAGCCTATGACAAGACATTCCGTAAGCGCCATCGGAAAGGAAAAATCAGAAATGGTGAAGCCGACGGAAAGAGCATCGATGGAAGTCGCCACACCCTGTAGAAGCAATGCTCCCACGCCGACGGCGGTCTTTTCAGCCTCCCCTTTGTTTCGTAATCCCTCCAGGAGCATCTTCCCGCCGATGAATGCCAGAAGGACTAACGCGATCCATGGAATCGCAGGTCGAAACGCTTCAAATACGGACGCGATGGTGTGCACGCAGAACCAGCCCAGAAGAGGCATCACGATCTGGAAAAAGGCAAACACGGCGGCAATGCCTGCGGCTTTGCTCGTCTTCATTTTCGGCTCATTCAGACCGTTTGCCATGGAAACGGAAAAGGCGTCCATCGCCAATCCTATGCCAAACCCGATCGCGTTTAGATAAAAGTAGAAATCCATTTGCGTTCCCCCCGAAGGCAAAAAAAAAGTACGGCATTGCCTGCCGTACGCGATCTCTTTTCGGAGCAGACTGCATGTACGGCAAAAAAACCGTCATGAGTCTCGCAATCAAAAGCAAGCCAGACCGAAGTCAGTATGTTGACTTGCTACGCAAAAGCGTCTGCTACTCCCTCATTGTATGTTTCATTATATCATACGCGAAACGGATGTCAAGCGTTTTGCGGCAGAAGTCAGGCGTTTTATACTATTCACAAGAATGTCGTCTTATGTCACTTTCGCTTTCCGCGTACAAACAGACGCAAAAAGGCGAAGACCTCCTCAAGCCCCTCCGTCGCAAGAGAATAAATAAGCGTCTGCGCGCGACGCTCGACACGTACCAGTCCGCACCCTCTGAGAATGGCAAGATGATGAGAAACGGTCGCCGCAGTCAGTTCGAACTGGTCGGCCAGTTCCCCCGCCGTGTGGGGACGGGACCTGAGCAGCAACAAGACCTCCCGCCGCGTGCTGTCTGCAAGCGCACCCCAGATATCCGTTTTCACTTCTTTCGGCATACTGTCTCCTTATTTTGATTTTCTTCTAAAAATAGTACCACAGGAACAAGATGCTGTCAAGCAGTAAAATTCTCAGTTTGAACAAAAATCTCTCTAAGTATCGTACTTGGTTTGACCATTCATTCCAACAAGAAAAAACACGGGCGTTTCGCCCATGTTTTGCTACCTGTCTCTGTTATAACGACGATCGTCGTCATCGTCGTCATCGTCGTCATCGTCGTCATCATCGTCGTCATCATCGTCGTCATCGTCATCGTCGTCGTCATCGTCGTCTCCCTGATCGACCTCTGACTCGTACAGTTCCTCGACCGCCTCGATGAACTCATCGAACAGTTCGTCAAAAATGTACCCGTCCCCGTACCGTTCGAGGGCGCGCTGCAGTTCGGCAAAATTCTCTTCCAGTTCGCGCTGCAGTTCGTCGCCGTCCTCAAAGATACAATCCTCGCCGAGATACAGATATTTTTCATTGAAAGCCGCCCGCGTCATACTGCCCGCAAACACCGTGCTAAGGTCGGAGAGATAGCTTTCCATGAGCGTGTGTACGCGTTCGGCGAAGTCGGTGCGCAGATGGGAAAGTTCACGTTCCAAATAGTCCTCGAAATCCCCCATCGCCTGCTCATCATAGGCGGCGATGAGCGTATCCAGATCGCTCCGGGATATATCGTGCACTTCATAGCTCTGCGCGCTGCCTGCAAGCCGATCGCGCACGCGCTGCTCGAGCGCCGCAGCGTCCTCGCCCGTCGCCGTTACCCCCACGCCCTCTGCCGTGATGAGATGTTTATTTTCAGAGAGCTGTACAAATTTTTCGCCGGCATCCTCGGGTGACATTCCCGTAAAATCTTCACCCGAAAGAAGCAGGGCCGCATCGCGGTTGAGCGCCCGTACCCCCGTAACGCGGTCCTCTTCCACGATAAACTCCACCGCAGGATTGATATTGATATACAAATTGCCCGAAAGCCCCGCAGAGCCGCCGCCCGCAAACAGGGCAGGCAGCACGCAGGCAAGCACGATCACGAGCACTGCCAGCACGCACGCCGCGGCGATGAGCGGCCGACGAGGGCGCACTGCGGCGACGACCTCGCCTGCTTCGCCGACGGGCTGCGCCGTGACTACCCGCTCGTACACGTCGGGCGTATGTTCTTCCGCCTCACGGCGGAGTTCACGTTCCAGTTCCCCTCTCTGCACGATCCCGCCTCCTGTGCGCTTTTCGCGCTTTTCCTCCTGAAGCGCGTGCTGCATCTTTTTGACCGCACGCGCATAGTGCCATGATACCGTGGGCAGCGGCATGGAAAGCATCTGCGCGATCTCCCGCCGCTTATATCCTTCCGTCGCCGCAAGCATCAAGACGGAAAACTCTTCCCGCTTTAAGATGCGCCGCGCCAAGTCAATGAGAAGCCCGTAGTCGTCCACGTTCTGCGTTCCGAAGGGGAGCGGATTTTCCCGCTCGTCCACCGAAAGCTCCCGCGAGCGGCGGCGCAGCAGGTCGATCGCCTCGTTGCGGGCAATGCGCGCGATCCAGGCGTTTGCGTTCGTCCCCTTTTTGTAGCGCGACGCATTGCCCAGCACCTTTAGGTAGGTCGTCTGCATGACGTCCTCGGCGAGCATGCGCTCGCGCACATAGGAGAGCGCGATATAATAGACCGTCCTGCGCGTTGCACGGTAGATCTCATCGAAGGCGGCTTTTTCTCCCGCCGCCAATCTTGTCATGGCTTGATCGAGCGACATCCTGTTCCTCCCGTCGCTTGATTATATCAGGTTTTGGCGCCCTCTGTCAAGAGGGCGCCCCCGCTCCGATGCTTCCCGCACTCAGTCGTCCCAATCGTCACGATCGTCGCGGTCGTCGTCGAAATGGATGCGGCCGCCCTCATCGAAGGTATAGCTCAGGCCGTCCGCGGTCTGCGAGATCACAAATCTGCCGTGCTCGCCGCTTGCCAGGCGGTAGGTGACGCCGATGATGACGGTTCCGTTCGCGCGCTCCGCACGTTCGACTTCATAGGTTGTGCGCTCGCCGTTCTTGAGGATGCCAAGCTCGTATTCCGTCTCCGTCCCGCCGTTCTCGTTCTCCGTCTCAAAATCGACGCTCGCACGTTCGACAAGGCTTCCGCCGCGATAGATGCTGTACACATATTCGCGCTCTGTCTCCGTCTCGCCGTGCTCTTCTTCCGTGCCCGTCTCCAGATTCATCTGCACATAGGTGCCCGCCTCGGCGGGGTGCGACGCGCGGATCCACAATTCCTCGCTGACTTCCGTCTCGTCGCGCTCCTCTTCCGTCTCCACGCTGCGGTAGCCGCTCATCTCATAGGAGACGCCGTCAAGAATGACAACGCCCGTCAAACGGTACGCCTCCACGCGCTCGTTGTCGTCGTCATCGTCGGGACGGACGGCAACGTTTTCCTCCGAATAGTACATGACCTGCGAGATGACGGTGCCATCCAGCTGCGTCCCCTCGACGGTGAGCTTATAGTCGAAGGCATAGTCCGCATCGGGATTTGCCGTGACTGCCGTTGTGAAACCTTCACCGCCGAGGAAAGTATTGAGCGTCTGAAAATACTCGTTGAATGTCTCAAGTTCCTCCTGCGTGGGCTGCGAGGCCCCGTCCGATGTCTCGCCCGAGACTGCCGAAAGCGGGGCAGCTTCCGATACGGGTGCAAGCGAGGAGAGCAGTTCCGCCGTTGTGACCGCGCCGACACCGTATGCATCGCGCGCACCCGCCTCCACTCCGGTCCCCTCGCCTCCCAATCCTCCCGAGATGAGGTTGCTCTGCTCCGAGCCTGTGTCGCATCCCGCGAACGCGAGAAGCGCCGTACCTGCCAATACTGCCGAACAAATTGCAATAAACTTTTTCATGATTATTTCCTCCGTTTCATTTTTTATGGGGGATCACCGCCTTTCACTCTTACAACGCACGGGCCTCCCCTTTTGTTGGAGTATCTGCAAAATTTTTCAAAAAAATTTTTTCGGACAGCAAAAACGCCCGCATTGCGGGCGTTTTCAATTTCAGGACAGCACGTTCTATACCCCGTTGCACGCAGCGATCTCATCAATCGGTCTGACCGTCATCTGTACCCAGGCGGGACGGAACCCGCTGCGGATGGCGTTGCGCACGGAAGCCAGGTTGCACCATGCCGCACAATAGAACGGTACCTTTCCCCGTTGCAGCGTCTCCCAAGCCAGCCTGCTCGTGAGCGCCGAAGCGATACCGCACCTGCGGTACGCAGGCAGAACGTCGACGCCGATCTGCCACATATCCTCGCAGTCTGCCGAGCAGCCCGCCAGTCCGACCAACGTACCGCATTCATATGCGCCGACAGCGAGCACATCCAGATCCCTGCGCTTCTCGCACAGCGCGTTCCCCCATTGCGGGAGATATAGCCCGGAAAACTGTTCCCTTTCAAGGACGCGCAGTTCCAGGGCGCACGGAAGCGGTTTGAGCAAATCAAGATCGGGCAGAAAGTACTCCGCCATATTACAGACATCCAGTCCTTTGGGACGGAGCATCCCGGATAGTATATGCAGGTTAGGCGGTTCAAAGCAATGCGCGGCAGAAACGCGGCCGAGATACGACCGCGCGACCGGCGCCAGCTCCGCACAGACAGAGGCAACGACATTGCTCCCGTAGGAAGTGAAGCTGCACAAAAAAGGAGGCTCCAGATATCTCGCGGCGTTTGCATGCTTTACGGACAGAACAACTTTATGCTCTGTACACGCAAAGTCCTCGGGGCGGCAGTTGCTGTCGACCGCCGACTGTCGCACGGCGATCGCACGAATTTCACGGTTTGTCATAATGAAGCCTCCGGACAACAATACGATATCGTATCGGCAGAATAGATACAATCGAAACAGCGTACAGCAGACAGGCGCGCTGAAAGCAGGTGCCTTGTAATGCAGAAACATGCAAATGACCCGTCCAAGGACGGGTCATTGATGGAGCGATTAAGCGTTTTCCGTATCCGACGCGGGCGCCATCATGTCGCGGTAGCCTCCCGTTGTCTGTACGGAGACATTCTTGTAGTCCTTCATACCCGTACCGGCAGGAATCAGTTTACCAATGATGACATTTTCCTTCAGTCCGATAAGAGGATCGCGCTTGGTGCAGATCGCCGCTTCGGTGAGAACGCGCGACGTTTCCTGGAAGGAGGCTGCCGACAGGAAGGAATCCGTTGCAAGCGCCGCCTTAGTGATCCCCAGAAGCACACGCTTTGCAGTTGCGGGCACGCCGCCTGCCATAATGGTCTTTTCATTCTGTTCTTCGAAAGTAAACATATCGACGAACTGACCGGGCAGCATATCCGTCGTGCCGGCATTTTCAATGCGCACCTTATGGATCATCTGACGGACGATGATCTCGACGTGCTTGTCGTTGATATCAACGCCCTGCGAACGGTAGACGGACTGGACCTCGTGCAGGATATAATCCTGCACGCCCTTGACGCCCTCTACGCGGATAATATCCTGCGGGTTGACCGAACCTGCATTGAGCTGCGTACCGGGAACGACCTTGTCGCCGTTTTTGACGAGCAGCTCTGCATTGAAGGGAAGCTCATAATCTTTGAGCGGAACGCCCGTTCCCTCTTCAATGATGACGATATGCTTGAGGTTGTTGTCCTTGTCGTCCACCTGGGCGATGCCTGCAAACTCGCAAATGGTTGCGACGCCCTTGGGCTTGCGCGCCTCGAAAAGTTCTTCGACACGGGGAAGACCCTGCGTAATATCGCCCGTCGCCGCGATACCGCCCGTGTGGAAGGTACGCATCGTCAGCTGCGTACCGGGCTCGCCGATGGACTGCGCCGCGATGACACCGACCGCCTCGCCAACCTTGATGGGCAGCGTGGTCGCCATATCCTTGCCGTAGCACTTTGCGCACACGCCGTAGCGGGTCGTGCAGTTGAAGATAGAGCGGATGGGTACGCCGCTCGTCTTGTAGCGCTCCAGTCCCGCAATGGTCTTTGCCATATTCTCGGAGATCATCTCGTTGCAAGGAACAAGAACTGTACCCTCGTCGTCGAGAATATCTTCCGCGGCGAATCTGCCCGTCAGACGATCTTCAAGCGACTCGATGATGTCTCCCGAACCGTTTGTGATCGCCTTGACAAAGGTAGGACGAGGGCGTTTGCCCGCGCAGCAATCGTCCTCGCGGACGATGACGTCCTGCGAAACGTCTACGAGACGACGGGTAAGATAGCCCGAGTCTGCCGTCTTGAGCGCGGTATCGGCAAGACCTTTACGGCCGCCGTGCGAGGAGATGAAGTATTCAAGAACGGAAAGCCCGTTTCTGAAGCACGACTTGACGGGGACCTCGATCTTCTTACCCTGCGGGTTGACCATGAGTCCGCGCATGCCCGAAAGCTGCTTGATCTGGTCGATGGAACCGCGGGCGCCCGAGTCCGCCATCATCCAGATGGGGTTGAACTTATCCGCTTCGCCCTGCTTTTTGAGGAGCCCTGCGACCTGATCGGTCGCGTCGTCCCAGACTTTGATGACCGCGTTATAGCGCTCCTCTTCGCGCAGGAGACCTCTCGCGTACTTCTTTGCGATACCTGCGACCTGTTCCTCCGCACGTTCGACGATCTCCGTTTTTTCTTCGGGGATCTTCATGTCGAAGACGGATGTCGTAAGAGCGGCGATAGTGGAATACTTGTAGCCGCGTTCCTTGATCGCATCCAAAACAGCCGCAGCTTTGGGCGCATAACCCGTCTTGAAGCACGCTTCGACGATGCGCGCAAGATGTTTCTTCCCGATCGCCCTTGCACCGCCGATGAACTCCGTGGAAAGCTCAAGCTTGAGGTAATCTTCAGGCTTCTCGCGGCGGACAAAGTTCAGATCCTGCGGCATATTGTCGTTATAGATAATGCGGCCGACCGTCGTCTTGAGCGTACCCGTAACGAACATATGCCCTGTCTCTTCGTCCTTCGTGACATAGACGCGGCCGCGCAGCCCGTTATTGGGCGCAATGGCATCTCTGTCGTACATACGCTCGTAAGGAAGTTCGAGATCGTCAAACTTACCTGCGGGCAGTTCCACAGTGCGGCGGACATAAATCTCGTCCTGACAATGCACGTCCTTGAGCTGATAGCTCATGAGCGCCTCGTCAAAGGAGGAATAGACGGGCGGGATATACTCCTCGCCGTTCTCGTCGGGACGGCACAGTTCGTTGTATTTCTTGCCCTCCTCTCTTCTGAGGATGGTCAGGTAATACGCACCGATGATCATATCCTGCGTGGGGCTCATGACCGACTTGCCGTCGGCGAGCTTGAGGATATTGTTTGCGGACAGCATCAAGAAACGCGCTTCGGCCTGCGCCTCAATGGACAGAGGAAGGTGTACAGCCATCTGGTCACCGTCGAAGTCGGCGTTGAAAGGCCCGCAGACAAGCGGCGAAATTTTAATGGCTCTTCCCTCGATCAGAATAGGCTCGAACGCCTGAATGGAAAGACGGTGCAGCGTGGGCGCACGATTGAGAAGAACGGGATGCTCCTTGATGACCTCCTCAAGAACGTCCCAGACGAAATCCTTTCCCTTTTCCACGGTGCGCTTCGCACTCTTGATATTATGACACTTGTTGGTCTCTACAAGGCGCTTCATAACGAAAGGTTTGAACAACTCGATCGCCATTTCCTTGGGGAGGCCGCACTGATAGATCTTGAGCTCGGGGCCGACGACGATGACCGAACGGCCGGAGTAATCGACACGCTTCCCGAGAAGGTTCTGACGGAATCTGCCCTGCTTGCCGCGCAGCAGTCCGGAGAGGGACTTGAGTTCGCGGTTAGAAGGACCGGACAGAGGCTTTCCGCGGCGGCCGTTATCGATGAGGGCGTCCACCGCTTCCTGCAGCATGCGCTTCTCGTTCTTGACGATCATCTCGGGCGCGCTCAGCTCGATCATGCGCTTTAAACGATTGTTGCGGTTAATGACCCGACGGTACAGGTCATTGAGATCGGAAGATGCAAAGCGACCGCCGTCCAACTGGACCATGGGTCGGAGATCGGGCGGGATGACGGGAAGTACCGTAAGGATCATCCACTCGGGGCGATTGCCGCTCTTGCGGAACGCCTCGATGATCTCAATGCGCTTGATCGCTTTGACGCGCTTGGGCCCCGTCGCATTGCTCTCGATAATTTCCTTGCACAGTTCGCTCTCTTTTTCAAGATCGACCGCCATCAGCAGTTCGCGGATCGCCTCCGCGCCCATTCCGACTTTGAGACCGGTCACGCTGTCCTCGCCGATAAATTCCTGCACCTCTCTGAGGCGCTTATCGTTGATGACCTGCTTATAGACGATGCTCTCCTTTTCTTGATTGAGCAATGCGGAAAGCGTTTCCTCGCTTCCTGCTTCCTCGGACTTCAGAAGTTTTGCACTGCGCTTTTGCAGAACATAGGACTTTCCGCTCTCACCCGAACGCTCCTTGAGGGAATAACACTCAATGACCGCGCCGTTGTTCATTTTTTCAAGCAGCGCCTTCATTTCCAGCGACGTTCTTGCCGCAGAAGCCGAACCGTCTTTCAGATCGTTGAGTTCACGCGCCGCGTTGAGAAGGGATTCTTCTGCCGCAAGTTCATTTGCAAGCGTCTCTGCATAAGCCGTCTTTGCCTCCTCGCGCGTCTCATACGTTGCGACTTCCTTGATCTCGCCCAATCCGACAATTGCCGCATAATCTTTTCCCGCGCTCATATCGAACGCGCCGTTATGCAACAATACGACGAGCTTATTCAGGAAACCGGGGTCAAGCACGATATAGGAAGCGAAATAGATGACCTGCTCCAATGCTTTGGGTCCGATATCGAGCAGCAGCCCGATTTTGCTGGGCACGCCGCGGAAATACCAGATATGCGAGACGGGCGCGGCAAGCTCGATGTGCCCCATACGCTCGCGGCGAACCTTAGCGCGCGTCACTTCGACGCCGCACTTTTCGCAGACGATGCCCTTGTAGCGGATGCGCTTATATTTGCCGCAGTGACACTCCCAGTCCTTGGTGGGACCGAAGATCTTTTCGCAGAACAGGCCGTCCCGCTCGGGTTTTTGCGTACGGTAGTTGATGGTCTCGGGCTTGGTCACTTCGCCGTACGACCATTCCCTGATCTTTTCGGGAGATGCAATACTGATCTGAATGGAATTGAAATCGTTTAATTCGTACATAAAACCCTCCCTTTATTCGTCATCCTCATCGCCGAAGAGGTCGCTTGCGCTCGTATCGTCGGACGCATCGGACGCGTCCTCCTTTTCCTCGTCGCCGAAGAGATCGCCGAAGGAGAAGTCGTCGTCCACGTCGGACAGATCGTCCTCATCCTCGTCTTCGTCCGCACTGAACAGATCGTCGGAGACGAAATCCTCGTCCTCGCCCGCTTCGTCGAAGATGGAGCCGATGCTCTCGTCCTCCTCGTCCTCGTCGGGAAGCCCGAAGTCGAAATCCTGCTCGACATCGTGCCTGTCGTCACGGCGGGCATCTCTGTCGTCCTCGTCGTCAAACTCGCGGATAATAAGCTCATCATTGTTCTCTGTAAGCACTTTGACGTCGAGCGCGAGGGACTGCAGCTCCTTCAAAAGTACTTTGAACGCCTCGGGAATGCCCGGCTCGGAGATGTTGTTGCCCTTGACGATGCTCTCGTACGTCTTGACACGTCCGACGATATCGTCCGACTTGACCGTCAGGATCTCCTGCAGGATGTGCGCCGCGCCGTACGCCTCGAGCGCCCAGACTTCCATTTCGCCGAAGCGCTGACCGCCGAACTGCGCCTTGCCGCCGAGGGGCTGCTGCGTGACCATGGAGTAAGGACCGATGGAACGTGCATGGATCTTGTCGTCGACGAGGTGAATGAGCTTGATCATGTACATGATGCCGATCGTGACGCGGTTTTCAAACGGTTCGCCCGTTCTGCCGTCAAACACCTGGAACTTGCCGTCCACCTTGCCTTCGGGGTTGTAGAGATTGTTTTCCGCAAACAACTGCTCGATGTCCTTCTCGGTCGCGCCGTCAAAGACGGGCGTGGCGATCTTCCAGCCGAGCTGGCGGCACACATAGCCGAGATGGACTTCCAGGACCTGTCCGATATTCATACGCGAAGGGACGCCCAGGGGATTGAGCAGAATCTGCAGGGGCGTGCCGTCAGGCAGGAAAGGCATATCTGCAAGCGGCAGCACGCGGGAGATGACGCCCTTGTTGCCGTGGCGGCCCGCCATCTTGTCGCCGACCTGGATCTTACGCTTCTGTGCAATATAGACGCGCACGAGCTTGTTGACGCCGGGAGAGAGTTCATCCTTGTTTTCACGGGTGAAGATCTTGACGTCCACGACGATACCGCCCTCGCCGTGCGGCACGCGCAGCGAGGTATCGCGGACTTCGCGGGACTTCTCGCCGAAGATCGCGCGAAGAAGGCGCTCTTCGGGGGTGAGTTCCGCCTCGCCCTTGGGGGTAACTTTACCGACAAGGATATCGTTGCTGCCGACCTCTGCGCCGATGCGGACGATGCCGTCCTCGTCGAGGTCTTTCAGGGCGTCGTCACCGACGTTGGGAATATCGCGCGTGATCTCCTCTTCGCCGAGCTTGGTATCCCGTGCTTCCGTCTCGTGCTCCTCGATATGAATGGAGGTGAACACGTCGTCCTGGACGAGCTTTTCGGAAATGAGGATCGCGTCCTCGTAGTTATAACCTTCCCACTCCATGAAGCCGACGAGGATGTTCTTGCCGAGCGCCAGCTCGCCGTTGTTGGTGGAAGGGCCGTCCGCAATGACTTCGCCCTTTGCCACCCTGTCCCCCGTCGTGATGATGGGACGCTGATTGAGGCACGTTCCCTGGTTGGAACGCTGGAACTTCTTTAAGGGGTATTCGGCAATGAAGCCGCTGTCCTCGCGGATCTTGATGAGATCGGAGGAGACGCCCACCGCGATGCCCGCCTCTCTTGCGCGGACGGTGACGCCCGAATCGCGCGCGATGGCTTCCTCAATGCCCGTTGCGACGATCGCAGGCTCGGTCTTGAGAAGGGGCACCGCCTGGCGCTGCATGTTCGAGCCCATCAGAGCGCGGTTGGTATCGTCATTTTCAAGGAAGGGAATGAGCGCCGTTGCGACCGAGACGAGCTGCTTAGGAGAGACGTCCATGTAGTCGATCGCCTCGCGGGGCATCTCGGTGATGAGTTCTTTGTGGCGGCAGCCGACGCGGGCGTTGACGAACCTGCCCTCTTCGTCAAGCGGCTCGTTCGCCTGCGCGACGACGTAGCGGTCCTCTTCGTCCGCCGTCAGATAGTCGACATGATCGGTGACGATGCCCGTCGCCTTGTCCACCTTGCGGTAAGGGGACATGATGAAGCCGAACTCATTGACTTTGGAGAAGGTCGCGAGCGAGGAAATAAGGCCGATGTTCTGACCTTCGGGGGTCTCGATGGGACACATACGGCCGTAGTGCGAGTGGTGAACGTCGCGCACTTCGAAGGTCGCGCGGTCGCGGTTGAGGCCGCCCGGGCCGAGCGCGGAGAGCTTGCGCTTGTGCGTGAGCTCCGCGATGGGGTTGGTCTGATCCATAAACTGCGAGAGCTGAGAGGACCCGAAGAACTCGCGGATGACCGCCGAAATGGGACGGACGTTGATCAGGCTGGAAGGCGTGACTTCCATGGGATCCGCCGTCGCCATGCGCTCTTTGATGAGGCGCTCGAGGCGGGACATGCCGATGCGCAGCTGGTTCTGAAGCAGCTCGCCGACCGAGCGCACGCGGCGGTTGCCGAGGTGGTCGATCTCATCGATGGTGCCGATGCCGTACTGCAGATCGAGGTTGGTCGAGACGGCGGCGACGATGTCGTCCACCGTGATGCACTTGTGGTTGAGCTTTTCGACGAGCGGCTTGATCGCCTTCTTCTCGGCGGGCGTGACGCCCATCACGCGCTCCTCTGCGGCAAGGTCGACCTGCGCGGACTGCGCGCTGTCGTCACGGGCGAGCAGCTCGTGGAAGAGCTTGCAGGCGGCGACGAACTTGAGGCGGTTTTCCTTGCGCTTCTCGCGGTTCTTCTTCTCCTCCTGCTTCTCATCCGCTTCGGGCGCGGTCTCGCGGGCGTAGTAGACGGCGTTGATCTCGTCGAGGTACTTCTCGGCGACTTCCTCTACGCTCATCGTCTCGCACGCGGCGGCGATCTCCTTGCTGAACTTGAAGTTGGGATAGTAGATGGTCTTGAGTAGCCCGAACGCCTTGGGATTCTTGTCCGACACCGCCGAGAAATCGATGGTGTTGTTGGAGATGATCTTGTGGCGGATCTCCCCGTCCACGGGATCGTTGACGAGGACGAACACCTCGCCGATGCCCGCGTTCTGAATGGCGCGCGCCTGCTCCTCGCTCACCTTCTCGCCCTTGGAGGCGAGCAGTTCGCCCGTCTCGGGGTGGAAAATGTCGTCCGCGACGCGGCAGCCGGGCAGACGGTAGGCAAGGTTGAGTTTTTTGTTGAACTTATAGCGCCCCACCTTGACCACGTCATAGCGGCGCGGATCGAAGAAGAGGTTGTTGAGGTGCTGGCGCACCGATTCCTCGGTGGGCACTTCGCCGGGGCGCAGTCTTCTGTACAGGGCAATGAGGCCGTCCGATTCCGACTTGATGGGCGGCGTATCCTTCTCGTCGCGCTCGATGGTCGCGGCGATCATCTTATCGTTGCCGAACAGCTCTTCAAGGGCGCGGTTGGAACCGTACCCGAGGGCGCGCAGAAGCACCGTGGCGGTGAGCTTGCGCTTTCTGTCCACGCTCACCCACAGAACACCCTGGGGATCCTGCTTGAACTCCAGCCACGCGCCGCGGTTGGGGATGACGGTCGTTTCGTAGATCTTTTTACCCGTCTTGTCCGTCTCGGCGACGTTGTTGACGCCGGGCGAGCGGACGAGCTGAGAGACAATGACGCGCTCCGCACCGTTGATGATGAAGGAACCGTTCTCCGTCATCAGGGGGAAATCCCCCATAAAGACGACGGAATCGATGATCTCGTCCTTGACTTTGTTGACGAGGCGTACTTTGACGCGCAGGGGCAACGCATACGTCGCATCGCGGTTGCGGCACTCTTTCTCGTCATACTTGGGCGTATCCCCGAATTCATGGCTCAAAAAGTGCAGCTCGAAGTGATCGGAGAAATCGGTGATGGGCGAGTAGTCCTCAAAAATCTCAGAGATGCCTTCGCCGATAAAGCTGTCGTAGCTCTCCTTCTGGATCTCGACGAGGTTGGGAATATCGATGACTTCGTTGATCTTCCCGAACTTGCGCCGCTCCGTCTTCCCGTACTTGTGAATGGGTAAGTTCATCCGGCAATATACTCCTTT
>JAGHIT010000032.1 GCA_017887095.1 Clostridia bacterium | reverse complement strand
TGACGGGTAGCAAGTAACCAATGCATGGCTGGCAGGCCAACTAAAAAACGCATTTGCGTTACGCCAGTGAACAAGGGCTATGCCCGAAAAATAAAAACCACGTGCTACGCACGTGGATGATTATTTAACCCGTTGACATATACGACAGGCAATGCCGTATTTTCAAACTTTTCCTCTATTATAACATAAGTTAGAGGCGCTTTCAATAAGTTAGTAAAAAATAATTCAAATACAATCGACACCAATGGAAAACAGTCCGCAAAATGCGGACTGTTTTTCCGAGCGATGCATCATCAATTCAGATACACGACTGTATCGTTGCATCTGCGGCGGCGCAGATAATAACTGAGAACGGGCGAAAGATGCACACATAGCGCGTGTCTTGGACAGACGCGCACGCATTTTAAGCAGCGGATGCAGGCGCTGTTTGCCCGTCCCTGCCGCATCGCGCCCATGGGACACGTCGCCCCGCAGGCGTTGCACCCCACGCAGTTCCCGCCGCGCACGAGTTTTGCGGCGATACGGCTGCGCCATGCGGGCGCAAAGTCGGAGAGGATATGCTTGGGCGTCTTGGGGAGCATGATCTCCGCACCGCCCTCGGAAATTTTTGCAAGCAAGGGCGCAAGCGGCGCACCGTCAAAGCGCCAGCCGTCGCGCGCGAGGGAATGTTCGGTCGGGACGTATGCCCCCGCGATCACGCTGCCGGGGAAGAGTTGCTGCGCGTCATACAGCGCGCGCCCGTAGGACATGCCGCCGTACGTCGCAATGAGCGCGGCATATCCGGCTTCGGCGCGGCGCAAAAATCCGGCAACGGGAGGCGGAAGGTTTTCGCAGTAGACGGGAAAGACGATAAGCGCCCGCTCCCCCCGACACACCGTGTCCGCTCCGATGGATATGACGCGCCCGCCCAGCCGTTCGGCGCAGTACGCGGCGACCTCGGCGCTGTGTCCCGCGCCCGAAAAGCAGTAGACATCAATCATCGCCTACCCCCGCTTCGGCGCGCATCAGGGCGCACTCGGGCAGCTCTTCCAGCGAAAAGCCGAGGCAATGCTCCATTTCGTAGACGACCTCCTCGCGCGGACGGCCGCAGCGCTTGCTCGAGAGCGAGATCTCCAGCGCGCTGAACGGGATCATCTTGCTTTCGCAGCGGTAGTAGCGCACGAACTGGGTATGATCTTTGCAGCGCTCGATGGAGCAGCTCGTATGCAGCGCCTTCTTGCTCTCGTCGGGCGCGACCCAGCCGCATTCGCGCACCAGAATGTCCTTGACGCGGTTCCAGTCGTACGTCCCTCCGCTGATCGCATCCATATCCAGATGCACGAACGCGGGGACATTGCCCGTAAACGACGAGCGCCGGATCGCCCGCCTGAGGGGAGGCAGTAACCCGGGCACGGCGTGGATCGCCTCCACGACGCTATGCACCGGCTCGCCCTGATAGCCGCTGTATTTTTTGACGAGATTGTCCCCGTAGGCGAGCTGCTTCATGGTCATGAGCGCCTGGATCTGTCCCTGCCGCAGGGGCGGATGCAGCGTCAGAAGCCGCCCGACGTTATACAGCGCGGTCAGAAGGCGGTTGTTTGCAAAAGAATAGGCGATCTTCGGGGCGATATGGTTATAGTACAGACCGAGCATCTGCACCGGCTCGTTGCCTGCCATAAAATACGGGACGCGGTTTTCCACCAGCTCGGGATAGAAGAGAAGGTAGGCAAGCGACGGGCAGGCGCAGGTATTGCCAGCCAGTTCATAGAGCCTGCGATAGACGCGCTTTAAGTCGGCGCGGCTGACGGAGCGGGTGATGAATTCCACCCGATCGAACGCCCGTTTTGCGCCCTCGATGCTCGCCTTGGCGCTCTCGGAGATGAACGGGATCTCCCAGGTGAGCGCAAGGACGCGCAGCCCCTTGACCTTGGAGAGGTAGTAGAGCAAATAGGTCGAGTCCTTGCCGCCCGTGTAGAAGAGCGCGACGTCAAAGCGCGATTTTTTGGAACGCGGGATCTCGTCGATGAGGGGCAGAACGCTCTTTAAGCCCTTTGTCTCCTCCTCCGTCTGACACATGGGACAGCGCCCCGCGTCGTCAAATTCCAGCCCGGGAAGGATGAAGTCGTTGGCGCAGCAGGACGTGCAGAAGCGCGCCTCCGACAGCTTTTTCGGAATGTTCCGCACCAGCGACTGCGGCACGACCTGCGTCCCGAGCAGGCCGCCGAGCGCCGCCTTTTCCTCCTCCGTCAGCTCCTTGGGCAGCGCGGCGACGATCTCGCGCTGCTTTTTGGAGAGTTTCACGGTGTTGCGGAACATGACGTCGCGGTTGCGCAGTCCGTAATAGTACAATTTGTTTCCTTCCAATTTCCAGCGGCTCTGTAATGCGTACATGACATTCCCCCCTTGATACATTCATTGTACCATATCAGCGCCGCGATTTCAAGACGCGGCGGAAATTTACCGCCCGATTTTCAGTGACCCGTCTCAAATATATTGCATAAAAAAGGACCGCCGCAGCGGTCTGTTTTCGGTCAGCGCGCCGTACGCACGGCGCCGTTTTCACATTTGTTGCCCCAGGCGTCGATCAGCTCGTTTTCGCGGTAGACGCAGATGATCTCGCAGTGGTTCGCGCACTTGCCGCACTCGAAGCCGCGCGTGCGGAACGCGATATCGGCAGTATCAAAGGAGAACTGTTTCTCCCTGCCGCTGCGTCTTGCCAGCACCGCGACGCCGAACGCGCCCATCAGGTGCCCGTTCTCGTCCACGATGACCTCGTGTCCGACGGCATCCTCGAACGCCTTCTTGACGCCGACATTCTTGCTCACGCCGCCCTGAAAAACGATGGGCGGCAATATCTTTTTGCCCTTGCCGATATTGTTCAGATAGTTGGTGACGACCGCCTTGCACAGCCCGGCAATGATGTCCTCTTTCTTGTGCCCGATCTGCGCCTTGTGCACGAGGTCGCTCTCCGCGAACACCGTACAGCGCGCCGCGATGTTGGTGGGCTTTTTGGAAGTGAGCGCGATCTCGCCGAAGTCCTCCACAGAGACGCCGAGGCGGTGCGCCTGGCTGGAGAGGAAGGAGCCCGTCCCTGCCGCACACAACGTGTTCATCGCATAGTCGGTGACGAACCCGTTTTCGATGATGACGATCTTGGAATCCTGCCCGCCGATCTCGAAGATCGTCCTGACGTCGGGATGCACCGTCGTCGTGCCGATCGCGTGCGCCGTGATCTCATTCTTGACGACGCTCGCGCCCGTCATGACGCCGATGAGCTTTCTTGCGCTGCCCGTCGTGCCGACGGAGACGACCTGCACGTCC
This sequence comes from Clostridia bacterium, assembly GCA_017887095.1. GTDB lineage: Bacteria > Bacillota > Clostridia > Christensenellales > Borkfalkiaceae > Gallimonas. The sequence goes on along the minus strand of JAGHIT010000032.1, from coordinate 6,664 downwards.
TGCCCTCTGAGCTGGATTTCGAGCGCTTTTAACAGGCGCTTGACCGCGCCCATCGGGTCGCCCTCCGTCCATAGGTACTCCTTGGCGAGAATGTTGTTATCGCGATCGATGACCACACCCTTGGTGGAGATCGAACCGATGTCGATGCCTAAATATCCTTTTGTCATGCTTTTCTCCCGTTTCTTGCTTCGACCATGTCGTAAAACGCCTCCAGCCGCGTGCGCACGCCCGTCTCGCTCGTCTGCGAATCAAAGCTGAAGTGCAGAATGGGCACGCCGTAGTCCCGGCTGACGTTCTGCAGAATGGGCATGGCGTCGATCTCCGGCATGCAGCCGAAGGACTTGACCTGGATGATGCCCGCACATCCCTCTTTGGCAAAGGTGATCGCCTCGCCGATCGTGGAGTTCGCCGTCGCGCCCAGCGCGTATTTTGCGTACCGCTTGGCGATCTTCTCCTTCTTCCTGCCCTGATTGTGGATGATGGAATTGGTGAAGTTCATCTGGCGGTACACCTCCATGCCGAACTTGGCGAGCTCCTTTTCCATAAAGTAGTTGGAGAAGGGCTCCTGCACGGTATAGTAGTCCCCGACCATGCCGACCTTGATGGTCTTTGCGGGTTTGTTGAGCGGGATGGCGTGCAGCTTTTTGCGGTACTCCTGCGAGAGCGCCTTCAGCTCTTTGCCGTCCGCAATGTTCTCCAGCTTGCTTAAGAACTCGTGATAGATCGCATCGAAATCGCCGTCATGCACCTCAAACCCGATGTTGTGGCGGATGAAGTCCTCGAACTCGTCCAGCACCTCGATGATCTTGAAGGTGACGGGCACCGCCTTGGCGATTTTTACCATGCTCAGGTCGGGATTGATGATCTTGAAGTGCTCGTAGATGTCCTTGGGCGAGCGCCAGTTGACCGCCGCCATGTCGAAGAACTCGAACTCATAGCCCATATCCCGCAGGATGCGCGCATTGAGCTCGCCGTAGTAGTTGAGGCGGCAGCCGCCGTAGATCTGCATGAGACAGTTCGCCCCCAGCTCCAGCGCTTCCAGATAGCAGCCCATACAGTATTTGAAGGGCGAACAGACATAGTCGGGGCTCGTTCTGCTGCCCAGTTCCAGCGTGCGCCGCGTGATGGGCGGCGGAATGAGGTACTTGACCTCAAACCCATGCTCGCAGATGTATTTGAAGGCGTAGGCATAGTTCGCCATGTGCGGGAAGCACGCCACGATCTCATGATGCGTCATGACCCCTCTCCTTTCTGAGCGTGATGATGTCGACAAAGCTCTCAAGACGGGTCTCGATGCCTGCAGAACCATCCTGCGCGTCCACCGTGAGCGTGATGATGGGCGTATCCTTGAAGGTACGGATGACATACTCGTTCACCATGCTGTCCGTACCGCACGGGAAAGCGGTGAGCATGACGATGCCGTCCACATGCTCCTTATAGAGTGCGACCGCGCCGACGAGATGGCGGTTATACGCCCAGGGCATATTCTCCGATACCGTATAGGATGCGCGGATGCAGTCGCGCTCGTCGCCGTACTCGGCGATGATCGGCTCGCAGCCCAGCGCTTTGATCATCCCGATGACGGGTTTGCCGATATAGGCGTCCCCGACGCAGTATGCGTGCGCGACGAGCAGGATCTTAAGTTTTTCGGAGGTCTCGATCTTCTCGTGCTGGCGCTCGGTGCGGAAACGCTCGTAGAACATCTGCGCCTGCTTCGCCGTCTGATAGGCGTTCTTATAGACCGACTTCTTGATCTTGAGATACTTTGCCATCTTGTAGACGGCTTCCTGCTCGGTGTCCGGCTTGTCCTCTCCCACGCTGTAAAAGAGGAGCTTGACGTCGCGTTCGCGGAAGGTGTTGGCGACAAGGTCGGTCTGCGCCATGAAGCGCGTGCACATCTGCAGCCTGTGGCGAAACGCCATACGCGGCACAAAGACATAGTCGCATTTGCCGATCAACCAATCCACATGACCCAATAACAGCTTGACAGGCAGGCAGGTCTCGTCGATAGATAGCATCTCGCCGCGCGCTAAGATCGCCCTGTCCGTCTCGGGACTGACAATATATTCCACGCCGATCTCCGTAAAGAAGGTCGTCCAGAATTTCTCGTTTTTGTACCAGAGCATTGCCCTGGGGATGCCCACCTTCATCTTACTTCGCAAAGAAAGCGACGGCGATCGCGCCGGGGCCTACATGCGTGCCGATGGTGCTGCCGATGAGATAGTACGGGACATGATCGGTGTGCTCCTTCCAGAGTGCTTCGCTGTCACGGATGTACTTTTGCAGGAACTCATCGGAAAGACCCGAATAGCCCAGCACATAGGGCATCGTAAAATCGATGCCGCCACAGTCGCTGACGAGTTTGTTGAGCAGATTGTTGCCCTTTTTGGAGCCCATCGCCTTACCGACGAGCTTGACCTCGCCCCTGACGACGGAGATGACGGGCTTGATGGAGAGCATCTCCCCGGCGATCGCCGTCACGGAGGATATACGCCCACCCTTGCGCAGATACTGCAGGGTATCGAGCACGGCAAGCAGCTGGATCTTGCCCTTCTTTTCGTCCAGCTCGGCTGCGATCTCCGCCGCGCCGAGCCTGCCCCCTTTGACCAGACGCACGGCATACTCCAATAAGATGCGCTCGCCGATGCAGGCGTTGAGGCTGTCCACGACGTGTACCTTGCCCCCAAACTCCTTTGCAACCTTGACCGCGCTCGCATGCGTGCCGGAGAGCTTGGACGAGAGCGTGATCGCGACGACCTCACTGCCGTCCGCCGTGAGCTCGGAAAACGCCTCTTCAAAGCGGTATTCATTGATCTGACTTGTCTGAGGCAGCGTATTCGTCTCGACAAGTTTCTCAAAAAATGCCCTGTGCGAGAGCGTCACGCCGTCCAGAAACTCCTCTTCACCGAAACGGATCTGAAGAGGCAAAAGCGAAACACCAAGCGCCTCTGCATCACTCTGTTCCAGATCGCATGCGGAATCTACCAAAATTTTGATCATATCTCCTCCTGTGCGTCTGCCTGCTCCCGCAGCAGATCGCGATAATAGTGTTCGAGGTTGCCGCAAATCTCCAAAAGGGTCCTATAAAACAACGAGCGCTGTTCTTCCGAAAGATCGGCACTGCCCGCCGCAACGGCGCGCGCAGCGCGGATCGTAACATACTGTGCCAGCCGCTCCCCCTTTTCCGTCAGCGTGACGGCAATGTTGTGCCGACCCGCATCGCCAATGACATATCCCCCCTCGCGCAACTGTGCGATCGCACGGGAAATCGCCGCCTTATCGTCCAGCGTCTGACGGCACAGTTCGCTCGCCGTCAGTCCGTCCGGATGCATGCGCAGGTGATACAGGCACATAACATGCACCGCTTTCAACCCGAATTTGTGAATCTCCAGCGACTTGATCTTCTGCACCAGCTTACTCATTTTGAGAATGGTCATCGTAAACCGTTCGAATACGTCGTCCACCTTGCCCGCTCCTTGGTTGATTTGTCAACAACACGGGCATTATACACATTTGCGCCATGCTTGTCAAACGCAGAGAGGCGCAACGGCAATATTTCCCAAAAAAATTTATGCCCCGCCGCAGACTGCGACGAGGCGTAAATACACAAAAAACCGAATCCTGTCCTGTCCGGAATACCCTGTATTCTTTACCCGGCCTTCCCGTATTTCCGTCAAGCCTGCGGAGGAACGTCGATCTCCATATCCGAATCGGGATAGGTGCAACAGGGATGAATATAGCCGAACTTATGATCTGCAAGCCGGCGCGCATCTTCGCCCGCAACGGAATACGCGCCCGATACAAGGCGGCTGTGACAGAACCCGCACACGCCGCCGCGGCACTTGGACGGGACTTTCAGCCCCGCGCGCTCAAGGGCGGTAAGAATGGTCTCGCGGCTGTCTGCGGAAACCGAATATGTTTCAAACCCTAAATGCACGGTAATCGTGTATGTCTTCGCAGCGACGTCGCGCGTCCCCGTACAGTTCGCCTCCATACGGATGCGACGGCGGGGAAGCGCAAGCTTTTTCAGCTCCCCGTCTAAATGCCTGAGCATGGCGCCCGGTCCGCATATCATGACGGTATAGTCACCCGAGGCGTGCGCTCCGATCAGCTCCGCCGTGATGAAACCGTGTTCGTAGCCCTCTCTTTCCTCATCGCTTAACACATAGATCACCTTGATCTTATCGCCCGCCAGTGCATCCAGTTCTGCCTTGAACGCAAGGTCCTTCTCAGTCCGCGCGCCGTAGAACAGGACAAGACTGCAGTCCTCCGTGCCGTCCGCGATCGCCTGCGCGAGGGAATAGAAGGGCGTGATGCCGCTCCCGCCCGCAAGGGCAACGACCGTCTTGGCATCGCGCAGCGGTTCATAGAAAAATTCACCCGACGGGTCGCCGATCGTAAAGACGTCTCCCGCCTTGGCTTCATCGACCAGATAGCCGCTGAAAAAGCCCTCTTTCTTGACGGTGAGCGTCAGCATCTTTGCAAGCGCCGCCTTGGGCGCGGAGGAGACGGCGTACGGGCGGGCGACTTCGCTCTCGCCCACCCTGCAGCCGAGCGTCACATACTGTCCCGCGCGGAAATGCATGGGCTTTTCCAATGCAAAGGTAAAGGACTTGAACGCAGGCGCGACTTCTTTGACCTCGGTCAGTGTCGCCTTCTGATAGCCCGGATGCAGCACCGCCGCCGTCTCGTTGACGCGGTAGCGCTTGGGAAGCGGCGTCGCAGCGCCCTCGGCGAGCGCTTCGCGGCGCTTGGGCACCATTTTCTTGAAACGCAGCAGGTCCATGAACCCGAAGATCTGTTTTTTGAATACAAACATGGCTCAGCCCTCCCTCTTGAGATCGCCCACCGTCTGACGGCCGGAGATGTCGCCCGCATGATAGGCGCTCGAATAGCCCGAAAGACGCATCGCATAGCCGCCCGCAAAGCGCAGCCCGCGCACGCCGTTTTCATAGTCCTCGTTCATCATCTGCAGACGGGGCATCAGACCGTCCCAGTACTGCGACTCATAGCCGTAGATCGTCCCCTGCGGGTGCCCGCAATAGCGCGCATACGTCATGGGCGTCGCAATGGAGATCTCCTCGATATGATCGCGGATCCTTGCGCCCGTGTCGCGCTCGAAGCGCTCGATCATGCGGTCGGCAACCCGGTTTTTTGTCCTGACGTAGTTCTCGGGCGTGACATCCGACCACGCGTCCGTCCCGTCCTCCCGCTGCATGAACAGCGTCGTGAAATACATCATGCACGTCCCTTCGGGCGAGCAATCGGGCTGCGCGCGGTTGAGACAGACGGTCGCCTGTACATCGTTGTCCTCAATCGTCTCCATCAGATGATACTGTCTCACCGAGTCCGAAGTATCGTACAGAAAATAATTATGGTTTTGTACACCCATCTCCTCTGCCGTGGCGTCCAGTCCCAAAAACATCGTAAATCCCCTGCCCGAAAGTTTACGCGCGTTGGTCGCACGGACGATGCGCTCAGGTACATTTTCCATCATCTTGCCGTATACAAGATGCGGCGCACAGTTGGCAACGATGTGACGCGTCTCCACCGTGGTGCCGTCTGCCAGCACGACGCCCTCTACGCCGTCCTTGCCTGTAAGGATCCTGACTGCCTCAGTGTTCATATGGACCTCGCCGCCTAGTTCAAGGAAACGCTCGATGAAGGCGAGGGAAATTTCATGCGAGCGGGACTTGGGGCTGACTGCGCCGCGCAGGATATAGCGGTTGACCATGGAAGCATAGTGCGCAAAACTCATGTCCTCCAGGTGCGCGCCGAGGTAACACCAATAAGCGCTTAAAATATCCTGCGCTTTCTGCGGCATTTTCAACGCACGGAGCACTTCATTGACGGAGTAAGAACCGCAGCGGACAAAGTTGCCGTAATTCTTTACCATATATTTGGAATCTGTCTTGCCGTTGACGGAGTTACTGTACGCCTGCGCGAGGCGCACTTCCTCGGCAAGGGCAAAGAACTTCTCCGTTGATGCTCTGCTGCCCGGAACGTATCGCTCCATGCGGTCAATAAACGCCTTTACGCCGAAAGGCATGGTCGCATCCAACCCTTCCGACTTACAGATGACGCGGTAAGCGTCGGGGATCGGAAGCCACTCGATCTTGTCCGTCACACCGAGCGAATCAAATAACTGACGGAGATCGCCCGCATTTTCCGCCGTGCCGAAATCGTTGAGTTCGTGAAGCGACGCCTCAAACTCAAAACGTCCCCGACGGAAACTGGTCGCAAATCCACCCGGAAGGTTGTGTTTTTCGACCAGCAAAGTTTTTACACCGTTCTGCGCAAGACGCACCGCAGCCGTCAGTCCGCCGTTCCCTGCGCCGATGACGACCGCATCATATTTTCTGTTCATTTTCCCCTCCTTGTCGTTCTTCGCACTGATTGTACCGCGAAAGAGTGATTTCGTCAAGACTCTGGGAAAAATTTAAGCCGTCATTCCTTCTATTTTATGAAAAAAACAAAAATTTCTGAAATTTCTGCAAAAAAATCTTGCATAAGTTGCGCAGAATGCTTGACAAGCATGTGTTTTTTTAGTATCATTACCGTTGTTCACGGGGGCGTAGCTCAGTTGGTTAGAGCGCTTGCTTGACATGCAAGAGGTCACAGATTCGAGTTCTGTCGTCCCCACCATAAAGCCCTGTATATCGTG
>JAGHIT010000031.1 GCA_017887095.1 Clostridia bacterium | reverse complement strand
CAGCTGATCGACGTTCATTGCAAGCAGATTGGCATCCGCATAATCGCTCTTATAGTATGCGGTATCGACCTCCTCGGTGCTGTCTCCGGGAACGATCTGCGATGTCTGGATCTGCAGGGCGTTATTGATGATCGGGCCGTATTCATACAGCGTCATCGTGGCGCCGATCAAAAAGGCGCCCAAGCCCGCGGAGACCGCAAACACCTTTTTCAACAGTTTTCTTTTATTTACTCCCATTTTTTCTTCCACTCCTTATCATTGTGTGTTCGTTCTTCCGCCGCAGGGGGGAGCGGCGAAACTTTGCCTCAGTCTGACTTCTTTCCCTCTTGTCCTCTCTTGTCCTCTCTTCTTCCCGTTCCTCCTTTTGATATAAATTGTCGAAATTTGTTTTTTCCTTTCGTTTCACGCATTATATTCAATCGGAACACTTATAAATCATTTTTTTCGTACATGGCTCAAATACATTCGTAAACGGTCAATCAGAAGCGTTTTTGCGCGGCGGCTTTGTATGTTTCGCCGCCCGTTTTGCTTCCTGTTTTTTCCGGTACTTCTCCTCCTCCGCCTCGAAATCCAGCCCCTTCTTTTGACAGCGGACTTTGAGTTCCTCGATACGGGCAGCCTCGGCAAGCCGCTCCGACTCCTCTTCCTCTATGCGCAGCCGCTCTTCGGGCGGGAGCCATTCCAATCCTGCCGCCTCCGCTTCCGCTTTCTGACGCGCGAGCACCGTCTCACGGTCGGAGTTCAGATATTTTTCCACATTGAAAAACAGCAGGAGAATTGCGCCCAGCCCATAGCAGACCGTCTCGATCCAGATATAGGCGATGACCGTTCCCGTTTCGCCTGTGCCGACCAGCGCGGAGGTGATACCCTGTGCCACCGGCGTGGAGGCGATCATGACGGAACTGTAGACAGACATGACAAGCCCGTCGCAGCGAAACCCGCACTTCGCCTCGATATGATCGAGGCTGTCCGCGATCATTGCAAGGATCATGTACCCCGCGGGCGCGGAACCCAAGCATTTTAAAGCGATGCCCAGCGATGCCACGACCATATTATCGTAGCCGATACCCGCGATCACTCCGCCGATGACGCCGACGAGCATCCCGATGACGCACATATTTCGCTTGCCGAACTTGTTGCACAGCGGCGCTACAAAGAACACGGCGACCGCCATCGGCACCGCGCCGATGATGCCCAGCACGCCCGTGACCGAATCGGTAGGGAACCCTTCCGTTGCGAGGATCTCCGCATAAAAATTGAGGGAGGTATTCTTGATCCCGCCGCTGAACTGGTAAAGAAAATAAAAAACAATAATGATCCAGAAGTATCTGTCCCCGACGGCAGCCTTTGCCTGCTTACCCACGCCGATACCGGGTTTTTTCTGCACGGCGACACGCCCCGTCTCCTCTTCCGTCACACGCTCGCGCGTGAAGTAGTACTGCATCACGGTCCCGAGGAAGGTGATGACGGCAACAATCACGAAGAGCATCATCCAGAATGTCTTCTGCGTCCCGAGACTCATCTCCGGCTTGATCAGAATGCCGAGCAGGAAGGGAAACACCATCGAGCCTGCCCCCACCGCCCCGAGCAGCGCCATATTGACAAAAGACGCCAGCACGCTGCGCTGATTGGAATTGCGCGTCGAAAGCGGAGTCAGGGTACTGTTTGCCGTGTTGTACAGCGGAAAAGCAACCGCATAATAAAGATTGTACGCAACGACCAGCCACACCATTTTAAAGATGGGGTCATCGGACGGCTGAATAAAGATGAGCACGCCGGCGACTGCCAGCAGCACCGCCGAAAGCAGGATCCACGGCCGCGCCTTGCCCGCCCCGGTTCTTGTGCGCTCGACAAGCTGTCCCGCAACGAGGTTTCCGATAACAATTAAGATCGCTGAAAGAATGGGAAAGACCGTGAGGAAGCCCTCCACCGTCCCCGCGAGCGCCGAGCCGGAAGCCAGCTCCTCCGCGAACAGCACGTCACGGAAATAGCGCGTGAGGTAGGTCGTAAAGATCCCGTTTGCGAGCATCGCGCAAAAGGGCCCGACCAAATACCCGAGGAGCGATTCCACCGGCTTGACGTTCGCCGATTTGATGCGCGTGCGCGTCAGCGGACGATCAAAAAATCCCGTTCCCGATTTCATAGTCACTCTCCTTCACGGCACACAATGACAGACTGAGCCGTACCATATGGACTCTCTGCGCGAACCGTGACCTGCTCCGCCGTCGGGCGGACGATCGCAAGCGCCTCGCCGTAGTAGGTATCCGTCCGTGTTCCGAGATAACCCGCTTCATTGTACGGGCAGGCGCTGCCCAGACCCAAGATCTCGCCGCCCTCCGCCTCCACTTTGACCGTGCCGCGCGCAAGGGGTTTGATCTCCCCCGCTTCGTCCGTATATTGCAGACGGATATAACAAAGATCGCCGCGCACAATTTCGCTTCGTTCGGGGACGAGTGTGAGTTTTGTCTCCTTTCCCGCCGAAACAAGCGATGTGCGCCCCAGCTCCTTTCCGTCTTTCGCAAGACTGATCGCCGTCAGTTCGCCCGGTTCATACGCCACCTTGAAACGGACGCATGCATTGGCAGGGACTTTTTTCTCCCCGACCGTCTTTCCGTTCAGAATAAGGCGCACCTTATATCCCGTCGCGTATACCTCGGCAACCGTCTTTTTGCCTTCACATCCGTCCCATGACCAGCTTTCCAGCGCATTGCTCATGCGCCACGCCGAGGGACTGTGCTTTTCAAACGCTTTGTCGGGACGGACGACGCCCATGCGTACGGGAACGAGATCGAAAGCAACCTGCATATATGCAGTCTCCGCCCACGGGCGCCCCGTGAGATCCAGTCTCCCGGCAGACGCACTCTTCCAGCCCACGCCGCCCGTGAAGTCGGGCGCATAGTCCGCATACTCCCACGCACCGATGCCCACTTCGCCCAGATAGTCCATACCCGCCCAGACAAAGTCGCCGATGAGCGCGGGATACCTCTTTGCGATGCACCAAAATTTGCGCGCATCCGAGCAGAAAGTCTCGCTGCCAACGATCACGCGGTCCTTATAATGTTTCAGATCGCGCTTATATCGCAGGATCCCGTAGTTATAACCCGCCACATCCAGCACGGCAAAGGTTCGTTTGCTCCTGGCATTGCATCCCGGCATGGTCGCTCCGATCTTCATTGTATCCGCGCCGAGTAAACCCGCCAGATCGTTGAAAAATTCACTCCCCGTCGATTTCGTTTTATGCGATTCCCCCTTCCGCGGCGCCGCCTCCCTTTTCGCCTTCCTGTCAGTATAGACGCCAAATCCAAGCGCGTGAAGCAGATTAAAGAAGATGTTGATGCCGCAGGTCACGGGACGATCATCCAGCAAATGCAGGTACTGCGTCATCTCCGCAGCGAGGCGGATGCCTCTTTTCTGTCCCGTCTCCGCGACCTCGTTGCCGATAGAATACATGATGACGCTTGGATGATTGTAATCCTTCTCTGCCATGGATTTCAGATCGCCGCGCCACTCCTGCCCGAGATCGCTTGCGTAGTCGTACTTTGTCTTGTGAATATACCACATGTCCGAATACTCGTCCAGCACGAGCATTCCAAGACGGTCACACGCTTCCAGCGTCGCCACGGAACAGGGATTGTGCGCCGAACGGATGGCGTTGTAGCCTGCCTTTTGCAGCAATTCCACCTTGCGCGCATCGGCAAACGGGTGGTTGACCGCGCCCAAGATGCCGTTGTCGTGGTGGATGCACGCGCCGCGCAGAATGACACGCTCGCCGTTGATACAAAAGCCGTGTTCCGCATCGCACTGTATTTCGCGAATGCCGAAGATCTCCTCGCATACGTCCTCACCGAAGGTCACGCGGCAGGTATAGAGGTTTGGCGAGGAAGGACTCCACAGCTTTCCGCCCGCGAGGACGATCTCCGTCTCCGTGTTCGCGGGCGCAGTCGTCGTCAGAACGACTTCCTTCCCGTCAAAGATCTCAATGCGTACATTCCCGGCAGCATTGGTCTGAACGCCGACGCATATGCGCGGGATCCTGTAGTCCGTCGTACGGATGCGGATACCGTTCAGCAGAATATGCTGTTTTGGCAGCGCATACAGCCACACGGGGCGGTAGATCCCCGCCCCCGTATACCAACGGCTGTTGGGCTGATCGGCATTGAACGCTTCCACGCGGATCACATTCTCTTCGCCGCACCGCAGCAATGCTCCCGCTTCAATATAAAACTGTCCGTATCCGTACTTATGCCCGCCGGCAAATTGATCATTCAGATACACCCTGGCATTACGATACACTCCTTCAAAAGCAAGGACGACGTCTTTATCACGCCAGGAGGTATCGGCAAAAAACCTCTTTTCATAGACATAGTCCGCGCCGACATACCAACCTGTATTTTTTCCGCCCGGACTGTCCTCGCTGCATTGTTCCGCAAGCATCGCATCGTGAGGCAATGTGACTGACCGCCAGTCCTCCCCGCCCCGATGGGCATATCTCCAATTTTCGCAAAACGAGATCGGTTTCATGATTTCCCCTTTTCAGACATGACCCGCGGCCTGCCGCTTCAGGTCAGGCAGCTTCTTCGCGATATATCTTATCAGATTATTATTCGAAATCACATTTTTTTCGTATTTGGTCATTTTTTCCGCGCAATCGGCAAAAAAAACGGCGGGCATCGGCATGAAGCCGATGCCCGCCGCAGGACAGACTGCGCTCATCCTTCCGCAGGAACAGGCAACGTGATGCTCAGGCGAAAAATCCCGTCGTCGCAATCCACCGTCATCGCGCCGCCGTAACGTTCCACGATGCGCTTCATGCTGATCATGCCGAAGCCGTGATTCTCCATGTCGGGTTTTGTCGTGACCGGAAGCCCGTTCTTGAACACGATTGTTTCTTCGCAGCAATTCTCTACCTGAATATAGAAAAGCTTTCCCCGAGCGGAAGCTCTGATCCCGATAAACCGACGCTCCCGATCCGACACTTTGAGTTCCGCACGGATCGCGTTATCGATCGCATTGCCGAACAGGGAATAAATGTCCCCTGCCCGCATAAACGAGAGCGTTTCGCCGTCGATCATATAAGTGAAGGCGATGCCCTCCTGCTCACAGATGAAGCATTTGCTTGTCAGCACGACATCCAGCGGTTTACAGCCAGTCTTAGCAATGGCATCATAGATGACTACGGCGTCCTCCATTTCCTTGAGGGACTGTTCAAACTCCCCGTCCGCGCGGCTCCTGAGCGCAATCAGCTGATGCTTGAGATCGTGACATTTGATGTTCACCATTTCAATTGCCCGCCGATCGAATTCATACTGTTTCTCCTCGCTGATGCGCAGAGAATCGAGAATGGCATTCTGCCGCCGAAGGTTGTTGCGGTCATACATTCCGAATAACATGAGAAGCGAAATGATGTCATAGCATATGAACAGGATGCGCCAATCAAAGAAATCCGCGGAACCGGGCGTCTGTCTGTCGTATTGCATCAGGTACACGATTGCCGTCAGAATGAGCATGACAACGATCATAACAAGCCGCTCTTTGCCGAATCCGCCGCCGATATCTTTCAGTTTCCGCACACCCAGTACAAAACAGTGGAGATGAACGGAAAGATAAATGAGCGTCTGCACCGCGATATGCAGCACGTTCAGCTGCGCGACGTCCCATCCGAACAGCCCCACGCAGAAGATACATACCGAATAAGAGAGATTCTGCACACCGATCGCCGCCACGCAGCAGAACAGCCCGTCCCAAAGATTGCAGCGAAAACAGAACATGAAACATGGGAAAGAGACAACGCATGAGACCAGAAATGATATATAGGGAAAGATCTCCCCGAACAGCATCCCGAGACAAGCGGCAAGTACGAGATAAACAACAACGGCACCGACAGCGCGTAGCGCAAAACGGCTGCGCCGCTCCAGATAGATCCCGCACATGCCTTCGGCGATCCCGAGCTGTACGGCATGCAGAAGATATCCGAAAAGACTGCCCGTAAGAAACTCTTCCAGCGGGGACACCGCCAGCAATACGTCCGTCATTGTCCGCCCCCGTTTTTGAAATAGTTGTTAATCGCCTCAAGCAGCTCTTTCTTTCTGCGGCGGCTGATGGGGACCCGTTCCGTGCCGACCGTCACTTCGTTCTCGTCGATCGCCTGGACATAGCGCAGATTGATGAGATGGCTGTTGCTGCAACGGAAAAAGCCGTGTCCGCCCAGTTCCTCCTCCGCCGTCTTCATGCGTCCGATCTCACGGAACGTCCCCTCCTCCGTATGATAGATGAGATAGTGATCGAGAACTTCCACAAACCGAAGATCGCGCAGAGAGACCCGCCGCACGCTGTCCCCCCGCGAGAGTACAATATCCCGGGTCGTCTCGCGGGCGAGTTTCTTTTGCACTTTATCCATGAGCACGGAAAGCGGAAAGTAACTTATAGGCTTGATCATATAGCCCATGGCGCCCACCTCGTACCCCTTGAGCGCATATTGATTCATGCTGGTCACGAAAATGAGCGCCACATCCTCGTCGAGACGGCGCAACCGGACGGCGCACTGCATGCCGTTCATGTGCGGAAGTTTGATGTCCATAAAAACGACGTCGTATCTCGCATTGTAGTCGCTGATAAAATCGACGCCGCTGGAAAATGTATCGACCGTAAGTTCAACGCCGCGCTTGAGTTCATACTGCCGCAAAAAAACCGTCAGATCCCGCGCATACGCTTCTTCATCCTCGACAATGGCAACTCTGATCATCTTTTCCCCCTGATTTTGGGCATACTTTATGCAAGTATATCACAAAATCAGCGAAATGCAAGGATCCGGAACAAAATTCCGTCCTGTCGGAATAAGCCTGACCATGCCCCGGGTGCCGTACGAGTCTCCGGGATTGCAGAAAGAAGTGTTTCCGCGCCCGACCGGCGCAGTTTTTTTCTTGCCCGCTCGGATCATCCGATAATGAACACATCATCCGGAAATTTCCGGCGGGAAGCGGCAAAAGTAACCGTATCCGGGTAATGTCCCACCGCAATGAACAGAATAATTTTTTCGTTATCCGGTATGTTGCCGCAAATTTTTTTGAACTCTGCATTTTTCTTACGGGATTCACCGTTTTGCAAAATACAGCTCGCGATCCCGCAATAGTGCAATGCCTCTACCAGAGCCATGGTAAAAATTCCGCCGTCCACATAAACCTGATTGCGTTCAAAAGCATTGTAAAATGCGGAAAGATCGCTTGTTATCACCAGATAATTTGTCGTTTCTGGATCAAATCCCGAATTCCCGGCTATCAGTTTGCCGATGCGCCGATTTGTCTCTGCCTCCGGATAAAAATACACCTTACAGGATTGCCGATTGCACGCAGACGGCGCCCCCATGGCAAGTTTAACCGCCTGCCGTATCTCTGGTCCTGTTATCTTTTGGGCAGAAAACTGTCTGACGGAATGTCTGCTCAGAAAAAAATCAGGGAATGTCCCCCGAAGTTTTGTCTGTAGCTCGTCCAGCGTCACGGTTTGCGATCCGTAAGAGCCGCTGAGCGCGGGGAGATATTGTTGCAATCTCTCAAATCGGTGCAAGAGTCCCTCGGGCCGATATCCTCTTTCCCGATGAAACGCAAGATATGCGTTCAGAACACCTATGGCGTTCAATACCGCAGCACTCTTGTCGATTTCATATCCGAAAGCTTCATATTGCTCAATAAAATCAATCAAGCTGTTTGCTTTATCAACGCCGAATCGTTCACGCGGACGGTTTAACGCCATTCCCTTCTCTAAAATATGCGCTTGCCTCAGAATCTTGGCTTCAAAGGAATTTTTGGAATGTACTCCGGGATTATTATAATTCCATCTTTTATATTCCCTATAATCATTACGATATTCTCGCCGCAGCTCTATCGTCTGACGGAGATAACGTTTCAATCCATTGATCAATTGCAGCATTTTGTTTCCCCTATTTTGAAGTTGCCTTCAGCTCTTGTGAAAAATTTTCTGAAACAATCTTACGATCGGCTGTCTGCTATAGAGCAGCGCCATGATCAGATAGCAGATCGCGGCACAGATCGCCGCGTCCAGGATCAACCCGCCCCATGTGGACACCGGCAACAGGCATTTTATGCCCCACATGATCGCCAACAGCACGGGAACGGACAACCATGTTTTTACCGCCTGCCATATAAAGGTCTTTTTGGGAACGCCCAGACACCATGCCGCATAAACAGAATTGAATATCACATATCGTGCGACCATGATCACGGTGCTGGAGAGAACAATCGCATACACTCCCAGCGATGTAACGTGAATGAGCAGCATTACAAGCGCAAAATTGAACACTCCGCAACCCAGGCTGACCAGTACGGGAATTTTCAGCTTATTGGTTACAACGCTCAACTGCGCCATGCTCGCCGTCGTCGCGTTAAAATACGACTGGAGCAGCGTAACGGTAGAGAGCGTTGCGATGATTCTGATCTCCTCGGCGGAAAGGCTCGACTGCCACAGCGTATAAAACTCCGTCGAAAACACAATAAATCCGCAGATAGGCACAAATAATAGGACAGCCAGCGTATTGATGGATTTCTTTACGCTCTTCACCAATTCATCGATCTGGTTTTTGGCAAAAAAAGCGACGAATACCGGTGTAAACAACGGCGCAAGCGTACCGATCACGGCGCCGAACTGATTGGGAAACGATCTTGCGACAGAGAGCAATCCCATCTCCGTCGCTCCGATAAACAGATTGGCGATCATCAGATCCAGCCCGTGCATGAGAACGTTGCTCAAGCTGGTGAAAGCCATCCAGCCGCCGGACTTTGCCAGATTGAACACATATTGCTTCCCGGCGTATTTTTTGAGATTGACCGATATATGCGGCGTGAGAACTTTCGTCAGAGAAACATTCATGACGGCAACGACCACACCCGCGCCCAAAGTTGCCAGCGCGATCCAGTAGATCCGCAGAGAAATAAAATTGAGAAAGATCACGATCAATCCGAGCCGTACGATCTGATTGATGATATTTCTCATCCCCTGGATGTCCGTCCTGTTCGCCACAAAGGTCGACGTAGTGAATACCGTAGTGATCAGTTGCAGGATATAGGCGCCGAAAACAAGCGCAAACGTCAGTTTGACGTCAAACCGGATCGAAGCGGGAATTTCAAGAAATGTATCCAGATTCGGAACGATGACGGTTCCGACCACACCCAATATCCCCGCCATGGCAAGATTGGCAACGATCAGGCTGTTAAAATACTTGTTCGCGCTCTCATAATCATTGTTATAATAAGCCGTCGCGATAAACCTTGCCGCTACCGAATTAAACACACTGGTCAGAATGCTTGCGTAAGAAGTGAAATCGTTGGCAAGTCCGATAAAGCCATAGGCTTCCGTTCCGATCCCCGAAACGACGATCGGCGAGATATAAAAATTGATGATCAGCTGCACCGCGAAGGCCAGTATATTCATGGCAATATTTTTTGACATCTGCCATCTGTTACTTGCTTGTTTCATCGCTCTCGACTTCCTTCACTTTACTATTGCGTCCCGCGTTACACCTCTTAGACAATGCGATCGTCAAGTATATTCCGAAAATTCATTTTTTGTACAGGCCCTTGTTCTCAATCAGGCGAACCACCTGTTCCGTCGTCTGATACGCCTCCCGTCTCCCCAGGGTCCCGATCTGTTTCAGCCTCTGCTTGTATGCATCGTAATTGCATTCCAAACGATCAAAATACGCAGTCAGATTCTCCGCGGTCAGTTCGTCTATCGAAATGCAATAATCGGACAGCCCGACCTTTTCTGCAAACCCTTTCATCTTCTGCTCATATGCCACGGAAAGAAAGGGCACCCCCATCTTTGCGGAAAAAATATTGGAATGATATCGCATTCCCACAACGGCATATAGTTTGGAAATCAGATATTGCTGAAAATAGCAATCATATGTATCATCCACAACGAAACAGCCGCTGACAGAAAATTCTTCCATATATGTTTTATCGCTTTGTGCGCCGAAAAGCTGCGGAATGAACACTACGCCATAGCCGCGCTTTCGAACGGTTCCGATGAATCCGAGGAACGCGTTTTTTATTTTGTCAGAAAATTCCCGTCCCCGATATCTGCTGTGCCATTGAAGATCGGTCACGGTAATTCCTATCGCGCGGTCATGCTTTTGCAGAAACTCCTTCAGGGAATGATACGCATTCAGCTGAAGAGAATAAACCGCTTCGTCGATCGGATGCTGAAATGCAGAATCCAGCGTAACCGAAACCGGCAAGCCCGGGACCAAGTCCTCTACGAACTGCGCCGAGATGGCTTCTCTCAGGCATACAATATCCGCATGTTTTAAACATTCCGCAATTCTGTGGCGGTACTGCCTGAACGGCCCCATTGACGGTGCATAAAAAATATACGGCTTTTGAAAGTATCTGATGAGATCGATACAATCGAGCAGCGTATATTGCCGATAAAGATCTCCGATACAGGGACCGCCCGGAGCATAGAGCGCCAAATCGCACCAACGGACTGCCTCAATAAACTTATCCAAAGCCAGCCTGTTTTCCTTTTTTGTCCTTGTCTTTGTTGCCGGAAGCAAATTGTATCTCCCGTGAGACCGTATGGAAAGAGCATACTTCGCCCGAGACAGGATATACCTTCTCTGCACATTCGCAAACGAAGGTATGATCTCGATATCGTCGTAGGGAAGCGTTTCCACCCGCATGGTTGCGAAATGTATTTTAAACTGAGCGCGGGGAAACTTTGCCTTCAACTCATCGATCATTGCGCGTATCGCAGCTTCATCGCCGCGGTTGTACCAATTTGCCGCAAAAATCAATATATTCAATCCAAACACCTCTCTGCTCAAGGCTACCCATTGCCCGATTTTTCAAAGACCGATGCGATAGCGCTTCTTACCGATCTGAAAACCTCTGCTCTTTTCGTCCCCGGACTCCGTCCCCTCCAAAACCGCGCACACGATCGCAAATGCGATATTGGTGGTATAAGAAAGAGGAAACAGCGTATATATTTTTATCAGATCTGACAAAAGCAAAAAGAACATCGCACGGTTTCTTCGCCATGCATCGATCATCAGGCGGACATAGAAGAGAAAGTTCCATATCACAAAAGAAAAGCCGTAGTAGAAGAATATCCCGAACATTCCGTTGTCATTGGCATAAATCCCTTCCGAATATCTGATCGCGATCACCGTCTGGTGCCAGTCGATATTGGCGAATCCGCAGCCGAACAGGGCCGTCTTCCAATCGCTCAACGTCTGCGTAATAAAAAACTCCCGTCCGATATCCCGGATCCCGGATGTGTCGCCGCCGATACTCTCTTCCGAGTTAAATATCATCGTCAGAATATCGCCCCCCACTTCCGACGTCAGAAACGCGATCGCTGCGGCGAACAGGACCCCGACAAAAAACAATTTTCTTATTGTAAAGCGTATAGACAAAACGGCAAGTCCTGTTCCGATCAGGAGGCACACGATCGACATACGCCCTTTCACAACCGATAAATTCAAAAAGAGCGTCACCACAATAAAGAACAAGTCCGAAAATACAAGTTTTCTCACCTGCAGCAGCCTCATCAGATGTACAAAATAGGAGATCAGAACAAAGGAAAGGGAGACATACAGGCGCGTCGAACCGTATCTTTCGTTCGACATCACAACCATAAACCGGACGCTGTCGCCCAAAATGTATTGCATGATCACAAGAAGAACGTATATAACGTTGACGACGTCCAGCATTGCAAAGATCGTACGGACGTTTATCTCTCCCCGTTTCATCGCCTTGACGATCGGAAAATACATCAGACACGCAAAAAGCCAGGTTCTCTGTGCCCTGATCCCAAACCAAAGGGGCTGTCCGTAACTGTAGTTTGCCATGATCGAAGAGACAAGCACGAAAAAAATCGGCATCAGCATTGCCCATTTATACCGGTATTCACATCTGCCTCTTCGCGTCAGAAGAATATAGACGATATAGACGATCTCCAACACAACTGCAATATCGGTCGGATCCACCGGCAGCCCCGAAAGCATATAAAAACCGCTCAGGTTCAGGAATACAATGAGCCCCAGAAACAGTGCATGTTTATTATAGCGGATCTCCAGACCGCTGTTGATCGATCTGCCTTTTATTCTGATATTTTCCATGATTCAGCGAAAGATCTTATTTTTAATAAATGCCAATGCCAGATATACCCGATTGATCCTTTCCGTGAGCCATAACATCATCAGCCCCCTGGAACGATAATATTTCTTACAGAGATACTGCCTCGAGCGATAGGAATGTCTTGTCGCATGTATTTTTTGCAGAAATTTCTCGTCCGATTTTTTCCCCGAACGATGATTATGAACATAAAACTGATCCAGTGCGAGAACTTCCCGATATCCTTTCTGTTTACATTTGATCCCGAGAATATTCTCTTCGTTGTACAGAAAAGTATTTTCATCCAGAAAATCCATTTCTTTCAGGCAGGATACCTTGGCAAGAAAAAAACAGCCCGCCACACAATCGACCTGAGCAATTTTAGGGGCTATCACCGGACACACGAAAGCCTTCTTCCTTTTTTTTCTGCCCGGCAGGCAATGCCCTTTCCAAAGTTCGGAGCGGGACGGAATATCCCACGCCGAAGCGTTGGGATCATAATTTCCTTCCGCATCGATGACGCACCCCCCGATCAAAGCATAGGACGGATCGGAGTAGAGTTTTTCCGTCATGACGGAGATCACCGACCCTTCGGGTATCAGGATATCCGGATTGACGATCCCTACCGTATCCGCCTGATACCGATCGATCGCAAATAATATCCCGAAATTGTTTCCGGCGCTATATCCGAGATTGGCGCTTGTCTGAAGGACGTCGACGCCTGTTCCGTCATACCTCTCCTTGAGCTTTTCAAAAGACGTGTCCGGCGAATGATTGTCGACGATAATAATATGATAGTCTTTCCGGAACGAGAGCAGCCGATCCACACATGCGACACAATCGCCGTACGCGCAATAATTCAGAACGATCAAGGCAAGATTTCTCATATTTTGCTCTCCGTTTCCGTCCCGCGCACTTCCGTGATCAGTCGGTCGAGATGCGCTGTAAATCTTTCGACGGAAAAAAATTTCGCTCTCTCTGCGGCTTGATTTCGGATACGCTGTTTTTCATCTTCCGATAAAGCCGTTATCTCCCGAAGTTTTGCCGCAAGAGCGTCGCTGTTTGCTTCTTTAACAAGATAACCGCTTTTTCCGTCTTCTATGATTTCGGGCAGCGCCCCGGTCCCCGCACAGACACATATCAGACCGGATGCCATTGCTTCTACGACGGTTATTCCGAAACCCTCCTCCCAGACCGGCATATGAAGAAAGATACCGGACTGCCGCAGCAGATCAGGCACATCCCGTCTGACGCCCAAAAACTTCACGCGCCCGGAAATGCCGAGTTCATCCGCCAACTTCTGCAATTCTTTCCGATAAGGGCCGTCTCCCGCTATACTGAAACAATAATCGATATCTTTCAGCCGTGCCAAAGCCTTCAAAATCCCCTGCACCCCCTTTTCCTCTATCAGCCGACCCACATAGATCCACTGCCGCACAGGAAAAGCGTTCCCCTCCGCAGGATAAAAGCGGGAAGCGTCTACCCCGTTATATACCACTTCCGTTTTGCTTCGGGACACCCCGAGATCTGTCAGCAGGCTCTCTCTTACCGATTCGGAGATCGCCACAATGCGATCCGCCCTGTTGAGCGATCTCTTCAGCAGTATCTTTTTTGCAAGACTGAGAACCTTCCTCCTCGCCCGGCACATGTCCGCAGCATTTCCGTGCGCATATGCGACTGTTCCGAGCGAAGGATACTCCCGCTTCAGGCGCATCAGCGCAAAATGAGAAAAAGGATCCGCGTGATGCGCAATCACCACGTCCGCCTTTTTTTCCCGGCAGATATCGCGTACTTTTTTGTATAGAGCACTATATTGTTTCCGATTGCTTCCCGGTTGTACGACATCTATACCGCATTGCAGCATCTCATCCGCAACGGCTCCGCCCTCCCACAAAAAGAGAAAAGTATTGTGCTGAACAGAATGCAGTGCAAAATCCTTGCATAATGTTTCGATGCCTCCGACGTTTCCGCCGGACAGCAAATGAACCACATTCACCTTATCACACGCTCCGATTTTCATTATGAACGTCATTCACCTTGCAATGACGCAGTAATTCATACCCCCCCCCTGTACAAATGCATTTTGATCAGAAATTTTTTGAGGGTCTCCTTCAGGCTCCGCTTCGGATAAATTCTGAACACGATCCGATCATATCTTTTTCCGCTCCGCACCGCCTGAAAAAAATATTCCTTCTCCGCAGGCGCTTCCGTCGGCGCTTGCAGCTGTGCATTGTTCCGAATCGCCCTGTCCGGATCCACGTCCAGCAGTTTCAGTCCGGCTTGGTGCATCAGGCGCACGCCTTTTTCCGTCTGGCACAAAATCAGCGATATTCCCTGCCGCATTTCTTCCGCCGCAAGATCTGTCCCCCAGGAATCTCCCAGCGTGATATCCGCCGCCCGCTCCGTTCGCGCATAACGGCAGCAATAACAGCTCTCCGTATAGCAAATTCCGTTCAGAAAAGAGATGAGATAGCTATCCGTCACCCCCGGGGTCCCGACGCCACGCTCGTCGGTCTCAACCCAAAACCCTGTTTTGACGCGGAAGCGGATACTTTTCACGTCTTTCAGCGTTCTGCCGTACTGCCGCAAAAACAACTCCAGAAGCCGCGGGGAAGGCGTTCCGTGGCAGATCAGATCGACTGTGTACAGATTTTCCTGCAGCTTTTCACCAACAAAAATTTTAAGCGCGGCAACCTGACAGGGCAAGCCGATAAACAGCACTTTTTCGCCCTTTTGAAGCAATTCTTTGACACGTCTATACGCACCCCGTGGGTTACTCTTGACGTATTTAGAGCCTTGAAACCTGTCCAACTCCCTTTCATCGTGCGTTGTCTCAAAGACAAACTCCCCGTCACGAAACAGACAGCTGCATACATATCCGCCAGCCTTGACGAAAGCGCGCATGAGCGCGGACGCAGCGCCGCCCGAAGATCCGCCCGCACGTACCCGTTCATCCTCCGCCCATCCCTGATGCCATTCAATGGGCTTAACGAGTTCTGTCTCGCGATTGTTCTGGCAGATCTTGCGGCATAGGTTGCATCCGATACACTTGACGGGATCTATTTCTGCATTATAGGCACGAAGACTATCCTTTATGGTAATTGCATCCTTTGGACAGACTTCCATGCACGCCATGCAGCCTGTACATAGATCGGCTTGACAAACTGTGTTCACTTTGCTCCTCCAATCATTCCGGAGAGAATTTCAATCCCCTCCCTTCTCTTTTCTGACAAAACCTTATTGGCATGCGTAAAATCAACCGGCGTCAAAGCGAGTTCGACGTCGTTTTCATCTTTCAAGACGCGATCGGTCAAACCCGTCAGGCGGAGGATGCTCATATTGCGCGTGCTTGTCTCGCCGGGGAGAACTTCCACAAAGGGCGTATTGAAGGTCAGCGCAAACGCCGTGCCGTGAAAAGAATCGGTGATCAGGCATTGCGCATTCTTGATATAAGACAGGAACTCTCCGATATCGGGGCAGAACTTAAATTTACCGCCGCGTATTATCTGATGAAAAGAAGCAGATACGCGAACGAGCGGAAGTCCCGTTCTTTTTGCAACCGCTTTGGCGTAACGATCTAATTTCTTGTCGTTATGTATCTGATAGACAAGAATATATTTCTTCTTTGCCTCTGTAGTAAACTTATTCCAATATGTAGTGTCAAGCATTAAAGTGGGGTCGATCACTTGCTTTGCCTGTAATCCCCAAGAATTTAACAGCTGAACGGCGCTATCTTCACGAACAGCTATCGCTGCATAACGAGATAGCCATTTTTTATAAAACGCTTCTGTTTCCTGCGTAAGTTTCGTTCTGCCGAAACTTGCGGCAAAAGCTATTCTGCGATCGCAATCGGCAGTAAAAGACAAGCAATATGCGCTGTCATAGGTGCCGTCCATAACGGGGCCCCACACCTGATCGCTGCCCGTCATATAGATATCCGCTTGCGGCTTGTCATTTTGCATTTGCTCTATATCTGAATACAACTTTGTCGTATTCAGATATGTTTTACGCATTTTTGCAAATCTTTTTCCCGCTATAATGCTTTCAGGCTGCCGTAATGCAAGATATGCAATACGCTTGAAAAAATTATTGCTAAATGATGGCTTACCTTTAAGCAATGTTTTTTCCTGATTGCGATAACTTTCGTCCTCGCGGATATAATCGATGATCTCACATGTATGACCCAGGGCTTCCGCAAGCCGCTGCGTCGCAAGCGCCTGCAACAAAGAGCCGTAGTTGGAAATAGCATGCCTTGTAATGACTGCAATGTTCATTTTTCAACTGAATTTACAATGGTTCTTAACCTGTTTTATTGTGGATTACTTTTGCTTTCTATTATTTGACATACTGTCTTCATTCCTTTGACATATTGCTCAAGCGTACAATTTTCTGCTATATATTTCTTTAAGAGAGCAGCCTTGGTCTCAGCCTCATCGGAATGATTCAGGTAATACCTGATTGCTTTTACCCAGGAATGTATTTCTTTGGGTAAGATACAGCCTCTCTCATGGGTGATATATTCACAGCTGGTTGCCGTATAATTTGTCATATAGAATTTATTATTCGCAGCAGCTAGAAACAATAACATCAAGCCCGCCGGTGCTTCCGTTGTTGAGATCATCATGATGATTGTCGACGCTACAGCAAGTTCATTAAACTCAGTCAATGAAACGGCATATTTAACATTTGTGTTATGCAAACATCGGTCCTTGAACTTGCTGTACATATCTTCTGTCATAACAAAGTTAAATGTAACATCAGGCAGTGCTCTTGCCACTTCAAAAGCAAAGTCCCAATCCCTTGACGATGTTCCTCCCATAAAAACACTATTAGGAATAGGCTGCGGCTTGTCGCTATCCTTTAAGAGATATTTCGCTTCGTTTGCATCATGTATGACAACATATTCTCTGTGAATCCCTAGCAGCTTATTCAAATACTTGCCGTATTCCCTACTGGTAACCGTTGCGTAAAAATTATCTGAAGACAATGCCCATTTATATAATCGTGCATATATTTTACCTTTAAATGAATTGTTGAATTTGCACATAACATTCAGCGCAACGATTTGCCTGCGACGGAAAGTTAACTTGCCGATTACAAAGCATACCACAGCCTGGAAATCAAACCAACTGAAAATGATATCATCTTTTTTAGATACACGCAGAGCCATGTTGGATGCTTTAATAAGATTCCAAAACGGTCTCTTCTTTGAACGTGGTAAACCTATCAGTTCAAGACCGTCTTGCTTCCATAGACTCTGCCACATATCATTCCATTTTTCGGTCACATTAAAATCAAACAGCCAAAACACTTTTCGCATACTAGCTTTTCCATGATTATGCATTAGAATCGCATCTCTCAACAACTATTTTCCGACGAACTTACAGCGAACAAATTATGACAATACCCCTGTGTTGCGTCGGGACGGTTTTCAATGATCTTGCCGGGATTGCCGATGACAATGCTGTTGCTCGGAACATCGAAATTGACATACGCATTTGGTGCAATCAACACATTGTCGCCTATCGTTACTTTTCCGACGACAACGGCATTTGTGCCGATCCATACCTTATTCCCGATCGTTGGCGCCCCTTCACGCTTGCCGCGGTTTTCCCGCCCGATCGTCACCCCGGTTGCAATATTGCAGTTTTTTCCGATCTTCGCTTTCGTGTTAATGATGATCGGTCCGTTGTGCCCGATAAAGAAACCTTCGCCGATCTCCGTCTTAACGGGGATATGAAAGGCGTACTTTTTATCCAAAATTTTCAGCCGATATGTATAGTATAAGTACAGCAATTTATTATGCTTTGCATAGTAATTCGCCTTACGATAGGTCACAATACATTTCAGGCTGTGGTTGAGCAGAGACCACATAAAGTGGTACCCCCCCCCTTCACCGTAATAGCGGAAGAAGTCCGATTGAATGATCTTCTTCAGTTCTTTGTTCATTCCTCTTTACTCCATCTGCCCCCTGATGTCCGCGTCAACGATCTCCTCGCCGGTCTTATGTGCAAGCTGTTCCTTGGACGCCTCGGAAAGCCCGTCATTGATAACGGCATTCAAATCGCACGTTGAAAGTTTATCCAGTTCCTCCTTGGTCACTTTGCCGTCGCGGTAGTCGCGCACGATCTTGAGTTCGTACATGCTGTACTTCTTCTTTTTGAAGAAACGCAGGAACTTATGGCGGATGACCCACCAGGTCGGTTTCCAGATATATTTGCGCATCGCGGGCGATACGGAGCCGATCATCCAGCAATTCCGATCGCAGCAGCGCACCTTTCTGCGCACGCTCTCCGCTGCGGGACTGCTCCAGAGTTCCTCCCACGTCTGATCGTTGAGATTTCCCATGACCTCCTTATCCTTTGTCCCGTTGCACGGCATCACGTCGCCGTAGGGATCGATAAAGAAGGTATCAAAACTCATGTCACAGGGCAACAGACGCCTCTGCCCGTAGATATAATTGATGAGTCCGTGGTTGAAGTACGCGCGGAACCACTTCTTCGGACTGTTGGAATTGAGAAGTTCGTTAATGAGGTTTTCAAAGTTCTGCGCGACCATCGGACGGTCGTGAATGATATTCTTTGCCTCCACAAAATAGAAGCTGTTATGTAAAGAAGCCGTTGCAAACTCCATCTGCATCTGATTTGATAAAAGATACAGCGGAACCAGATCGGCCGCATTCCTGTCCTGCACGGTCATACCGAAGCCGACGTCCTTCATGCCCATCTCGACCAGCTTTTTGAGCGTCGTATAGCCGCGGTTAAAGCCATCCTGCAGTCCTCTGATCTCGTTATTGGTCTGTTCCAAACCCTCGATGGAAATGCGGATGCCGATCTGCGGGAATTCCCTGCACAGCTCGAGGATGCGGTCTGTAAAGAATCCGTTCGTGGAGATGACGATGCGGTCACTCTTTTTATACAGTTCGCGCACGATATCCTTGAGATCCTGACGAATGAAAGGCTCGCCGCCCGTGACATTGGTAAAGTACATTTCAGGGAGCTTTTTGATGGTCTCGACGGACAGCTCTTCCTCCGGACGTGACGGCGCCTTATAGCGGTTGCACATTGTGCAGCGCGCATTGCAGCGATAGGTCACGATCACCGTTCCGTTCAGTTTTTTTCCTGCCATTTTTTTATCCTTTCCTGACATTACGATAGAGTGCGATCACCCGACCGACATATTGCACGGGATCAAAGAGCTTCTTTGCGCGTTCCAACGAGTTTTTGCACATCCTGTCGTACTCATCTTCGGACAACGTCATGAGCTGTTTTAATTTGTCCGAAAGCTCTCCCTTCTCCCGAAAGACATAGCCGTTGACGCCGTTCTCGACGAGTTCGGGCAGCCCGCCCCTATCGGACACAATGAGCGGCTTTCCGGACGCCATTGCCTCCATCGCGCTGTACGGTCCGTTCTCATACCATTCGGAAGGCAGCGCCACGCATCGTGCTCTTCGGATGAGATCCCGCAGCTCTTTTCCCTGTAAAAAGCCCTTAAATTCGATATTCTGTTTATCTTTGGCATATGTTTTCAATTCCGCTTCGCTTGGTCCTGTGCCGAGGACGATCAGCCTGACGTTCGCTTTGACGGCTGCATCGATGAGCGTTCTGACGCCCTTTTCCGGCGATAGACGCCCGAAATACAGCGCGTAACCGTCTTCCTCGCGGCAAAGTTCATACACGGTATCCGGCGGAAGCGGATTACGCAGGCAAACGATCCGGGACTTTGTGAACTGCGCCTCCGTCAGCTTATCCCTGTAAAATTCAGAAGGACAGAGAAAGACGTCCACTTTGTCGTACCAATGTTTTTTGCGGATATAGTTTGCCTCGTACGCCGAGAGCATGCTCATCAGTTTAGAACCTTTGACGCATTTATTTCTGACACAGTTTTTGTAGTCTCCGTGCAGGCACTTCTCGCAGATGTTTCCGTTTCCGTCCAGCATGGTGTATGCGGGACAGACGGCGATAAGGTCGTGCATCGTCCAAAAGACGGGAAGATTCGCATCGTATTCCCTGATCGCATCCAGAACAGAGAGCGTTATCTGCTTGTGCACCAGATTCAAAAGAATAAGATCGGGACGTTCCGCGGCAAGGAGCGCCCTCATTTTTTTATACGCCTCCTTGGAATAGGCGATATGCAACACCATGTTGAGTTTGCTTTTGATGCCGCCCTTGACCGAAGCGTTGGAAACAAAATACTTTTCCTGCGCACAGGGTAGATTTTTTTCGTCCCGCATTGCAAAAAAAACGACTTCGTGCCCGGCTTGCCGAAACGCTTCGGCAAGCGTGAAATAGTAGCGCTCCGAACCGCCTTTTATGTAATGGAACTTGTTGACCAAAAGAATTTTCATCTTTATCTCGTATAGAGCTCCAGGGTCTGGCGGACGACCTCCTGCCAGGTATAAGGGATGACCATGTTGCTGTGGGTGCGAAGATTGAGATTCAGCAATTTTTTGAGCTGATGCCGCAGCCTGTCCACGTCTCCGCGCTTGAACACATAACAATCTTCATTGATGATCTCCGTGTTTTCCGGAATATCCGAAACCAGACAGACATTTCCGTAGGAAAGCGCCTCCAGCAGACTCATCGGCATGCCCTCGATATCTGACGGAAGCACATAGAGATAGGCATTGGAATACAATTCCTGCAGTTCCTGCCCCTGTACGAAGCCTGTCATGAGAATAGTATCGTCGTCCTTCACCGCCCTGCAGATCTCCTCATAAAATCCTTCGCTGTGCGACGGTCCGCCCGCAATGACCAGCTTTTTGCGCGTACCCGTCTGTTGTACCGCCTTCTTCCACGCCGGAATCAGGTACTGCAGCCCCTTTTCGGGAACAATGCGGGCAAGGAACAAAACATAATCATTCATTCCCAATCCGTACTTTCGCCTGATGATGTCCGCCTCGCGCAGTTCAGGCGCACTGACGCCGTTGGGAATATATTTCACCGTACGGTGATATATCTCCCGGAAGTATCGCTGGACATTGCGGGACAGGACGATGATTTCATCC
This sequence comes from Clostridia bacterium, assembly GCA_017887095.1. Classification (GTDB taxonomy): domain Bacteria; phylum Bacillota; class Clostridia; order Christensenellales; family Borkfalkiaceae; genus Gallimonas. Next base: position 11,304 of record JAGHIT010000031.1, on the reverse strand, counting down.
GCATATTCGACAGCACGCCGCTCGCCCGCATGCAGGATGCGCGAAGCCGCCCCGCCCCATTTTCCCCGCTGCCAGTCCAGCCCGTGAATGGTTACGACCAACTTTGTCCCGGGTCGTTTATTCTTTTTCGGCAATAAATTCAAAAAGAAGCATGGACCTTCGGCATGATAATGCACGATATCCACCTGCTTCTTTTTCAGCATCTTCCTGACTCTGAGCGTTGCAAAGAAAGCATACACGATGGCGTCCAAAGCGCGCCGATTGACGGTAAAAACCGTTTCGATCTTACAGCCCTTATAGTTGGTAACGGGACCGTACCCCGCACGCCTGCGATTGAGAATCGTCACATCGTTGCCGTGTGCCGCCATCCGCGTTGCAAGCTCCTCCACCACGATCTCCACGCCGCCCTCGCGCGATGGCACATATTTCTGTCCCACCATTACGATCCTCATATTCGCCGTCCTCTTTCGCTAAGGTAGCGCATCCTTTTATTCCTGCGCCAGCCCCTGCCACTTTTCGTCCTTTTCGGAGAGCAGGAGCGGCGTCCCGTCGGGCATGGTATAGCCCTGCGCCGAAGCGGTGCCGCGATACACGCCGGAGACCCCCCAATCGATGCCGATGGCGGGATCGTTCCACGCAAGCCCCCCTTCGTCTCCCGGATGATAAAAATCATCGCACTTATAACAAAATTCCGCAACGTCCGATCTCACCAAAAATCCGTGCGCGAACCCGCGCGGAATGAGAAACTGCTTTTTGTTTTCTGCGGTCAGCTCCACGCCATACCACTTTCCATAGGTGGCGCTTCCCCTTCTGATATCTACCGCAACATCAAAAACGGCGCCTTTGATGACGCGCACCAACTTGGTCTGCGGAAAATTGATCTGATAATGCAATCCGCGCAGCACTCCCTTGTAGCTCTGCGACTGATTGTCCTGCACAAACGTGATCTTCAAGCCCGCTTCTTCCATGTCGCGCAAACTGTATGTCTCCATGAAATAACCGCGCCGGTCTCCGTGTACGGCGGGCGTAATGACGCAAAGTCCCCGAATTCCGCCGACGTCCTTTTCCACTTTAATCTGCATTTCCGATCTCCTTGAGATATCTTGCCAGCGCATCCTGCCAGACGGGCAGAGGCGTAAATCCGCTTTCAGCGAGTTTTTTCTTGTCCAGGCGGCTGTTAAAGGGACGCACGGCTTTGGAAAGTCCGTATTCTGCCGTCGTCACGGGAATGACTTCCGTCGAATATCCCGCCCGGCGAAAAATTTCGCAAGCGAAATCATACCAGCTGATGTAGCCGCCTTCGTTGGTCGCATGATAATAGCCGTATCGATCTGTCTCGATCATATCCGCAAGCAGCCTCGCGAGGTCGAAGGTGTAGGTCGGTGTACCGATCTGATCGTTTACCACGCGCACCGCAGGATACTTTTTCCCGACATTCAGCATTGTCCTGACAAAATTTTTTCCGTTCTTCCCGAATACCCACGCAATGCGCACAATGAAATATTTGTCCAGCGTATTTGCGACGGCAAGCTCTCCTTCCAGCTTGGTCTGCCCGTACACGCACAGCGGACGGTAATCTCTGCAATCCGGTTTCCATGGCTCCGATCCCTGTCCGTCAAAGACATAATCCGTAGAGAGATACATCATTTTAGCGCCGAATTCTCTGCAGGCATCCGCAATATGTTTCGTACCGTCCACATTGACCGCGCGGACAACGGGAATGTTTTCCTCCTCTTCCGCAGCATCGACCGCCGTCCATGCCGCACAATGGATGACTGCGTCCGGACGGATTTTTCCGATGACGGCATGCACCTCTTCTCCGCGCGTGATATCCAGCCGCACATAGGGCGCCGCCGTGACTGCGCTGCCGTCGGGGACGCCGAGATATTCCCCGGAAATATCGCTTCCGACCGCCTCGTGTCCGCGCGCAACAAGTTCGTTGACGACGTCATGTCCGAGCTGTCCGTTGACGCCTGTTACAAAGATCTTCATTTCCTGTTTCCGTACATCTGCCGATAATAGTTCTGATACTCGCCCGAAACAATTTCTTCCCACCAGCTGCGGTTGTCGAGGTACCAACGGATGGTCTTTTTGATCCCGTCCGCAAACTTTGTTTCGGGCAGCCAGCCGAGTTCCGCGTGGATCTTCGCAGGATCGATCGCATACCGCATGTCGTGCCCCTTGCGGTCGGCAACATAGGTAATCAGGCTCTCGGGTTTTCCCAATTCCCTGCAGATGAGTCTGACGATATCGATATTCCTCATCTCGTTGTGTCCGCCGACGTTATATACCTCGCCGACCCTTCCCCGGTGTATGATCAGATCGATCGCCCTGCAGTGATCCTCCACATACAGCCAGTCACGCACATTTTCCCCCGTACCGTACACGGGCAGCGGCTTATCCGCCAAAGCATTGATGATCATGAGCGGGATCAGCTTTTCCGGAAAGTGGTAAGGACCGTAATTGTTCGAACAGCGCGATATGCTTACGGGCAGCCCGTACGTCCTGTGATACGCGAGCACAAGCAGGTCTGCCGACGCTTTGGACGAGGAGTAGGGGCTGGAAGTATGCAGCGGCGTCGTCTCCGTGAAGAACAGATCGGGCCTGTCAAGCGGCAGATCGCCGTAGACTTCGTCCGTAGACACCTGATGATATCTCCCGATCCCGTACTTGCGGCAGGCGTCCATGAGCGTCGCCGTTCCGATGATGTTGGTCTGAAGGAAGACGCCGGGATCCTCGATGCTTCTGTCCACGTGGCTCTCCGCCGCAAAATTGACCACCATGTCGGGATGCTCCTCTTCAAAAAGCCTGAAAACGCCCTCCCGATCGCAGATGTCCAGCTTTACAAAGCGGAAATTCGGGTGATCCATCACGCTTGCCAGCGTAGACAGATTGCCCGCGTAAGTCAGTTTGTCCAAACACACAATGCGGTAATCCGGATGGGATCTCAGCATATGGAAAATAAAATTGCTTCCGATAAACCCCGCTCCGCCCGTTACAACGATCGTCATAGTTTTCTCCTCAGTAGATAAGTCTGCCCTCGGCAACGTTTCTCAGATGCCGACCATACGGCGATTTCCCGTATTTTTGTGCCGACGCCATCAGTTTTGCCGCATCGATCCAGCCGTTTACAAAGGCGATCTCCTCGGGCGCGGAAATTTCAATGCCCTGACGGTTTTGTACCATGCGCACGAAATCCGTCGCCTCGGCAAGACTGTCCATCGTGCCCGTATCCAGCCAGGCATATCCGCGGCCCAGGAGCTGTACGTCCAGAAGTCCGTCTTTCAGATACATCTCATTGAGCGTTGTGATCTCCAGCTCCCCTCTTGCCGACGGTCTGACCTGTTCTGCCCGCGCGCTCACGCCTGCAGGATAAAAATAAAGCCCTGTCACGGCATAGTTGCTCTTGGGCGACTTAGGTTTCTCCTCAATGGAGACCGCTTTCCCGTTTGCGTCAAACTCCACTACGCCGAAACGCTCCGGATCCGGGACGTAGTAGCCGAAAACCGTCGCGCGGGCGTGCTTCTCGGCATCCTCTTTTGCCGCGCGCAGCAACTTTCCGATTCCGTTGCCATAAAATATGTTGTCGCCGAGCACCATTGCGCAGGCATCAGCGCCGATAAACTCTCTGCCGAGCAAAAACGCCTGCGCAAGCCCGTCGGGAGAAGGCTGTACCCGATAGGCAAGGCGTACGCCGAACTCGCTCCCGTCGCCCAAGAGGCGCTCAAAATTAGGCAGATCGTCCGGCGTGGAAATGATCAGGATCTCGCGGATCCCCGCCAGCATGAGCGTGGACAGCGGATAGTAGACCATCGGTTTATCGTACACGGGAAGAAGCTGTTTGCTCGTAACCATTGTAAGCGGATAGAGCCGCGTGCCGCTCCCGCCTGCCAAAATAATTCCTTTCATAAGATCTCTCCCTTGACTTGGTTGCAAAGCGCGGCATTATTCGCCGGAACGATCGAACAATACCATATAGGCGCCTTTGAAAATAATTTTCAGATCCAGCCATATGCTGCGCTTTTCTATGTATTCGAGATCGAGCTTTACCCATTCGTCGAACGTCAGAGCGTTGCGCTGATGCTGTATCTGCCACAGGCAAAGCAGCCCGCCTTTGACGTCCAAACGATGTTTTTGCCATTCCTCGTAGCGCTCAACCTCTCCCGGCAGCGGCGGACGAGGTCCGACCACGCTCATATCCCCTTTGAAGATATTCCATAGCTGTGGAAGCTCATCCAGCGAAGTCTTTCTTAAAAATCTGCCGAACGGCGTGATACGGGGATCCTGCCTGAGTTTGAATGCCGGCGGTGAAGCTTCGTTGAGCCCCGCGTCGATGAGCGTCTGTTTCATTTCGTCTGCGCCGGGGCACATGGAACGTATTTTATAAAATTTGAACGGTTTTCCGTCCTTACCGACGCGTACGGAAGAATATATGACCGCCCTAGAAATTTTCTCGCCCCTGCGTTTTTTTCGCGGCCGCAGCACACAGTCCACGATCTTCCCTTCCCGATTGACGTACCGCCGCGCTTTTTTTGCTTTGGGCGAATCCACATCCGCCGCCTCTGTAATGGCCAACTCGTATGCCGGGTGCCCCGCATCTTCCAGCAACTTAATAAGAAGGATGAGCAGGATCAGCCAGGAAAATACCAACAGCGCCAATCCCGAAGAGACGATATCGAACGTGCGTTTGACAAAGCGATACATGCGCTTTTTCTTCGGTTTTTTCATGACCGCGGCAGAAGAACGCGAAACAGTGCCGCTTCCGATCGCCGCATCCGCCGCCGCAATCTCGCGGAAGACGTCTTTGTTGTCCTGAGTATCTATTTTTGTTTCCTTCACGACTCTTTACTCGCCTGCAGCGTCCGGCTCCGACAGACCTGTCGTTTTCATATCATTCAGACACGTTGCGCTTGAAATCTTTTCCTGAAATATCGATACTAATATACCACAATTATGCAACCTGCGTCAAACAAATAAAAAACATTGATGCGGAATAAATTTTACCAACCAAAATCACAGAAAATGTCAGAAATCATTCCGCGGCATGAAAAAAGCCGCAGCGGGAAGCTGCGGCTTTCTCTGTTTCAGTATACGCTGACCTGTTTCTTGTCTCTGCCTTTGCGCTCAAATTTCACAACCCCGTCCTTGAGAGCGAAGAGCGTATCGTCTCCGCCGATGCCGACGTTGTTGCCGGGATGAATCTTCGTTCCTCTCTGGCGGACGATGATGCTGCCTGCGAGCACTTCCTGTCCGTCCTGACGCTTAACGCCGAGACGCTTTGCTTCGCTGTCACGGCCGTTGTGAGAGGATCCCGTTCCCTTTTTATGCGCGAATAAGCTGATGAAAAACATATTCGTTATCTCCTTATTCAAAAAAGTATTCGGGCACAATGCCCTTCGCGTCAAAGAACGATCTTCTCGATCTTGACTGCAGTGAACGGCTGACGGTGACCCTGCTTCTTGCGCTCGTTCTTCTTTGCCTTGTACTTGAAGACGATGATCTTCTTGTAATTATCCTGCGCAGCAACGGTCGCGGTCACTTTCGCGTTCTCAACATCCTTGCCGAGCTTGACTTCAGCACCGTCCGAAACCATGACGACGTCAAAGGAAACTTCCGCGCCCACTTCTGCGTTGAGTTTCTCCACTTTCACGACATCGCCCTCGGAAACCTTGTACTGCTTCCCGCCGTTTTCGATGATTGCGTACATGATAGCTTTTACCTCCTCTTCCCAGTCTCGCAAGCTACATAGGCGACCCGTGTTGCATGGTTCTTTGGCGCCCGTTCTTAGCGGCTCGGAGTTTATTATAGAAATTCCGAGCAAAAAAGTCAAGCACTTTTATGCCGCCGAAATCAAATTTTATCCGACGGCATAAATTTTCCGTCGCCGCACAAACTGAATGCAGGAGGAAGACATGGAACTCAAAAAGAGCGAAGAGGTTCTGGCGGAGATCCACCGCAACTGTCAGCTGGCACTGCAGTCCATTTCGGACATCCTTCCCGAAACGGAAGACGCACAGCTCAGAGAAGAGCTGCTGCGCCAGCATGAGGACTACGAAAAGATCGGCGGGAAAGCCGCGCTGCTCGCCAAGGACAAAAGCATCGAACTCAAAAATCCGGGACCGATCAAAAAGGCGATGATGTGGAGCAGCATCAAGATGAGCACGATGACGGACAATTCCCGCGCGCATATCGCAGAAATGATGGTTCAGGGCACGGTCATGGGCATCACGGCGCTCAAGAGTACGCTGGGTGAAGTCAGCGACGAATATGCAGACGAAGACATCATAGATCTCGCACGCGAATTGCTCTCCGCTGAAGAAGATTTCGAGAAAAAATGGAAAATGCTGATCGCATAACGCAGGTACACAGAACGCCGCGGCGGGACTTTTTCCCGCCGCGGCGCATTTTGCTGCAACAAAATTTTCAGTACATCAATTTAGCCTCATCGGGAAGATTGAGCACTCCGGAATTGTCGCCGCGGACGGCAAATTTTTCTTCGTGCCAATCTTCGTGCGGAACGAGGTAAATACGCTTGTCCTTCCAGATGCCATGGGCCTCCTCCGAAAGATACCGTCCCGCAAGCAGCCGACGCATGAAGTCGCGGCTGAGATCGACGACTGCCGCCTCATAGTCATCCGCAAACAGCTCCAGAAGATCGCCGCGGAGCGTGATGGCGAGAAATCGGTCGGAATAGACAAAACCCTGACGTGTACAATGGGGGCAGGGAGAAAGAAAGAAATCAAGGATATCTCCGCCCGTACGTTTACGCGTGAACATGCTCACGCACATATCGCTCATGGGCATAACGCGGCATTTGGCGCGATCCGCCGCAAGCGCCTCGGCAAGCGCGGCGTCAATGGCCGTACGGTGCGTTTCCTCCGTCATATCGATGAAATCCACTGCAACCAGCCCGCCGATGTTCCGAAGCCGCACCTGCCGCGCGATCTCTTTGACCGCAACGAGATTTGTCTCAAATACCGTTTCTTCCAGACTGTCCTCACCCGTGAATTTTCCCGTATTGACGTCAATGACCGTCATCGCCTCGGTGCGGTCAATGACCAGGTATCCGCCGTTCTCCATGGGGACCGAACGGGAACACAGCGCGCGCAGCTGCGGCGTCAGTCCGTACTTCCGGAATGTATTTTCCTCTTCGGGACAATAGACGACCCTGCGTTCGCCGATGTCCGGCCTGAGGCGGGCAAGCATGACGATTTTATCGTACAGCTCCCGATCGCCTACATACAGTCGGGTAACGCCGTCGCCGAGGCTGTCGCGCATGACACGGAAAGGAAGATCGAACTCACGGTAAACGGCGTCCCCCACCTGCGCGGTCTGCGCCGTCTGACAGACAGATCGCCAGACCCGCTTCAGATACTCCGACTCGATGCGCAGATGCCGCTTGTCCGCCGTTGCCGCCGCCGTACGCACGATAAATCCCGCGCCCTCTTCGCGAAGCTTGTCCGTCTCCTTCAACAGACGCTCCCGCTGCGCAGGATCCGTGATCTTGCGTGAAATCCCCAAAAAACCGGTCCGCGGCAGATAGATCAGCGTCTTTCCGACAAAGGAGAGATCGCATGTGACCTTCGCTCCCTTCGTGCCGCGCGGGGGCTTGACGATCTGCACAAGGATCTCGTCCCCCTCTTTGAGATCGGGCGTTGAGACAAGATTCCCCTCTCCGTCATAGGACGTGAACCGCGCCGCACCTTCCCCGAGAGGCAAATAACAATTGCGCTCCAGACCGCAGGAAACAAATGCAGCCTGCATACCCGGCACAAGATTGCAGACTCTCCCTTTGTAGATCGTGCCTGTCAGATCGTCCGCGTTCTCCTGTTCGATCATCGCTTCCGTGACAATGCCGTCCTCCGTATACACGGCGATCTGTGAGCCGCAGAAGCGATCGAAAAACCATTCTTTCTTCATCCGAAATCGTACCCTTTTCCGCCTGCGCGGGATGAACCAATGAAAGTAAGTTTAATTATTGTAGCATATTGCGCAAAAATTTTCAAGCTATTTTATAATTTTGGAAGCAAATCCCCGAGCGGCGTCTCCCAATCCCCGCGCCCGACAGCGGCAGCGTACTCTTCTTCCGTGATCTCTCCCAGATATTGCTCTCCTTCATAGAGCACGAGGACGAGATATGTTTCCTCGCGCAAAAATCTGAGCGCCGCGCGCACCGGCAGGCGCGCCGATATGACAATGCGGCGTTCCTCAACGCCGCGCGCAAAACTTTTTTCCCTCGAAAAGCGGATGCGCGCGTAACGCCCGCCGCCGAACGCTCCTGCGGCAAGCAGGATACAAAACGCAAGCGCAGTCCACGCAGGCGAGGAAAAGCAGCTCCAGATAAAGTACGCCAGGACCCCCGCCGCCAGAGAAAACGTGACGGCGCGCACGACGATGAGCGCGCGCCGTTCCCCCAGCGGCGAGAGCGCGAGGTGTAGAATACGCCCGCCGTCCAAAGGCCATGCGGGCAGAAGGTTAACCAGGCACAGAGACGCGGAAATATAAGCCGCCGTATCTGTATAGGGATAGGTCTCGGGATACAGCCACCAAAGGGCGACAAAGGCAAGCGCGGTGGCGCCGTTTGCAATCGGTCCCGCAAGCAGGACGTACAGCTCCTGCCGCCGCCCGATGCCCCCGATATCCCCCGCAATGGTCGCACCGTACGGCATAAGAACAACCTTGTCGAGCGTGAAGCCGTAGCGGCGGGCGGCAAATGCATGCGCGCATTCGTGTTCGACGGCAGCAAGGATCGCCGCCAGAAAGGGCAGGAGCGCGCCCGTCAGCGCAGACAGCACGCCGACGAGCAGACAGAGCGGATGGACGCGGATCTTAACTCCAGGCAAGCCCGTCCTCGCTCACCGTATAACAGTTCAACAGCGTACCGTTTTCATAGAAAGTCACGCGCACGGGATGCGTCCCGTCCGTATAGGCGAGGGGCACATTATTTTTAACATCATCGCCGACCGCAAAATATACGCTTGTGAGTCCGCTCATGACCGTGGAAAAAGAGTCGGAGTGCTTGAGTTCAACAGTATAGCCGTTTTCGGCGTCGCCGTTCACAGCGCTCACCTCTCCCGCACAGGGCGAATATACCGAACAGGCTGCCGTAAAACTCATCACCCCCGTATCGGAAACTGCAAGTTCGACGTCCGTATACTCATTGACGACGGGTGAAAGCGTGAAATCGGAATAAGTTCGGGTATCCGCCGCCTCCGTCTCCGACCCGTTCCACAGATCGCGCACAAAGGTGTTGATGGCGCTGTTTGTGACAAAGATGTTGGTCAGAAAGATGACGGCGCAAAGCGCGCAGACCGCGGCGAACTCCCCCCAGAGCACGCGGCGGGCGATCTTTTCTTTGCGCGTGAGCGTTGTTCCGCGTTCGATGGGCGTGCTCTCCGCATACGCAGGATCGCGCGACTCGACACGGTCGTTTACCTGATCTACGACACGATCGGCAATATCGTCGTCATTGCGGGCGCGACGCTTTTTTTCCTTGCGGTTGACCGTGACCGTCTCCACAGGAATCTCCAACATTTCGGCATAACTGAGTTCTTCGTTCATACCACACCTCTATATAAATTGATCTGTGCGGCATTTGCCGCCAAGCTACTTTACTGTATGCCGCAAAATCTGTTTTTAGAAGAAAAAAAGCATGTCGAATACGCGCGGCGGCGGTAAAATTTACTCGGTTTATGAAAAATACGCGCCGCAGCCGGAAAAATTCACCGACCGCGGCGCTGCATGATAGGTATTTTTCTTCGCTCCCGCAGCGTCCGCCGCAAGCGCATAACAATTCAGTCATCCACAATATAGTCTACGGCAACGGAACGTTCCTGTTGCGTTACCGCGTGCATGTAAGGCTTGACGACCCCGGCATGATATCCCTGCGTCTGATAGCGCGTAAGAGAATCAAAGTCCGCAAGCGTGACAACGAGAATGAGATCATACGAACGCGACGAATGCAGTTCGTCGATGCCGACCTCCACTGAGAGAGCCGTATCCTCTCTTCCGCGCATAGAGATCAGCATTTCCTTCACCTCCTGCGCACTCGCGCCCTCCTTTAACTTAAAACATACGACATGCCTGATCATCTGCCGCCCTCCGTAAATTTCCGATAACTTTTGATGGCGATCTCCGCCGCGGCGAGTGCCTCCGTCTCCGTCGTCCGCATACCGAAAGAAAACCGCAGCCCCGCGCGCGCCTCATCCTCCGTTCTTCCCATTGCCGTCATGACGTGCGAAGGAAGCGTGCTGTGCGCCGCACATGCCGCCCCCGCCGAACATGCAAGTCCGCTCAGATCAAGCATCCCGAGCAGCGCAGGCCCTGACCCGGACAAGGTCAGATGAGAAATATTAGACACGCGGCGCACGCCGTCCACCGTCACCGCATTTCCCAATTTTTCCACGATCCGCGCTTCGAATGCCGCGCGCATCGCCTGCGTATGGCGCACGAAGTCCTCCCGCTCACGCACGGCAAGCGAGAGCGCCTTCGCAAAACCGACCGCGCCCGCGACATTGACGGTGCCGCCCCTCAGTCCCCTCTCCTGTTCCCCTCCGGCGATCAAAGAAGAGATACGTACCCCCTTTTTGATAACCAAAACGCCGACGCCCTTGGGTCCGCCCACCTTGTGCGCAGAGAGGGACATGAGGTCGCAGACGGCGGCGAGCGGCCGCAGTTCGCACGAGCATGCCGCCTGCACGCAGTCGGAGAAGAAGAGCGCTCCGCGCGCGTGCGCCGCCGCGGCAAGCTGCGCCACGGGCTGAAGGACGCCCGTCTCGTTGTTGACCGCCATGACGCAAAAAAGCCCCGCATCTCCCGACGTATCCGCAACCGCATCGGGCGCAACGCTGCCGTCGCGCCCGACGGGAAGATAATATACCGCACGTCCCGCGTGCGCCGCGAGCTGCGCCGCTTCCAGCACGGCATGATGTTCGATCGCCGAGACGACAATGCCGCGCTCCGCCGCTTTGGTGCAGCGCACCGCCCAGTTGTCCGCCTCCGTCCCGCCGGACGTAAAGTATACCTCCGCCGCCCTTACCCCGAGAAGCGCCGCGATCTCATCGCGTGCATTCTGCAGTGCGAGCGCCGCGCGTCTTCCTACGGCATGCAGGGAATCGGGATTCCCGAAGTCCTCTTTGAGATAGGGAAGCATCGCCTCCAGCGCCTCGCTGCGCAGTGGCGTGGTGGCGGCGTAGTCGAGATAGATCATTTGCACAGCTCCTTGACGATATGTCCCGCCATGATCAGCCCCATGACGGAGGGGACAAAGGAAACGGAGCCTACCGTGTCCGCATGCACGGGCAT
>JAGHIT010000003.1 GCA_017887095.1 Clostridia bacterium | reverse complement strand
TTATCTTCATATAGCTATTATAGCATAGTAATGGAACGAAGTCACCTGTATGGGGTTATAAAAAAAGAAATAATCCGAACGCTCCGCCGACTAAAATCGGTTTCAGGTTCGGATTATACTCGTTTGGTGCGAGAAAAAGCATACGAACCCCGATATTTCATCGGGGTTCGTATGCTCATCGTTTGGCGCAGAAGACGAGATTCGAACTCGTGCTACCGGTAAAGGTACTACTCCCTTAGCAGGGGAGCCCCTTGAGCCTCTTGGGTACTTCTGCATCCCTTCGCTGCGCGGCTGCTCGTTCACGCGCTCATACACTATACCATAAACGCGGGGAATTGTCAAAGTATATTTTCCCGAATTTCCAAAAAAAATCAAAAAAATCATGCGCATGTCTTGCGGGCGCGGCAAAAGTATGCTAAAATAGACGGGAACAATAGGGATAAGGAGAGTTTTATGAATATCTGGCACGATATCGACCCCAAGCGCATCACCCCTAAAAGCTTTGAAGCGCTCATCGAGATCCCCAAGGGGAGCAAGACAAAATACGAACTGGACAAGGAGACGGGCATTCTCAAGATCGACCGCGTCCTGTATACATCTACGGTGTATCCTTCCAACTACGGGTTCATCCCGCGCACCTATGCCGACGACGGCGACCCGCTCGATGTTCTTGTTTTGTGCAATGAATCCATTTATCCCATGACGCTGGTCAACTGTTATCCCATCGGCGTCATCAAGATGGTGGACAGCGGCGCACTGGATGAAAAAATCATTGCGATTCCCTTCAAGGATCCCACCTACAACGGGTATTACGATATCCAGGAGCTGCCCAAGCATATCTTTGACGAAATGATGCACTTTTTTGAAGTATATAAGTCGCTGGAACATAAAAAGACGACGGTCAAGGAGATCGCGCACCGTGAAGAGGCGATCGAGATCATCAAAAAGTGCCTGAAGATGTATGACGAAAAGTTCGGAGGCAAGGCATGAACGAGCCGGAAGTCCCCTGCACCAAGATCGTCTTTTTCGGTGATTCCATCACCGAATCGGGACGCAACCACATGGACGACACCGACCTCGGCGTCGGATACGTCAAGATCGCAGCGGGAAAGCTTCGCCTTCTCTATCCCGATACCAAATTTTGTTTTCTCAATCGCGGAGTAGGCGGGGAACGCACGGCGGAGCTGTGCGCGCGCGTGCAAAAAGATGTTGTAGACCAGCAGCCTGATTTCGTTGTGTTGGAAGTAGGGATCAACGATGTGTGGTGTCGCTTTTCGCGCGGGGAAGAGGTCACGCCCGATGCCTTCCGCGCCAACTATACCTATCTTGTAGACACCATCATGGCGACGGGCGCGAAGCTGTTTCTTATTCAGCCGTACGCGTTGAAGATGGGTGACAAGCAGCGTTTTCGTCCCTTCCTTGCAAAATTCAATGAAATCATTCGCGAGATCGCGGCGGAGCGCAGACTGCCGCTCATACCTACGGACGAGATTTTCATGGGCGTGACGCAGGATATCGATCCCGCGCAGTTCTCGACAGACGGCGTGCACCCCACGCACCGCGGCTGCCGTTATATCGCGGATCTGCTCATCAAGGAGCTGAAAAAATGGCTGAACTGAAGCGGCTGCTCGTCGTGGTTGATATGCAGCACGATTTTGTGGACGGCGCGCTGGGCACGCCCGAAGCCGTCCGCATTTTGCCCGTTGTCCGCACGCTTGTCGAACAGTGGCATGGGGATGTTGCTTATACGCAGGATACGCATGGCGCGGACTATGCCGCGACGCAGGAGGGGAAGTTTCTGCCCGTTCCGCATTGCATCAGGGGTACGCGCGGCTGGGAAATTGTACCCGAAGTGCGCACAGGGAAATCGGCGCGCATCTTTGAAAAGGGGACGTTCGGGAGCGTCGCGCTCGCGGAGTACGCCAAGGAGTACGACGAAGTGGCACTGTGCGGCGTCTGTACGGATATCTGCGTCGTCTCCAACGCGCTGCTCATCAAGGCGTTTTCACCCGAGACGGCGATTTGTTGCGTTACGAATGCCTGTGCCGGGACGTCGCCTGCTGCACACGAAGCCGCGCTTGAGACGATGCGCAGCTGTCAGGTGCAGTTGGTTTCCTCCGCGCACCTGCTCATAAGATAAGACCACGGGGGAGCGCACGCCGCTCCCCTTTTGTTTGGAGTATTTATGGAAAAGACCAATGCAATGCGCATTTTGGAGCGCGCGAAGATCGGCTATACAGTGCACATCTACGAGGGCGGCGCGCTCTCGGGCGTGGAGGTCGCAAAGGCGCTGGGGCAGGACCCTGCCTGCGCCTTCAAGACGCTCGTCACCGTCGGCTCGCCCAGAAAGTACTACGTCTTTGTCATTCCCGTGGCGGCGGAGCTGGACCTCAAAAAGGCGGCACGGGCGGCGGGGGAGAAGTCCGTTGAGATGCTCCCGCAAAAGGAGCTGTTCCCGCTGACGGGGTACGTGCACGGCGGCTGTTCGCCCTTCGGCATGAAAAAGGCGTTCCCGACCTTCTTTGACGAGAGTGCCGTCGGCAAGACCATCTGCTTCAGCGGCGGGAAGGTTGGCGTCCAGATCGAGGCGGCGTTTTCGGACGTGCAGGCAGCGCTCGGCTGTACCGTCGCCGATTTGACGAGAAAATAATTGCGCAAAGTCAAACACCACCGTTTACCGGTGGTGTTTGACTTTTAAGTAATGTAAAGTTGCATATCTTATAATTAGACATTATGTATCCGTTTTTGGCGTTGTAGCAGTTTATTAATCATAGTCGCATATGTACTTTCATTATTTTTACAAATTGAGTTCGTCAACTAAAAACTTTATTTCAGTTAAAACATCTGGAGTGTAGTTTGTGATTGTTTGAGAATAAGTTTCAAAATAATTTTTATCTTCTTCGGTTGCAAAATCAACTTCATAAGGTCCATAATACATATAATCATCATATAGTTCAATTTGTTCGCCATTGATAGGAGATAACTTCATATATCTCATTTCAGTTGTTTGAATTGATTTATCTGAGCTAGTGTCTGTAACAACATATGTTAACGTGTTATCAGTTGTTGAAAAACCGATTAAATTAAAGAATGGTGATTTGAAATAAGGTGTGGTGTAATTTGAAATATTCCTTCTTGTGCGCGTATAAGAAAGGGCATCCATTGTTGCTTTTGATAATATTTCAGGCTCCCTTTGATAAGATAAATATTGAATAAATAGTGGTGCTTCAGCATAATTGTTCCCAGCTAAATATTTAAAATCATTCATTTCAGCTTCATCTAAGTGATATTCTAGAGTGTAGAAGTTATGATAGGAAGGATAAATATTATTATTTTTATACACCAAAGATAAATATAGACTATTTAAATCTTCTTTAGGAGTATAAATATAAGTTTGGCAATTATCACTGTTAAGTTTTATTAATTCTACATTTATACCTTCATCTTCTAAAAAGCCATATGGTATAGAAGCAAAGTTTACATCATAAACATTAGGAAAATTCTTTCTTTCCTCAATTAGATTTTGATAATATTCATCATTTAACATATCAAGTGTGAGTTGGCTGAAAGTATGTTCGTCCTCATTTTCATTCTCATTAGGCAGCTCAATTTCATCTTGTGTGTCCCCGCCGCCTTGATTGTTATTCCCGGTTGCGCCAACATTACACCCCGCCAAGGTGATTACAGAGGCAAGAATTAGCATAATCGCGGATTTGGCGGAAATTTTTTTCAATCTGTCGCTTAAGCTTGTGATTAGATTCATAATATTCTCCTTTGCAAAATAATTATCGGTTACAATATAACACAATAATATCAAATTGTCAAGGAGCAAATTTATTTCTATCAACCGCAAAAAATCTGTACATTTCAATCGCGACTCACGCGTTTTCGGTGAGTTTGACGGTGAGGACTGTCATGTCGTCGGGCGGCTCGTGGTTTGCAACCCGTCCGAGGGCGGCGGTGAGAATGTTTTCGGCGAGCGCCTGCGGGTTGAGCGGGCGCAGGGTACTCAGGTACGCGCACAGGTCGGCAGAGGAGGCAAACGCCGCCGTCACCCCGTCGCTCATGAAGATGAGGAAGTCCCCAGCACACATGGTCACGCGCATGGTCGCGGGGCGGATGGTCTCCAGCATGCCGATGGGCAACGACTCGCCCTCTAAAATTTTCAGCGTGCCCTCGGTGAGCAGAAAGCCCGCGGGCGAGCCGATCTTGACGATGTCCGCGCAGCCCGTGTCCAGGTTGACCGCCGCCAGGTCGAGGCAGGAAAAGGTCTCGTCGGCGGAGAAGGCGATCAGACTGTTGACGGTCGCAAGCACCGTCTCGGAGGGCATCTTTGTCTTGTAGAAGCTCTCCAGAAGAGAGAGCGTGCGCGCCGAGACGTCGCGCGCCGAAGCCCCGCTGCCCATGCCGTCCGAGAGCGCCACGAGAAACCTGCGCTCGTCGATCTTGAGAATGGAGTGGGTGTCGCCGCTCGCCGTTTCTCCCGCCTTGGGGCAGGCGGCAATGCCGAACGCGGCGTCATAGCGCGGCTTCTTGGTCAGAATGAAGCATGCCCTGTCGTGCGTGAGCGGGATTTTTTCGGAGAGCGCAAGAGGAATGCCGAGTGCATCGCTTGCTACTGTGCATACTTTACGGGCAGAAACACTGTCGGCAAGCGTCATGCTCACCGTGATAGAGTCGTCTTCGCCGTACACGAAGATCTCCGAGCTCAGAATGCCGCGCTCCTGCAAAGCGCGGGCGAGGGCATCCTCTCCTCCGGAGACGGCGTACTCTTCGCTCTCGCGGAGAGCGATATCCTTTAAGATCTCACTGATGCCGTGCGCCTGTTTTGCAAGCAGCTCCCGTCCCGCGCGCGCCGTGTCCATGGCGGCGGAGACGCGGCAGTAATCCACCAGCTCCTTGTTGAGCGCGAACAGCACGCCCGCCACGTTGGAACAGTGCTTGGCAAGTTCCGCGGGCAGGTCGATGAGATTGACTTTGCCTTTGGCGCGACCTACGCGTACAAGACGCAAAAAACTTTCCCCCAAATCGGCACGGGAGCAGGAGGCGTAGGACGGACAGCTTGCGCATAACGTTGAGGTGATCTTGCGCGCGATACGTTTATCGGCGTCTTCCGTCGTTTCCGGAATGAGGAAAGCGCTTTCGATCTCCCTGAAGAGGGAGGAGACTTCATACAGCTGTTCGCCAACCGCGCGGCGGTTGCGGTTGACGGCAATACGCGGCAAAACGCGTTCGCGATAGAAGAGCAGACCGTTTTTCGCGCGCGTGAGGAGCCGTTCCGGGAGCAGCGCAACGATAAGCGCGGGTAAAACGCAGGCGAGGATCGTCAGTGCGATGGTCACGGCATCCGTGGCGTACAATCCGAGGAAAAACTGAACGCCGAGGAAAGTGAGCGTCATGGCAAGGGCTGCCGCGATGCGTCCGTAGGGATACAGCAAAAGTGCGGCGCAGGCGTAGACCGCGTAAATCGCAACGGGCAGCAGAGATGCTTCATGGATGCAGGCGGGGAAAGCGAGCGCAACGGCAAAAGGCACGGCGGCGGCATTTCCGGTCAGGATGACGGCGGCAAGCAGAAGAAGTAGGGTAATGCCGGAATATACGATCGGTCCGAGTCCGGCATAAAGTCCCATGCCTAAAAACAGCCACAAAAGTCCGATCTGAGCAAGTTCGGCGCCCGAAAGGCGGCAGCGGAACACGCGGAATAAAAGCGCGCGCATACCGCCCTCCGCAAGCAGTGCGGCGAGCAGAAAGAACAGGGCGAGAATGCATTTTTGAGCAATGATCGGAAAGTCAAACAGGGCGTAACCTTCGTGCGGGAACAGAAAGAGAAAAGGGATTTGTGCCGCAGCGGCATAGGCAAAGCGCTCCGGACCGGGTTCCCGGCGAAATGTGCGTGATATTACGAACGCGAGCAGCAGGATGCAGCCTTGGGCTGCCATGGCGAGCGTTGCTTCCCAGGAAAGCGCTGCGACCGAAGAAAGCAAATACGCACAGAACACCGCGTAAGGGTTTCGGTTGCAGGCAAGCGCAGAAAAGAGCAAAAGGAAGGCGAGGGGCTCACGCTGCGGTAACGCAAGATTCATCAGAATCATTGCGCCCGCCAGCGCACAAAAAAACAGGACGCTGCGGGGCGTCGGCCAACGGAACATTCGGCGCATAGAGACCTCACGTGTTTTTTCACAACAGTATAATGGCTCTGTATGCGCGAATTCTCGCGAAGCTCGTCGTGCCTCGTCGAAGATTGAATCACGCGACAAAGTTTCATCTGTTCGTGTGTTTTTCGACATGATTTATCTGGTATGCGACCGGTCGGACTAGGTCAGGAAAACAAAAAAGTAACCCCCGCGCAACCGCACGGGGGAGTGTTTGCAAATTCAGTTGTTTCGGGTGGGCAGAGATCTTTCCGTATCCTGTCTCGCATGCCCGTTCCGTCCGGCGCATTCCTGCATTCGTTCGGTCGGATACCACCGGTCGTACCGTCCCTCGCGTCCGCCGACGCCCGTCCCGCTCAACAATTACCGGTATCTTGTCTGTGCGTTTCGTTTGTCAGAATGCGTGACCCCGTGTTTGTCAGGGAGAGTTTGTCAGGTCGAAAGAATTCTCGGCTTTCCTCTGTATGCGGGCGCCGTGCCCATCGCGGAGACCAGGTCTTGCCGCGGATAATGATCTAAGCCGAATTACTTCTCCGCCTCTTGGATGGAATTGTACATTGGACTATCCTCCTTTTACGAAATCTTCAATCCTTGGGAAATGAATCTGAACATCTTGCACCTCCCGCTCTTGAATTTTTCGGAGACGTTTCCGTCCTTTTGCTGAGCCTGCGGACTTTCCTGTCCGCTTATTGTTCTGTTTGGCCCGGGGCTGTTAGTTGTGCATCGGAGTGACCTTCCTTACCAACTTGTGAGTGAATAACATTTCATGAAAGTTATTTTCTTTTTTGTACCTTCATTATAGCAGATATTTTTTCGTTGTCAATAGTTTTCGGAAAAAAAATTTTGAGAAATTTTTTATTTGCATCATAAGAAACACTTATGGATATTCAAGATAGTTGTTCTTTTGATTCATTCAGATAATGGATTGTCGATTATGATACGCTTTTGACGTCCGCCGCGATCCTGACGGCGGCAGAAGTCAGGATGCTGTCCTTCCACTGACTGTAGTCAGTCATCGAGGAACGGTAGAGCTTGGTTTTTAATTCCAGAAGATCGCATCCGGAGCGTATGCAGGTTTCCCAAAGACCGCCAAGATAATCCTCAATGATCCGGGAAGCTTTGGCTTCCTGTTCAGGGGTGAGAATGCTCCGTGCAATCTCCCCGGGCATCGAAGCATCCCGCGAACCGTAGAGCTGGACGCGCAGATCGAGCGAAAGCGTTGCGGTGGGAGAGTCGGAGACATCCAGTTCAACGGATCCGTTGTTTTTTAACACAACATATGTGATACCGTCTGCACTGAAGGTTCCGGTATATACATTTTCTTCCAGAAGACTGAAAGCAAAGGTCTGTTCTTTTGGGAGAATGGCGGCAAGTTTTCCTGCGGAAAAGATCGCCGTTTCTTCTGCACTGTATATCTTCTGCTCCGTCGGACCGTCGCCCGGACTGCTCTGCGCGCTGCCCGAATTGCCGGAAGCGGTTTCCGTTCCCTGAGAATTTTCCTGTGTTTGCGCCCGTACATAGGGCATATAGCCGCT
Source organism: Clostridia bacterium (assembly GCA_017887095.1). Lineage (GTDB taxonomy): Bacteria > Bacillota > Clostridia > Christensenellales > Borkfalkiaceae > Gallimonas. Next base: position 9,764 of record JAGHIT010000003.1, on the reverse strand, counting down.
GCCGCTCACGCCGTAGTAGCCTGTTGAGAATTGACGCAGCGTTGTCGTCATCACGCAGCCGGATTTTTTTGCAGCATCGGAGAATAATTTGGAAAGAGCCAAAGCGGAAGTGTCGTCAATGGCGCTCTGGGATGACAGCAATTCCCCGGCGCTGCCTTCACAGGCGGCGAGCTGGCAGGAATTAGGGATATATTCGTTGCGCAAAAAGAAATCAAGACAGGAAAAGACATCGTCCGCGGTCGTGCTTTCGCCCAGCAGTACGAGATTGCAGAATACAAGTTTGGGGACCCAGCCCGTTTTGGCGTAAATATCGGAAATGCAGTCCGGCACTGTTTCGCCCCGCCCTTCGATTTCTACGCTCGACGTGCCGCCGGTCGTTCTGTCGCTGCCCTTGGGCACGGCGATCTGAGCGGTTAGTGTAAATTCTTCTTCGGTGCGGTCAATGCCTACGGCAAGCACAATGGCTGTTTTTTGGATATCGACCAACCCGAAATCGTTGGAAAAGAAGATGAAGACGATTGCCGCCACAAGAATAAGGCAGACCCTTCCGGGAAGGGCGGCGAGAAAACGCTTAAACTTCACGGCGGGACCTCCCGCAGAACGCAAGGAGCAGCATAATGACGGCTGCTCCGATGGCAGGCATGATCCAGAAGAGTGTGCCCGATATGGCGGATACAATGCTGTCGGCATCAAAGTTAAACATATATATGATTGTAAGCATCATAAGATTGATGCCTGTTGAAAGCAGTGCGGAAAACGACTTTCCTGCGTGAAATGCGTCGTGTATCATTTGGACTGCGCCGTGAAGAGGAAGTGCGGCGTAGAAGACCATTACGAATGCAAGCGCGAAGATAAACAGGTAGTCGATGCGTCCGAGGACGGTAAGACCAGCAAAGAAATGACTCATTTTTGCGAAAGCAAATACCTGGATGATTGCAATGTCTGAGAAAACGCCGTAGAAGGTGGCGAGAAATACGAGCAGGAGCGCGCCGCCGCCGAGGTAGCACAATGCGCCCTTCCACGCAAGCCCTTTTTTATATCCGAAACGTCCGACAAAGGGCAGAAGCAGCACCGCGTCGAAGAACCATGCGCATGCCCGCATCGTGCCGTCCGTGAAGCCGCTCCAGCCTTGCGCGCCGAAGGGGAGCAGTGCGCCGTAATCTGCTTCTCCCACGGAAAAGAGAAGAATTCCCGCCATGCCGAAAAGAAAGAGCGGGGCAAGGATGTCCCAGATCCGCCCCGTATAGGCAAGAGGACGTGAACACAGATATACCGATAGCAGAAAAAAAGGCGTGAAAACGATATACGACGGGATCGTATCGTAAAAGATGCTCTGAACGAGCAGCTTCTGTTCGATAAGGGGCATAAATGCCGCATAGAGCAGAAAGACGGATATCAGTATCATGCCGATCTTTGCTCCCGTACTTCCGATCCCGTCCTTAAGAAGATCATAGACGGTGCGTTCTCTCCGCGAAAGCAGAAGTACGCAGAAGACGAGTGCTGTCTGCACGAGGATTTGCGGGAAAACGGGATATAACAGATCGTTGCCGGAAGCTGCGGCGAGCTGCGGCGGCAAAAGAATGAGTTTTCCTACAGGTGCAACGGCTGCGAGAAAAAAGAGGATCTGACGCGAACCAAGTTTCATTTGAGTCTCCTTTTATTGGGGCTTCTCAATGCGCCGGGGCGCGTTTTCAGGGAATGAAGATTATACTTCGCGATTGCATCACGCATGTCGTGTCTGATAAAAGGGGCGAACGGCGCGGCAAGCGGAACGCCGAAATTTTCCGTCGAAACCAAATAGATCAGGATAAACGCCGTCAGAAGAATGACGCCGTAAGTTCCCACGCTGCCTGCGGCAAGCAACATTGCGAACCGAACAATACTGGTTTCTTCGATGATGTTCGGCACGGCATACAGTCCGATGCCGCTGAATGCAATAATGATAATGGCAGGCGTGGAGACAAATCCCGCACTTACCGCCGTTTCTCCGAGGACGAGCGCGCCTACTACGGAAAGAGCCATGCCGACGTATTTCGGCATACGGATGCTCGCTTCGTTGAGCACTTCCAGGACGAGCAGGACGAGCAGCATTTCAAGCGAGGGTGAGAGCGGGATATCCCTGATGCTCCCCGCTATGGTCAGCAGGAGTTTGACGGGAAGAAGCTGTAGTTTGAAGAGCTGTGCGCTCACATAGAAGGCGGGAAGATAGATGGCAACAATGAGAGCAAACAGTCTGAGGAACCGCATGAATGTTGCGCGGAAAGCCGGAACGAAGTAATCTTCTCCCGACTGGAAATCCTCCACGAGCATATAGGGAAGCGTCAGTGCGATCGGGGAGCCGTCCACCAGCAGACCAACGCGTCCTTCGGCGAGTTTAGCGCAAAAAATATCCGGTTTTTCCGTCGTACCGACCTGTTTGACGAGCGAATAGGGTCTGTCGGAGAGAAATCGAGTGAGATAGGAGGAATCGGGAATGGTGTCGATATCGATCGCTTCCACCTTATCTTTGACCGCTTGGACGATATCGTCGCGGCAGGTGCCTTTCAGATAACATATCATGACAACGGTCTGGGATCTCCTGCCGACGGTCAGCGTGTCCATCATCAGTTCCCCCGTCTTCAGACGCTTCCGTACGAGCGCGGAATTTGTCTTGACATCCTCGATAAATCCTTCGCGAGGACCCTTGATCGCAATGTCGGTGGGGGGCTCGGCAATCGTGCGCAGAGGCGCTTTCTTGGTCCCTACGACGATGCCTTCCTTCCCGCCTTCCCACAGAATGACGGGATTTCCCGCAAGTACTTCGTCCGCAAGCTTGGAAAGTTCTTTTTCCGTACGAACTTCCGGCGCGCGGATCTCCGTCCGCACGGCTTCGGTGCCCTCTTTCGTATCGGCATGCTGCAGGGGAGCAAACACCTGCTGCGATAATAGATCTTTGTCCGTCAGCGCATCGGCAAAAAAGCAGGTGAACGGTCTGCCTGCCATATCTTCAAAGTCATAGGTAAAGATGTCCTCTGCGGGAAGAAGCGTCCGCATCCGCGCACGGTCATCCTGTAAAGTTCCGGTGATCGTTTTGTCCGGATTCGCCGTCTCATTCATATCAACGCAAGTATGCGCCAATGAAGAACTCTTATGCGAAAGGACGGTCTGCTTGGGCGCGGCAAAAAAAATTTTCCCCGCTCCGTTCGGAGCGGGGAAAACATAAGACGGTCAGCTTCCCGTCAGCTGAGAGAGATAGGCGCCGACCAATGCGCACAGTGCCAGTAGCTCCGCTTCCGTCGTCTCGGGCAGAACGGCGGGCGTGAGCGTCTCGCGGACAAATTGAGGGATCTCTTCATCCGAAAGCCCGCTGCATCCTTCCATCAGGGCATTTGCGGTCTGCGCAAGGTTTTCTTCCGCAACATAGCCTTCCAGCAAAGGCGCGACGGGCGAGAGGTCTGCGCCGTTTGCGCTGCCGGAAGTGCGGTCGCCGACCTTTTGCGCCAGCTGCCTGCAGGCGACAAAGCACAGGACTGCGATGCAGCCGCAGGTAAATCCGCCGTTCAGCGTTGTGGCGATGTCCGTCGTAAACGGCTCCCACGAAAGCGTCGCGAGCGCGCGGTACACGGCAAAGAATACAATGCCGAGCGCAAAAGGGAGAAAGGTGAATACTTTCCCGGGAAGATTTTTCAGAACCGTCTTTTTCAGGAGAAGCGTGACGATTGCCACGCCCACCGCGAGGAGGAGCGCCTGCCAGCCATTGCTGACAAAGCTGCTCAGGTATTGGATTGCCGACATGAACTTTCCTCACTTTTTCCCGTCGCATGGTCATTATAGCAAATGATTGCGCTCGGCGGGGCGCTGCCTGCCTTTTTTTCGCATGGAAAACTTCGGACGGGCATATAATTATGGAGTATGAAACGATTTTTTATGGTAGTGCTCGTTTTCGCTATGCTGCTTGTATCGCCGGGGTTGGCTGCGTGCGGTGCGGAAACGCCGGATCGGTATACGATGGCGCTGATCTATCAGCCGGAGACGCGCACGCTCTCCGGAGAAATGACGGCGGTGTTTTATAATCGCACAGATACCGTATGGGAGACGGTCAAGTTTCAGCTTTGGCCAAATGCGTTTCGCGAAGGGGCAAAGTATCTTCCCGTTTCCGAAGCATACGCTCCCGCCGTCTATTACAAGGGTGCGAGTTTCGGGGAGATCTCCGTCACATCTGTAGACGGCGGAGAGGCGCGGATTGCGGGGGAGGATGAAAATATTCTGGAAGTGGTGCCGTCGGCTCCCGTCTATCCCGATGAGAGCGTTACATTTACGATGACGTTTACCGTGATCGTTCCGGAAATCGAGCACCGTCTCGGGATCGGGGAAAAGACGGTCAATCTCGCTCATTTTTATCCCGTACTCTGCGCCTGGGGCGGGGACGGGTTTTGCGAGCATGTCTATACTTGCTGCGGCGATCCGTTCGTGAACGGCACTGCCGATTATGACGTAACTTTTACTCTGCCTGCGGAATATCATGTCGCGCATACGGGGGCGGGAACGCGCTCGGAAGACGGCGAACTTGCCACATACCATGTTATTGCCGAGGACGTACGGGATTTTGCCATGGTGTGTTCGGAGCAGTTTTCTGTTCTTTCGGCGGAGGCGGAGGGGATCCCCGTGACGTACTGTTATTTGGATGACGCGGATCCCGCCCGTACGCTTGTTGCTGCAACGCAGAGTCTTTCTTATTACGCAGAGACGTTCGGAACATACGAGTATCCTTCATATACTGTCGTAGAGACGGGATTTCCGTACGGCGGCATGGAATACCCCATGCTCTCGCTCATCGCAGACGACCTTCCGTCGCAGGACATCCCCCTTGTCGTCGCGCATGAGACGGCGCATCAGTGGTGGTATGCAATGATCGGCAGCGACCAGTACCATGAGGCGTGGCAGGACGAGGGGCTTGCGGAATTTTCGGCTGCGCTCTTTATGGAGTCCTATCCCGAATACGGCAGGACGTATGCAGAATTGCTTTCCGAAAGCGAGAATGCGTATCGAGCCTACTATTCCGTCTCTTCTCAGCTGACGGGCGGGGAAACTGCCATGCGCCGGGCGCTCGTTGATTTTACGGGTGACTATGCATACCGCAACCTTGTATACGATAAGGGATTTATTTTGTTTGACCGACTGCGGCAGACGATGGGTGAAACGCGTTTTTTTGCAGCTGTCAAGGAATACGCGCGCGCGCATAAGGGAACGATCGCTTCTCCGGAAATGTTGATTTCCTGTTTTGCTTCGCGTGCGCCGCAGGCGGAAGGAATTTTTAACGCTTTTCTTGACGGACTGTGTGTGATTTGATTGAAATTTTGTGCGAAAACAGTTGCCAAAATCAAAAAGAGAGATTATAATAAAATTGTGACCGATATGGTCGAAGGAGTCTGAAATGGACGCTGCGCCAAATAACCGATGTGTTATTCACAGCAGAAAACCCGTGTGATCTGATCTGATCTCTTTGAGCAGAGTTTTGGAGCGCACGGCGTTTTCCCGTGCGCTTTTTTGCTGCCTTTTTTCGTCCCGATCAGGGGATAGAAAGACAGAGAAGAAACCAATCTGCGAAAGAGAGGACATTCATGCTGAAATTTTTCAAAACGATGGAAGACGGCAAGATCGATCGTCTGGAAACCTATGAAGAGGGTTGCTGGGTAGATCTGGTCAATCCGACGGACGATGAGATCGACGATGTGTTTGCGCTGACCGCGGTACCGGAAGAGATGCTTAAGGCTGCTCTCGATGAAGAGGAGACTGCGCGGTTTGAACGTGACGAAGATATGTTTCTTTGTCTGCTCGATACGCCCATCATCACCGATATGGAGGACGGAGACGTATACGAGACCATTCCTATGGCGATCATTGACAACACAAAATGTATCGTTACGGTGTCCCTTCGCGGAAATTCCGTTCTCGGAGATTTTATCAGCAACCGCGTGACGGTAGATACGGCGCTTCCGGTTTCCTTTTTGCTGACGTTTATGATGGGCAATGCCAAGCGCTTTTTGTCCAACCTGCGCCAGCTGGATAAGAAGTCGCAGCGTGTACAGGCGGAGCTGCATCGATCGATGAAGAATCAGGAACTCATTCAGATGCTCGGGATCGAAAATTCCCTCGTCTATTTTTCCACGTCGCTGACGTCCAATCTCAATGTTTATAATCGCCTCGGGCGGCTTCCCGCGATCACGGGGAACGAGGAATATCAGGATCTGTTCGACGACGTCGTCATCGAGACCCGCCAGGCTATGGAGATGTGTACCATTTACCGCGACATTCTCTCGGGAACAATGGATGCTTTTGCTTCCATTATCTCCAACAATGTCAACGTGGTCATGAAACTTCTGGCGATTATTACGATCATAATCAGCGTGCCTACGCTTATCGCGAGCCTTTGGGGTATGAACGTACCCGTTCCGTTTGCCGATCTGTCGTGGGGGTTTTGGCTGCTCATCGGCATCGCCGTTGCCGTGACGGCGGTATGTTCCTATTTTCTCATCAAGTCTACCAACTCCATCCGCATCAAGACGCCCAAGCAGATCAAACGCGGACAGCGCGGAAGAGGGCATCATGCGACCGACCGTCATTCGGGAACGTCCGATCGCGGTTCGAGAAAGGAATCGAGGTGACCCGCCATGCCGATGTTTCAGTATGTCTGTCCTTCCTGCGGCAAGAAATTCGACGAACTCGTTGCGAGATTCTCGGAAGAGGTCCGCTGCCCTGTCTGCGGCACGGTTGCCGTGCGCGAGTGGGCGGGCGCCGTATATTCCGCGACCGGAAAGCCTGCGCCGCATTGCTCGGGCAACTGCAAGACTTGTTCGGGCTGTAAATAAATATGTACGCCGTCCTCTTCGGAGGGCGGCGTTTTTACATGCATGCTCTGTGAATGCCGCGGGTTTTGGTCAGGTACGTTTGTATGTGTCATCCATCGCATGAACCGGATCGGGCGATCGGGAAGGATTCCGTAAAGCGACTAAGGACGGACCCGGGAACGAAGTGTCAAAAAAATTTAATAAAAATTTCAATCAAGGTATTGACATTTCGTTGTGGTTAGAATATAATGATAATGTTTTAAACAATTAAGAAATAATGAAAAAATATAGACTTCAAGGAGGTTATTATGGGGTCGGATAACACGCCACAATGTTCGGAGACAGAGAAAATCACGGTATCCGAATATCGCAGTGAGGAATATATCGTGTGTCCGGTATGCGGTCACGTCAGCCGCAGGCCAGGCGCTATTTGTCCGAATTGCTCCAACTATTTGTTTACTAATTCCGGTACAATGAACGTTAAATAAAATTCAATCGGGGGGAGAGAAGATTATGACAGAAGACGAACGCGCGTTGAGAGAACAGCGGGAAAAATTTCATATCAGAATGTGCGGCCGTGTGAATGAATTGGATGCTTCCGTTGAAGCGGACCGCAGAGATTTGCTGGAGTGGATTTCTAATGACAGTGAAAATTTTACGCGTCTGAAGAAGCCCGGGCAGCAGTATTTCCGGGAGATTTGTGATCTTTTTGTTTGCTCGCGCTTGAAGAAAACCGACGACTCTTCCGGGAAGGACAGATTCTGTTATTCTTTGGATTTTCATCCTTGCATCAAGCTGGATTATGTTACATATAAGAATGAAGAGATCGAATACCGTGACAGCGAATTGGGCATCATCACCTATTTGGAAAGCCAGTTTACGTTGGTTTTTAAGCTGATGAACAGCATGCAGCTTTTAAAAGCGCTTGATATGAATGCTGCGGATCTGAGTATCGGGAACGTCTATGAAAAGCTGCGTACGATCGCACTGGAAGCGTGGCGGGAAGTAGCTACGGACGTTGTAGAAAAGGAAGGAATAGGGTTTTATCATTTCGTACAGAATTTCGGAGCAATCGCCGAAAAACTCACGGCTGTTCTCAATAAAAAGCTTTCGTCATACGGCGTCGTAGCTTCGGATGTAACGATTCGTCGGATGACCGTTCCCGAATCGGTCCGGGAACAGATCAGAAAAAATTCTTTTGAAACAAAATGCGAGAGCGATCGCTATGCTGCAGAAGTCAAAGTCGCTGAAATGTATTTGGAAAACTATCGCAGGAAGGCAGAGATCAGGTCGACTTTCGGTACGGATGAATCATTGACTGAATTTGAAAAGGACAGAGCGCTGGAACGTTATCTCGTCCGTGTCAACAACGAACGCAAGGCGGAGATCGTGGATACAAAGCTTGCGGAGCGGACGGACGATTACAGCCTCGAGAAGCCGATCGAGCCCAAGAAGCCCACGATCGCAAGACCGGAGGAGCCGGGGCTGAAGCTAAACAACAAGTACTGTACCGGCGGGGCGATCATCGGGCTCGTGCTCTTGATCGTCGGCAGTATCCTTGTTTCTCTCGTGCCGTCCGTTTCGGCGTTGGGGACTGCTTTGTTGGTCATCGGAATCCTCGGGATCGTGGGGTGCGCCGCAGTCCTCGCTGTGCGCGTGGTGCGTTTCAACAAACAAAAGGCTGTGCTTCAGGAAGAATACGACGCACAGATGAAGCTGTATAACGACGCGCAGGAACAGTATAAGGCAGACATGGCAGAGTACAGGAAACAGATGGAGCGCTATAAGGCGAACCTCTCGGCAAAAGACGGCAACTGACGGGTCTGCGGCAATGAACGGTGGCTCGCCCCCCTTTGGTATGTGGAAGCGCGGGCTTTCGGAAATATCACGATAAGGAGAACAATCATGGCACAAAACGTCGCGGGAAACACTTACGAGTTCGAGATCGTCGTCCCCGAATTCGCGGAGGACGCGCCCGAGGAGGCAAAGGCGGTCGCCTTTTTTGCCGTCGCTTTTCTCGGCGAGACGATCAAGGGGAGCACCATTGCCTTCGGCACGGACGGCGCCGTTGTGATGTGCAAACAAGAGGGGGCAAAGCAAACGAAAATGACGGGATCGTATGCGCAGGAGGGCGAACGGCTCACCGTGCGCGGCATCCCCGACTTCCCTGCCGAAGGGACCGCTTCGGAAGATGCCGTCGACTTCGTGCAGAGCGATCCCGGCGGCGGGACGGGCAAGCTGCACCTGCGCTTCAAAAAGATCTGACCGCATGAAAGCCGTCTCCTCGGAGACGGCTTTTTCGTGCTTCGCGGGGCGGCGGATACAAGATGTTGTGCCTGTGCGGCGGCGTTTCGGCATAAGCAAAATTTTTTCGCGAAAAAGCGTGAAAAAAATAAAAAATGGCGCAAAAAATGCTTGACGAAAAAATGCAATCGTGCTAATATGTGTAAGCTGTCCCGCAAGGGACGCGGCTTCTTATGAAGCGTCAGACGCAGATTGACAACTGAACAGCAAAGTAGAGTACGAAAGGCAAAGAAATTCTAAAATAAAGGTCATGCAGAGATGCATGGCAGCCAGGTTAATACAAATTTTGCGAAAGGCAATAGTCGGACGGAAGTTGGTATGTGACATGGCCGAGTAAAAGTCATAGAATTTTTAAGGAAGAGACGAGTAGAAAGATCAAGCTACGAAGGGCTCACGGAGGATGCCTTGGTATATGGCGCCGAAGAAGGACGTGGCAAGCTGCGAAAAGCTGCGGGGAGGAGCAAACATCTTAAGATCCGCAGATGTCCGAATGAGGGAACTCAGCACGAGTAATGTCGTGTTACCGTATTCTGAACACATAGGGATACGGGGGGAACCCGGGGAACTGAAACATCTTAGTACCCGGAGGAAAAGAAAGTAAAAACGATTCCGAAAGTAGTGGCGAGCGAAATC
>JAGHIT010000030.1 GCA_017887095.1 Clostridia bacterium | reverse complement strand
GGCTTATAAAAATACTTGGATGATGTGGATTTATAGATGTTTTCTTGCGCTCAAGCTTATTCTGTACACAGATTATCTCTTTATGCAAAAATATTTTTCGGACGTACTCCTTGATAGAAAAACTTTGCAGAGATTGTATTGATATTAGATTATTAAATTTACATCTTTTGCGCGATATTAAAAAACGGTCAGAGAAATCATTTAACAATGAAGTGAGGGATTATTGCAAACAGAATACCAGATTGAGACTTGCTGTCGCGAGAGACCGCGCAAATCTTTTGTTCTGCTCTACTCATGCAGATTGATTGCCATGATTGGTTTTTACCATATATTTTATGAAAATGGAATATCAAGAAAAGTAATACGGCGATATAACAAAACAGAGAAAATATACAAATTATCGACATGTACTTGACGATTCCCCAAACGGCCTTATGATATATAGAGCGTGGTATCAAAGAAGTAAGGAGAAGATGATGTATATTCCGGTTTATTATTTTTTGGGGTCGTCGGTTACAAGAGGATCCGCTACTGACGGGGTATCTTTTGTGGAAGTTCTTTCAGAACGGATGGGGTGCTGCTGCATAAAAAATGCGGTAGACGGGACGACGCTTGCCGATATAGAGGAGCGTTCCTATCCGTGGCGCCTGCGTTCATTGCCGCCGCCGGAAGAGACCGCACACTTCTTTATACAACTATCCACAAACGACGTTGCGCGCGGAGTGCCGATCGGCGTCGTCCATAAGGGGATGGACAGGGCGAACATCGATCGGTCTACGGCACTTGGTGGTGCGGAAGATATCATTTTGTTTCTTCGCAGCCATTATAGGGCGCCCATTACTTTCTTTACGTCGTGGTGCGACAATGTCGCATATGCGAAACTCGTGGGGGGAATTTATGAACTTCGAAAAAAATATTCGATAGGTGTGCTTGATTTTTACCGCTTTCAGAATATGCCGGCGATTGCACCGAGTGAGTTTGCCTCTTATAAAGCGGATGGAACACATCCCAATGCAAAGGGATACCGCTATATGGCAGAACGATTTATACAATATCTGAAACAAACGGGAAAGTCACAGAAATGACTTTCCCGTTTGTGTTGTATCGTCGGCCGCTTATTATGCCATGTTATTTATAGTCGGCTGAATATACAATGCCCTGTGCATAGTCGCCGAATTGCTCGCCGAAAATATTAAGTCCGCCCTGGTGTTTTGCGTCAGGCTTGATGCCGATGCGGAAGGTAAAATAGTCGCCTTCCTGAATGTGCAGTTTTTGGATATTTTGTGTGCTGACGGGAGTTTCGTCGAGGTAAATACATTTTTGCGTGATCATCAGAGACTTGATGACGCCGAACTGTGTGGAGTAATCGGACCACCATGCAGGATTGAGCCGCCCGCGCCTGCCGCCAAAATCTCCGGGCGAGAGCCATGTCGCGACTTCAACGCCGTTGATCCAAAAAGTGATATCGCTTTCCCAGTCATTTTTATAGTTCGGGGCTTCGCTGCAGATCTCCATACTGAGTTTGATCGAATTGACGATCTTGTCTTTCAGCATATAGTTCGGAATACGATACTCTATATAGCCTTTGCTCAACCATATGATCTGTGCACTGTATCGCTCCGGAGAAAAGAACACCCCGGGAAGATCGTCGGAGATGATGATGCCGTTGACATCGGCGATCCCGCAGGTGGCTTCGACGCAGGCATCCGAAAAGCTGCCTATGGGGATCGCCATGGAAAATATCTTACTTTCTGCTTCAAGGGCGGGAACATTGAAGTCGAGTGCAAAATGGTCGATCTGGCGCGAGATGAGCTTGGCATTCCCGCGTGTATTTTTCTTGACGGTGACCGTAACAAATCCCGCTTTCCGCAAAATGTTGATATGAAAAGAAACCGTGGAGATGGGGAGTTTGAGTTTTTTTGCGATCTCTGCAATAGAGTAAGCGGAGGTGCAGAGCATCGCCATGATTTTCCTGCGGACAGAGGTATTGAGGGCTTGAACGATGGGTTCCAGTTTTTCCTCGTCCGAAATTTGCAGATGATAGTTTCTTATGACCATATGAACGGATCTCCTTCGTGCATGATTTTTCAAACAATATTTTATCACACGCAAGGGGAAATATCAAGATGCGGATATAAAAAACCTGATTACTTCAACATTCATATAACTAAAACGACGAATATTACAATTTTTAATTTTGTACTTGACGGGGGAGGGCACTATTGGTTTATAATAATGTCAGATAAAGTCGGAGAGATCCGACAAAAAGCGGATTGCCGCAAAGGGAGGAAAAACATGAAAAAACGTTGGTTAGCTGTGGTGTTGGCAGGCGCATTGGCCGGGGCAAGCCTGGCGGGATGCAGTGGTTCGGATCCCCAAGGGCCGATCATTTCGCCGGAAGACCCGATCGAGGAAGAGGTCACCATCAATTTTTGGGGCTGGGGCGACCTTGCCGAACAGCAGAACTATCAGACGCTCGTCAATCAATTTATGGCAGAAGAGGGGAACGAGAACATCACTGTCATCTATCGCGGCATCAACTCTGCTACATACATGACGACGCTGCGCGCATCGGCAAGAAATCTTCCGGAACTCTTTTATATGCCTGACTATGACTTTTTGGAATGGGTCTCGGCGGGGTCGTTAAAGGATATTTCTGCCTATGTGGAGGAAGAAGAGCTTTCGCAGCTTTGGCCGCAGGCGGTGGATGAATATTACTATAACCCGGATACCGCAACACTTGGCCAAAGTGAGGGCGCGGGGCTGTACGGGCTTCCCAAGGATCTCGGTCCCTTCACGCTGGTCTACAATAAGTCGTTGCTCGACGCGCGCATCGAGCAGAAGGGGTTGGATGCCGATGAGATCTATGCGGAATACCTCACTCCCACGCAGGCGATGACATGGGAGAAGTTCCGCACGCTCCTTAAAATGCTCGTGAACGACGCAAACAATGACGGAACGCCGGATGACAGCGTGTATGGAATTTCTCACTATGAGATCGAAACGGCGGTCTACTCCAACAACGCCAATTTCTTCAATGACGATGCAAGCGAACAGCGTATCACCGATCAGAATTTCATCGATGCCCTTCAGTTTATCGCCGATCTGACGCTGGTCGATCATGTCATGGTGCCGTCCGCGCTGCAATCGGATATGGATGGTTTTACCCGGTTTGTGAATCAGCAATGCATTTTCAGTTTCATGGGCCCGTGGGATTGTGCGCAGTTCTGGGGGTTTGATATCCCGTTCACCTACAATATTCTGCCTGTCCCCTATAACGGAGAAAATCCAGACGCCATGAGTACGGCATGGGTTGGATCGATGGGATATTGCGTCAGCGCGCGGGCGAACAGCCTGCAGACGGCGGCGGCAATGCGTCTTGCGAAATATCTTTGCATGAACGAGGATGCACAGAGAGAGTTCTACGAACTCGGGCAACAGGTCCCGAACCTCGTCTCTATGGCGACGGACGAATATCTGAACGACACGCAGGGACTTCTGGAGGGCAAGGATCCCGCAGATCGCTCCGTATGGGTAGATACCATCAACGGAACTTCTGACACGGACAGGATCGGCGGGAAGGTGCGCCCGCGCTACTATACCTATTCTTCCGGTTGGTATGACGACTTCCTTACCTATATCGATGAGCAGGGACTTTGGACGGGAGAGCGCACGGCAGAGCAGATTTGTAAAGCCTATGCTCCCAGCTTCCAGAGCGTCCTCACGGAAATGAAAGCCAATCTTGGTTGACGGGAGGGGCATATGTATCCTGATGAATTGGTGCGGACGGCGGGCGAGGAACTTCCCTCACCCCGTGTTCCGAAGAAAAAAAAGGTGAGCGTACAGGAACGAAAAGAGCATCTCATCGCCTTTTTGTTCATTCTCCCCCCGATTGTCGGATTTCTCATTTTTACTGCGCTCTCCGTCGTCTTTACATTCGTCTATAGTTTCCAGGGCTACAATTCGCTTTCCGGCATCTCTGAAAACGTCGGATTTGCAAACTACATCGATCTGTTCACGCATGTTACCCGTGCGCCGCTCTTTGGCAAGGCAATCGTGAATACCATCGTTCTTCTTTTGAGCGTGCCGTTCAGCATGATCCTGGGGCTCATCCTGGCAGGGCTGCTCCGCCTTGGCGAGATCAAGGGTTCCAAATTTTTCCAGGTGCTCTATTATGTTCCCGCTGTCTCGAGTGCGGTTGCTCTCAACATCGTCTGGAACTATATTTTCCGCAGCAACGGTGTGTTCAATACGCTTTTGGGACTGGATGTCATCTGGCTGGATGGCGATGTGACCATCAAGGTTGCGATCATCTTCAAGAATTCGCTCAATGCGATGGGCGGCGCGATGATCTTGTACCTTGCCGGCATGCTCAATGTTCCCAAAGACCTGTATGAGGCGTCCTCTCTTGACGGCGCGGGAAAGGTACGGCAGTTCTTTTCCATTACGCTTCCGCTCATCTCTCCCGTGACATTCTACCTGCTTATCACGGGCGTGATCGGCGGATTGCAGTCGTATGCCGATGCCCAGGTGTTTGCGGCGGGGAATACGGGTGCGACGACCATCGTCTATTTCATCTGGCAGCAAGGGATCCAGGGCAACAACAATCAGGGGCTTGCATCTGCGGCGTCCGTTCTTCTGGCAGTACTCATTATGATCGTGACGCTCATCCAGTTCAAGTTCTCGAACAAGTGGGTGTATGAGGAGTGAGAACATGATGTCTGTGATTCACGATACAACTCTTTCCCCCGTAAAAAAGGTGGGACGTATCTTCTTGCGCGTATTGATTTATGCGCTACTTGTTCTGGGCGCGGCGCTCATTGTGTTTCCCTTTGTCTGGATGGTGCTTGGCTCGTTCAAAACGCCTTTGGACGCGAACTCGGCGGAATTTCGCTTTCTGCCAGTAGAATGGGTCACGAATAATTATACCGACCTCTTTACCAATACCAACTTTCCCATCATCAAGGCGTTTTTCAATACGGTGATCGTGGAAGTGAGCGTTATTGTGGTCGGAACGTTCGTCTCTGCGCTGGCGGCATTCAGCTTTGCAAAGCTCAAGTTGCAGCATAAGACCTTCTGGCTTTTGTTTTTGATGAGCGGGATGATGGTCCCCTATGCGGCATTGATGCTCCCGCAGTTCCGCGCATTTCAGTCCATGAACATGTTTGACACGCTTTGGCCGCTCATTTTGCCGGGATTTTTCGGGAACGTATCCATGATTTTTTTCCTTGTGCAGTACATGCGGGGGATTCCGAATGCGATCCTGGAGGCGGCGCGCATCGATGGGGCAGGGCATTTCACCAGTTTTGTGTGCGTCATGTTCCCGCTCGTCAAGACGGCGATTGCGGCGCAGGTCATCTTTTGGTTCATCGGCATCTGGAACGATTATTTCGCTCCGTCCATCTATCTCATCACACCGGATCGCATGACGTTACAGGCGCTGCTCGGAAGCCTGAATCCCGCACAGAACAGGCAGTATCTTCCCATGGCGCTTGCGGGAGCCGTTCTTTCCAGCATCCCGATGTTTGTGATCTATCTGTCTTGTCAGAAATTTTTTATCGAATCTTTGGCGATCAGCGGGGTAAAGGGCTGATCATTGGGAAAAAAGAAGGAGGAAAATGTATGAAAAAGAGAATGTTGGCACTTATGGCTGCCCTCTCCGCTGCGGCCATGCTGACGGTGACTGCATGTCAGCAGGCCCCCGGCGAACAGCCGGACAGCGGGACCGGCGGAACGGGATCCGATGTTTATCAGGACTATTCTTCCGATAAACAGCCTGGAGACGGGAATTTCGATTATCCCGGGAACTATGAAAATCCGGAACTGACGATCGACGGGCT
>JAGHIT010000029.1 GCA_017887095.1 Clostridia bacterium | reverse complement strand
CGGCGGTGCTCATCACGCAGTCGGGCGGCGGCTGCCGCGCGAGCAACTATATCCCGCTCATCCGCAAGGCGTTGAAGGCAGAATTTCCCAAAGTTCCCGTCATGTCCCTCAATTTCTCGGGACTGGAAAAGGGAAACGGTCTGCAACTGACGCTCACCGATCTCATAAAGCTTGCCTTTGCCATCTACTACGGCGATCTCATCATGACGTGCTACAATCAGACCAAACCGTATGAGAAGCGGGAAGGCGACGCCGCTGCGGCACGCGTGAAGTGCGTGGAGGAGATGAAGCGTGCGCTTGATGGCGGCAAATACAAAAAGCTCAAAAAGTGTGCGAAGTTTATCCTGCGCGCCTTTGCCGAGGTCCCCGTCAACCTGACGCCTAAAATCAGGGTGGGCATCGTCGGCGAGATCTACGTCAAATACTCGCCGCTGGGCAACTCGCATCTGGAGGACTTCCTCCTGTCCGAGGGCTGCGAACCCGTCGTGCCCGCGCTCATGGACTTCATTCTCTACTGCGTTGTCAACAATATCAATGATGCGAAGTTCTACGGGCTCAACAAGAAACTCGCCGTCGTGTACAAACTCGTCTACATATGGCTGTACGGCAAACAAAAGAAGCTCATCCGTTGGACGAAGAAGTATAGCCGCTTCGAGCCCTTCCATGACTTCGAGCATCTGCGTCGCTGTGCGGACAAGGTCATCAATCAGGGCGTCAAAATGGGGGAGGGCTGGCTTATTCCTGCCGAGATGGCGGCGCTCGCCGAGACTGGTACGGGCAATATCGTCTGCGCCCAGCCCTTTGGCTGCCTGCCCAACCACATTGCGGGCAAGGGGGCGGTCCGCGCGCTGAAAAATCTCTATCCTGACGAGAATATCGTTCCTGTGGACTATGACCCTTCGGCGACGCGCGTCAATCAGGAGAACCGCATCAAGCTTATGCTCGCCACCGCGCGGGAGAATATGCGCGCAAAGGAGAGCGGCTCGAGGGATGCGGAAACGTCCAAGGCCTCTTAAACAACCCGATCGGAGAGAAACTTGACAATTGTTTGAAACTTTAGTATAATCCATGTAAAATCTTCGTATTTTCGGCATATTGAAGAGGGGTAACAGAGTTGAAAATTTGTATTTTTGGTGCTGCGAGCGTTGCGATCGATCATGACTATGTCGTGATCGTGGAGCAGCTTGCCGAAGAGATGGCAAAGCGCGGGCATTCTCTTGTGTTCGGTGCGGGAGGATCGGGCCTGATGGGGGCGGCGGCGCGCGGGACAAAGCGCGGCGGCGGGTATATCCACGGCGTCATTCCAAATTTTTTTCGCGAAGAAGGGTTGGAGTCCATCTATGAAGCGTGTGATAAACTGACCTATACAGAGACAATGGCGCAGCGTAAAACGATGATGGAGGACGACGCAGATGCGTTTATCATTGTGCCGGGCGGCATCGGGACGATGGAGGAGTTCTTTGAAGTTCTGACATTAAAGCAGCTCGGTCGTCACCATAAGGCGATTGCGATCTATGATATTTTCGGGTATTACGCTACACTTGAAAAGTTTATGCGCGAGATGTCGGAGAAAAAATTCATGGCGGCCGCCTGCCATGAAATGTATGCGATCTTTACCGACCCGCAGGAGCTGCTGGCGTATGTGGAGGACTACACGCCCGATCATATGTCCGCGCAAGTCTTGAAACGGACTCAATGCTGAATGCCACGGATTGGAGTCGGCGCGAGTTACAATATCCGCGCCCGCCTTTCCGTCGGCTGTCGCCGGGAGAGGGCGGGTGTCAGTGAAAGTACGCGGCGGCGCGTCCATTCGGACGCGCCGCCGCGCTTTCATCATATGCCGCAAGCGGCTTTTGTGCGAGGTTCAGAAAATATTGGCAGGCGTCGCGCGGTAGGATTGCGGGAAGGTAGCGGCTAATTGCAATAAAGTTTCCAGCTTTGCGAGAGCAAGAGACTGTTCTCCTTCACCGATGAGCCGTACCGCCTCGGAAAGATGCAGATCGACGCGTGCCACATCGTTGTGGGGAAGAAAGACCTGAAGCTGTTCTTTCCGCGTCTCCCATGCGGTGCGCACGGCGCGGGCATCCTCAATATTTGCATTCCCTTCCTCAACTTTTTCGTAGAGGGAGGTCAGCTCTTCGTGAAAGTGTGAAAAATTGGTCTCAACGAAGAAGTGTTCAAAGATGACGGCGCCTGCAAGCAGTGCAAGGACGCCCAAAATCGCAGTCAATGATTTCAGCATAGGTATGTACCGCCGCTTACCAGGTTTTTTCGCCCGGATAGCTGACGCGGAAGGTGCAGAATTTTTTGCCCTTGACTTGCAGATATATCTTCCCCTCGCCGTCGGCTGTGAGAACAAGTACCTTTTTTTCGTTTTTGATTCCCCGCTTTTGCAGAACATGTTGAAAAAAATCTTTTTCCAGCCCGGTGATCGCCAGATTTTTTCCGTTGAACGTACCGTTATCGATAATAACGAGGGGCAGCGAGGTCTGCATTTGCTCATAGTTTTGTTTGGGCAGTGCGGAAAATGTTCCGTTGGATTCATACAGCGCATAGTCGATGCAGTCAAGTGAAAAATATCCCGCTGCCCGCAGTGACTCGATGAGGTCGGAGACATCCAGATTGTTACGTTTTAGCTGATAGTCGTCAATGCCGTTTTTATTGACGACAACGCTCGGTTTACCGCTTAAAAGGCTCTTGAGCGGCTTTACCTTGAGATCGAGCAGCGTGACAAGTTCGTGCAGCACGAAGATGGCAAGCACGGAGACGACGCCGTACAAAAGGGGAATGGAGGTGTCCGCCATGGGGATGCAGGCAAGCTCGGCGATGAGCAGAGTGATGACAAGTTCGAACGGCTGCATCTCACCGATCTGCCGCTTTCCCATCAGCCGCATGACGATGAGCAGTACCGCAAAAATGATGGCGGTGCGGATGATGACGAGGATCATACAAAAAGTATGTTGCTTTTACAAAAAGCTATGTCGATTTCCTTGATTTTTTCTCCGAAACGTGTATAATATTGGACAGAAGAGTAGCCAAGGCGCGTTAAGTGCTGCGAAACGGGACGTTGTTCGCAGACGAAAGGGGAACCTGCGGTGCCGCGGCGCGTCCGCTCAAATCGTGTCAATCACCTTTTTCGCGGACCTCTCAAATTCGGGAGGTTTTTTTGTATGCTTTTTTCTGCTTATTTCCGCAGCTTGTCTGCTGCGAAGAAGGTTGCGTTGCTCGCCGTATTTATTGCGCTCAGCATCGTTGTCAATTGTTTTTCCATTGACGTCTCGGCAAGCAATAAAATCGCGTTCACCTATGTCGTCTGCTTCTTTGCGGGATTTCTGTTGGGCGGCGTGCCCGCCTTCGGTATCGCTCTTTTGGGTGACGTGATCGGATATCTTGTCAACCCCGTCGGGGTATACTGGTTGTTCGGGCTGACCTTGGGCGTCTATGCATTTCTGATGGGCGTTGTCATGAATTTTAAGGTGCGTGCGGAGGAAAACAAGGCGGTGCCTTATGTCCGGGCGGCAGTCGCTCTCCTTTTGGGATATCTTTTGATCACCGTTCTTTTGAATTCTGCGGTCAACTACTGGTACGCCATGCTCTTTTTATGGGAAGGTGTGGCAAAGAAGACGTTTCTCGTCTATCTTGGCGGAAGGCTTGCCTTTCAGTCCGTGGTGTATGCGGTCAATGCGGCGATTTGTGTCGCCATTGTGCCTGTTCTCCTGCAGATCGATCGCCGTTTGAAACGCCGCAAGCATGTCAAATCTACGGATGCGGTTTCGGGCGGACAATGAAAATTTGATAAATTCCATGGAGTCAATCCCTGCGGGTTGACTTTTTCTTTGGCGGCGTGCTATAATGGGTAAAATCCAATTTCAGGAGAGAACAGTCCATGGCAAGTATTTTGCTTGCATCATCCGGAACAATGTTTGATATTTCTAATCGCGGGATCATTGTGTTCGGTCTGCAGATCTACTGGTACGGCATCTGTATCGTCTGCGGCATGATCCTTGCGGCGTTTCTTTCTGCGCTTCTGATGAAGCGCAGAAACATGTCGCCCGACCTTATTTACCTTCTCTTCCTCGTGTGTATTCCGACGGCGATCGTCTGCGCGCGCCTGTTTTCCTGCCTTACTGATCCCAATCTTGGCATCGCAAGGTTCTTTGATTTCAAGGACGGCGGTCTTTCGGTCACGGGCGGCGTGATCGGAGGCGTGCTGGCGGGGCTTGTCGTCTGTCTCATCAAGAAGATCGATTTCCTGCGCGCGGCGGACTGCGTTGTTCCCAATATCCTGATTGCACAGGCGCTGGGCAGATGGGGAAACTTCTTCAACGGCGAGGTGTACGGCGGTGTGGTATCAAATCCCTCCATGCAATGGTTTCCCTTTGCTGTGCCCATCGTTTCCAACCACTATGACTGGGACGTCGGCGGCATCGGCGGCTTTTCCGCGTCCAATGCGACGTGGCATTATGCCTTTTTCTTCTATGAATCGGTTGTGAATCTCATCGGCTGGGCAATTCTCTTCACCCTCCTAT
>JAGHIT010000028.1 GCA_017887095.1 Clostridia bacterium | reverse complement strand
AGGTCTCGCTGCGCAAAAAGCCCTCCTTGTCCGCGTCCAGAATGGCGACGAGGCGCACTTCGGGAAGATCCAGCCCCTCGCGGAGCAGGTTGATGCCGCACAGCACGTCGAACTCCCCGGCGCGCAGTCCGTTGACGATGTCGATGCGCTCTAACGCATCGATATCCGAGTGCATGCAGCGCACCCTGACACCGTTCTCCTTTAAGTAGTCGGTCAGATTTTCCGCCATACGTTTGGTCAAAGTCGTGACCAGAACCCTGCCGCCCTGCCCCACGACCGTGTTGACCTCGCTCAGAAGATCGTCGATCTGCCCCTTGGTCGGCTTGACCGTGACGGGGGGATCCAATAGCCCCGTGGGACGGATGAGCTGCTCCACGACCTGCCCCGCCTGCTCCAGTTCATAGGGCGCGGGCGTCGCGGAGACGCAGATCATCTGCGGCACGCGCGCGTCGAACTCCTCAAACGTCAGAGGGCGGTTGTCAAATGCAGACTTCATGCGGAAGCCGTATTCTACAAGGTTTTTCTTGCGCGCGAGGTCGCCGTTGTACATGGCGCGGATCTGCGGAATGGTCATATGGCTCTCATCGATAAAGACGAGGAAGTTTTCGGGGAAGTAGTCGAGCAGAGTAAAGGACGGCTCGCCCGGGGCGCGCCCGTCAAAGTATCTGGAATAATTTTCCACGCCCGAACAGTAGCCGATCTCCCGCAGCATCTCCAGATCGTGCTCGGTGCGCTGGGAGAGGCGCTGCGCCTCTAATAGCTTGCCCGCGTCTTCAAACGCCTTGACTTCGCCCTTTAAATCCTCCTCGATCATCGTGAGCGCAGATAAAAGCCGCTCCGTCCCCACGGCATAGTGGCTGGCAGGAAAGATGACGGCATGCTTGAGCCCCGAGAGGACTTTGCCCGTCGTGACGTCGATCTCCGAAATACTGTCGATCTCGTCGCCGAAGAACTCCACGCGCACGGCGACCTCCGAATTGGACGCAGGGAAGATCTCCACGACGTCCCCCCGCACGCGGAAGGTGGAGCGTTTGAAGTCGATGTCGTTGCGCGAATACTGGATGCCGACGAGCTTGGCAAGCAGCTCGTCGCGCGCGAGCGTGTCGCCGGGGCGCAGGGAGATGCCGAGGCGGAAGAACTCCTCGGGCGCGCCCAGACCGTAGATGCATGAGACGGAGGAGACGACGATGACGTCGTCCCGCTCACCCAGAGAGCAGGTCGCCGCGTTGCGGAGCTTATCGATCTCGTCATTGGTGGACGAGTCCTTTTCGATATAGGTATCCGTCGAGGGGATATAGCTCTCGGGCTGGTAGTAGTCGTAGTAGGAGACGAAGTACTCCACGCGGTTTTCGGGGAAAAAAGCGCGGAATTCGTTGCACAGCTGCGCCGCGAGCGTCTTGTTGTGCGCAATGACGAGCGCGGGACGCCCCACGTTTTTAATGACGTTCGCCATTGTGAACGTCTTGCCGCTGCCCGTGACGCCCACGAGGACCTGCGTGCGGATGCCGTCCAGCACGCCCTCGGTGAGCTTTTCGATCGCCTGCGGCTGATCGCCGGTCGGCGCGAACGGCGCTTTGAGCTGAAAATCGTGATGGGTATAGCCGATTTGTTCCATACAGATGTTTCCAAAAGATGCCGCAGCGCGGCGTTCGCAAACAAAAGTTTGTACTGTATTATTATAATGGAAAACCCGCAATTTGTCAAGCGGGGAAGAAAAAGCTCATGAAAAAATGAGTTTTAACAGCAGTCCGATCAGCGCGGATGCAAGGCCGCAGGCCGCCGCCAGAAGCAGCTTCAAGACGACGCGGCGGCGGTCGGTGTGCGCCGTGCGGACAAAGCTCCTTCCCTTGGGACGCAACTCGACGACATATGTCTGTTCTCCTTTGCGCTCCGTAGAGACATAGTCCACATACCCGTCCTGCGCGAGCGAGGCGAGCGTGCGCTCCAGCGCCGCTTCGTCCACGCCCTTTGCAAGCGCAATGACCTCCCTCGGCGATGCAAGAAAACGCGCCCTTCCCGCCGAAAGCGTCAAAAGGGCGCGCATGACTTCATTTTCCCGTCTGTCCAGCGTCGCGTTCCACATACTCACCCCCGCACGAGCAGGACGAGGAGAGGTACAAGACAGAGGATACTGCCCGCGAGCGCGCCCAAAAAGGCGGCGAGCGCCGTTTTTCGAATACGCGCCGCACTCTCCCGTACACGTTCCCGCGCGCAGGCCGCCTGCACGCGGCCCGCGGGGAGCATTCTCAGACAGTATGTTTCCTCCTCGGCATAGCGCAGCTCGATACAGCGGCAGTCCGCAAGATAGGAGAGCGTCTCCTGGAGCGTCCCCTCGGGCACAAAGCCCGCAAGATCCCTTTCCTCCAGAAGCTGATAGCCGCCGCCCGTGCACAGGTCGCCGAGCCGCTCCAAAAGCGCGCCCGTTCTCTCGTCCAACGTCGTCACAAAGGCAGTATGCCCTTTGCGGCGGCAAAATATGAGCTTACTTGTTGAAGTTGTCCTTTAAGGAGACGATCTCGGAGAGGCAGAGTTTATCCCCTTCGCGGCAGGTCTTGTAGTAGCCCGTGCGCATGAGCTGGAAAGCAGTCCCCTCCTCCGCCTCGGCGAGGTAGGGTTCCGCCTTGACAGAAAAGACGTGCTCGCTGTCAAGATTCATGCGCTCGGAGAAATCCTGTCCCGCGTAGTCGGCATCCTTCAGAAGGTGATCGTACTGCTTGAGCACCGCGTCCACACAGGTCTCCGCGTTCACCCAGTGCAGCACGCCCTTCGCCTTGACGCCGCTCGTGTCGTGCCCGCTGCGGCTCTCGGGCAGATAGGTGCAGTGAATTTCGGTAACGTTACCCGCTTCGTCGGTGACGGCCTCGTCGCAGCGCACGATATAGGCGCTCTTGAGGCGCGCCACGCCGCCGATCTTCAAACGGTGATACTTGGGCGGCGGATCGAGGGAGAAGTCGCCGCGCTCGATATACAGCACCTTGCCGAAGGTGACGGGGCGGGTGCCCGCCGCAGGGTCGGTCGGGTTGATCTCGTAGTCCACTTCTTCGCTGCCTTCATAATTGGTGATGACCAGCTTCAACGGGTCGACGACCGCCATGGCGCGGGGCGCGCCCGCGTTGAGATCCTCGCGCACGACCGCCTCGAAGTAGGAGATGTCGCACTCCGACTGCGCCTTGGAGACGCCCGCCCGCGCGCAGAAGTCGCGGATGGCGGCGGCGGGAATGCCGCGGTTCCTCAGCCCTGCCAGCGTGGGCATGCGGGGATCGTCCCAGCCGTGCACCGAGCCGTCCTCGACCAGCTTTTTGAGGTAGCGCTTGCTCATGACGAGGTTGGTCATGTTGAGACGCGCGAACTCGATCTGGCGGGGCTTGGGCGAGAAGCCCAGCGTGATGCCCACCCAGTCATAGAGCGGGCGGTGATCCTCAAACTCCAGCGTGCACAGAGAGTGCGTCACGCCCTGCAGGTAGTCGCAGATGGGGTGCGCATAGTCGTACATGGGATAGATGCACCACTTGTCCCCCGTGCGGTGATGAGAAGCGTGCAGGATGCGGTAGATGACGGGGTCGCGCATGTTGACGTTGGGCGACGCCATATCGATCTTGGCGCGCAGACACTTTTCGCCGTCGGCATACTTGCCCGCCCTCATCTCGCGGAAGAGGCGAAGATTCTCCTCGGGCGTGCGGTTTCTGTAAGGGCTTTCCACGCCCGGCTCGGTGAGCGTGCCGCGGGTCTGCCTGATCTCCTCGGCGGACAGGTCGCATACGAACGCCTTGCCCTCCAGGATCAGCCGTTCCGCAAATTCGTAAATGATGTCAAAGAAGTCGGAGGCGTACACCTCCTTTGCCCAGTGATAGCCCAGCCAGGTAATGTCGCGGCGGATGGCGTCCACGAACTCCGTCTTTTCCTTGCTCGGGTTGGTGTCGTCAAAGAAGAGATTGCACTTGCCGTGGTACTTCTCCGCCGTGCCGAAATTGACGAACATGCTCTTGGCATGCCCGATATGCAGATACCCGTTGGGTTCGGGCGGGAACCGCGTCTGAATTGCCGTGACTTTGCCCTCTGCAAGGTCTTCGTCGATGATCTGTTCGATAAAGTTTGTCGCTTCTGCCATAGAAATTCCCTCGGATGTTGCAAACAATTTTTTACGATTATAGCATATTTACGCAGAAAATGGTACCGTTTTGTAAGCCTTTTGCAAAAATTCCGCCCCATGCCGCGTTTTCGCTCTGATTATAGATCGTATAAGATAAAGCATCCCCGCCCTGCGCGGCGGGAAAAATCCACCTATTTTTCCCGCCGCGCACAATTTGCTTGCCTTTCGCGGATTTTTAGAGTATAATACCAAAAAAACAGGGCGTCCGGTCAGACGGACCGTCCGAAAGACGACAAGGACTACGATCATGGCAAACAAAACAGTCACGATGGACAAGCTCGTTGCGCTGTGCAAAGCGCGCGGCATTATTTTCCCCGGCAGCGAGATCTACGGCGGCATGGGCAACACCTGGGACTACGGTCCCGTGGGCGTAGAGATCAAAAACAACGTCAAGCGCGCATGGTGGAAGCGCTTCGTGCAGGAGAGCGACAATTCCTACGGCGTGGACGCCGCGATCCTCATGAACGCGCGCGTCTGGGAAGCGAGCGGGCACACCGCGAGCTTTTCCGACCCCAAGATGGACTGCAAGAACTGCAAGAGCCGTCACCGCGCCGACAACCTCATCGAGGCACACTCCAAGGGCAAGGTCAATCCCGACCTGATGACCAACGAGGAGATGGAGGCGTACATCAACGAGCACCACGTCTGCTGCCCCGTCTGCGGCAAGTGTGACTGGACGCCGATCCGCACCTTCAACCTGATGTTCGAGACCTCGCGCGGCGTCACCGACGAGAGCCAGAACAAGATCTACCTGCGTCCCGAGACGGCGCAGGGCGAGTTCGTCAACTTTTTGAATGTGCAGCGCACGACGCGCGCCAAGGTCCCCTTCGGCATCGCGCAGATCGGCAAAGCGTTCCGCAACGAGATCACGCCCGGCAACTTCATCTTCCGCACGATCGAGTTCGAACAGATGGAACACCAGTGGTTCTGCAAGGAGGGCACGGACAGCGCGTACTATGCCGAATTCAAGGAGCGCGCATGGCAGTTCCTTCT
>JAGHIT010000027.1 GCA_017887095.1 Clostridia bacterium | reverse complement strand
TCACGGCGGTATTCGGGCGGGCAACCCATATGAATACCGCCCAACCTTGCATCGGACGGGGTTTACATGGCACGGGGCGTTACCGTCCCGTCGGTGAGCTCTTACCTCGCCTTTCCATCCTTACCGCGAATACGCGGCGGTCTATTTCTGTTGCACTTTCCTTAAAGTCGCCTTCACCTGACGTTATCAGGCGTCCTGCCCTGCGATGCCCGGACTTTCCTCGTCGTACTCGAGGTACGCCGCGGCCGCGCAGTCCGCTCGAAGCAAAAGATATTATAGCACAAATTTCAAAAAAAATCTTGTATTTTTCAGGAAATATGATAGAATAATATTAGAACTTTTTTTTGTGAGGATGAGTTATGAAGAAAACCAAGATCGTCTGCACCCTGGGCCCCGCTTCGGAGACGGAGGAGGTCATCTCCGCGATGGCGGACGCGGGCATGAACGTTGCCCGCATCAACTTCTCGCACGGCACGCACGAAGAACACGCGCAAAAAATCGCCGTCATCAAAAAAGTACGCGCAGAAAAGAACATCCCCCTGCCCATTCTGCTGGACACCAAGGGACCGGAATTCCGCATCAAGACGTTCAAGGACGGCAAGGTATTCTTAAAGGAGGGCGATCCGTTCACCTTTACCACCGAGGACATCGTAGGCGACGAGACGCGCGTCGCCGTCTCCTATCAGGGCATCTGCGCCGATATGAACCCCGGGGACAAGATCCTTTTGAACAACGGGCTGATGGTGTTTGAGGTCGTCGAGGTCAAAGCGCCGAATGTTCTGTGCAAAGTCGTCATCGGCGGCGAGCTCTCCAACCGCAAGTCCATGTTCTTCCCCGAAAAACAGCTCAACCTCACTTACCTCTCCGAACAGGACAAGAGCGATCTTCTCTTTGGCATCGAACAGCAGGTAGACTTCGTGGCATGCTCCTTCGTCTCCAAGGCACAGGACATTCTTGACATCCGTCAGTTCCTGCACGAGCACGGTTCGGACGATATCGACCTCATCGCTAAGATCGAAAACCGCGCGGGCGTCAACAATCTGGAATCCATCCTGGAAGTTTCGGACGGCATCATGATCGGGCGCGGAGACATGGGCGTGGAAATTCCCTATGAGGAGCTGCCGGATATCCAAAAAACCATCATCAACGCCTGCCGCATGGCGGGCAAGCGCTGCATCACGGCGACGGAGATGCTGGAGTCCATGATCAAGCAGCCCCGCCCGACGCGTGCGGAGATCTCCGACGTCGCAAACGCCGTGTATGACGGTTCGAGCGCGGTCATGCTCTCGGGCGAGACGGCGGCGGGACTCTATCCCGTACAGGCGGTCGCTGCCATGGCACGCATCGCCGCGCAGGCGGAGAGCAAACAGCAGTTCATTCAGACCATCGACGAAGGAAAATATCGCATCCGCGGCATTGCGGACGCCCTCTCGCACTCCGCCTGCACGCTGGCACGCGACGTCAAGGCAAAGGCGATCGTCGTATGCACCCGCACGGGCGGGACGGCAAAGATGGTCTCCCGCTTCCGTCCGATGATCGACATCATCGGCATGACGACGGATGAGCGCAGCTACAGAAAGCTCGCTTTAAGCTGGGGCGTGATGCCCGTCATGAGCGAGGAATACCACTCCGTGGACGTCCTGTTCCACTTCGCGAAGTGCGCGGCGCGCGATTCGGGGTTGGTGCAGAAGGGCGACACGATCGTCATCACGGGCGGCACGCCCAACGGCAAGAGCGGAAATTCCAACCTCATCAATATCGAAACGATCTGAAAACAGGGACGGCTTCCGCCGTCCCTGTTTTCAGATATCTTCCATGATTTTATCACACGACCTTGACAATCGGCGGGGTCGGTGATATAATGATCGTCAGAGATATTGTAAGGAGGAACTTATGAACAAAAAGCTCGCTGCCGCGCTGCAGCAGCACGGTATGACGGTTACGGGCAACTCGGCTTACGGCACCGTCCAGGGATATGAAATGTCGCTGCGCGCGCCCTCTCCCATGGAGCAGAGCGCCTATTTCCTGCACGTCAGCTTTTACGCAAGCGAGGAGAAAAAGCAGGAGGCCGCCAATGAGATCGCGCGCTTCGGCAACAAACTGCGGGTGGAAAATTCTGCCTACGGACTGACGATCACGCTGCCGCAGCCCGTCTTTACGCTCAACCCGCTGATCGAGGCGATCGGCGTCCTCTTTGAAAAGCTCCCCGCCCTTTTCAAACAAAAGGAGATCCCTGGCGCGGATGTCTGCCCCTACGACGGGAACCCGATGACGGAGAACAGCAGGCGCTGCGTGATGAACGGCTTTTTCGTGACGCTCAACAACGACTGCATCGGCTCCATCAACAAGGCGATCGAGGAGGAAAACCGCGCCTTTGCCAATGCGCCCAACAATTATCTGCAAGGCATCTGCGGCGCGCTGGTGGGCGGCGTCGTGGGCGCGGCGCTCGTCATTGCGCTGTACTTTATGGAGTACGTCGCCTCCATTTCGGCGATCATCGCCGTCATGCTCGGCGCCTTCCTCTACCGCAAATTCGGCGGAAAGCCCAATGCCGTGATGATCGTCATCGTCTCCGTCATCAGCCTCATCTTTATCCTCATAGGGTACTATGCGGCGGTCATCATCGATATCATTTCGGAATTCTCGCTCGACTTCGGATCGGCGGTCGAACTGCTCAACCTCAATCTTGCGGAAAATCCCGAATTCTCCAAGTTGTTCTACACCAACCTCGCCCTGCTGCTCGTGTTCACGGCGCTCGGCATCGGCGTGATGATCTTCTCCCTCGTCAGGCAGATCAAACGCCCCAAAAACATCGGTTAAATGCAGGCGGACGCCCGAACGGGCGTCCGCTTTTGCATTGTGCCGCCGCGTACATTTGACTTTTTTGCGCGCGAGGCATATAATACAGCGTATGAAACAGAAAGGCAATAAGGGACTCGGCATCCTGTTTATCATAGGCGCGGCGCTTTGCTTTGCGGGGATGAATCTGTTCGTCAACATGGCGGGCGATCTGCCCCTCATGCAGAAGGTGTTCTTTCGCAACGCACTGACGAGCGTCGTCGTCTTTATCATCCTCTGCTTTCAGAAGCCCCGCTTCCGCATCGCGAATAAAGGGTGTATTCCGTGGCTGTTTCTGCGCTCGGCGCTGGGGCTACTTGGCGTAATCCTGAATTTTTATGCCATCGACCATATCGGCAGCATTTCGGACGCCTCCATCCTCAACAAGCTCTCCCCCTTCTTTGCCATCCTCTTTTCCGTGCTGTTGCTGCGCGAAAAACCAAAGATCCCCGAACTTGTTTTTGTGCTCGTTGCCTTTGCGGGCGCGGTGTGCGTCGTCAATCCCCGCTTCGATATGACCGTTCTGCCCGCGCTTGCGGGCATAGGAAGCGGCGCGTGCGCGGGATTTGCCTACACCTGTGTGCGCATCCTCGCCGTCAAGGGGGAGCGCGGCATGATGACGGTGTTCTTTTTTGCGGTGTTTTCCACCGTCGTGACCCTCCCCTTCCTGGTCATCGGCTATCAGCCCATGACGGGCATGCAGCTTCTTTGGCTCCTGCTCGCGGGCGTTGCGGCAACGGGCGGACAGTTCTTCATCACGGCGGCGTACCGCCTCGCCCCCGCCAAGGAGATCGCCGTCTTTGACTACATGCAGGTGTTCTTTGCAGCGATCCTGGGCTATGTGTTTTTACAGCAAGTGCCCGAGACGCTGAGTTTTATCGGCTACGCCGTCATCATTGCCGCCGCCGTCGGACAGTGGGCATATCATATGTACCGCGCGCGCAAAGAGGCGGTCTCTCCCGCGACAGGCGAAATGCCGTCAGAGACGGACGCGCCTCCCGAAACAAGCGCGCCCTCTACGCCGCCGCCCGATGAAACCAAACAGGAATAACATTATAAGTAAAACAAAACTGCCCGCCGCATCCTATCCGACGCGGCGGGCGGCAATTTAACCCCTGATTTCAGTCAGGGAAAACTCTTCCCCTTCTGCCCAATACCAACACTCGAAATCGTGGTATTCGCTGTATAAATACACGTTTATCGTCATGCGGATCT
Organism: Clostridia bacterium; assembly: GCA_017887095.1. GTDB lineage: Bacteria > Bacillota > Clostridia > Christensenellales > Borkfalkiaceae > Gallimonas. The sequence goes on along the minus strand of JAGHIT010000027.1, from coordinate 14,873 downwards.
CATACCTAAACGGGATGCCGCTGTAATCATCCGCGAGCAGTTGATCTATCGTCTGTCGAAGTCCTGCCCACGATTCCGTAAGATCAACGTCGATGAAAATCCCATCCTGTGTCTGTTCGGTCGTTATATTCCGCACGTCAAAGGAACCCGACCCGACATAATACCCTTCCTCTGTCCAAGCCCTGCAGGAAAGGAAATATTCGAAATGCGCATCCCCCTGCTGTGTGCTGTTCCATTCGACGGGAATAACAATGCTTCCTTCGTTTGCATCGATCTGCGGCGTGCCGAAATCGGGCAACAGCTGATCTTTAGAGGGCGGGGTGAGCGTGAAGGCATCATAGGAGACATTCAACGTTCCGTTCAGCTGAATGTGAGGGACACCATCCACATAATAATCATCCGCATCGTTCGTGTCAAGCATCATAAAGTCCATTTCAAACGAGGCTTCCGTAATGCGCGCATTACCGTCCAATGTGACGGAACATTCCGCATAACTCTCTTCAAAGGTGAAGGCCTGCAGAAGAACTACAGCATCAAACTCTTCGTAAGAATCACTTCCCGTCATCTGCTGAATGACAAAGTTTGCTACGTCGTATGCAGACTTTCCATCTGCCCAGGCGGAGAACTGTTCCCTGATTTCGGCAAATCCTTCTGCACCTTCACCGGTACCGCCCGTTATCATATCGATGATGCCGGTAACCTTGAACTGACCGAAGATGCGGCGGACATATGTATAGACGGATTCGCCCGCCTTTGGCTCGGACAGGATATTCCCGACCTGTTCCCCCGCGTTCTCCTTGAGAACTTTATAGAGGTACTGCGCGGTATTGCCATAGATGGTTGCCGAAATATCGGCAGGCGGCATTCCGTTGGACAAGCCCGCGATCAGAATTGTGGCAATAAACTTATCGTTGAGAAGTTCTTCCAATGCAAGCCCGTTGGGCGCAAGAATGGAATCAAGTTTATCGAGGAACTCTACGACCGTGATATCCTCATCGAGCAGTTCGTTGACGACCGCTTCCAGCCCGTCAAGCGACTGCGACTTCAGCGCATTCAGCCATTCGATCAGGCTCTGACGTACTTCGTCCAACTGTACCGTGAGGGAAATTTGCGTCCCGTCGGTTCCCTGCGTTACGGCGCCCTCGATGCCCGCAAGGGAATCCAGGCCCGCAAGCGAAAGAAGCGCGCCATACGTCTGAAACAGATTGCCGGAACTAAGGAACAGACTTATCCAGCTATGCGTTGCGCTGCCGCTCGCCGTTGAGCCGGAATTTGTCACCTCAGCAGGCGTATCAGGAACAGGATCCGGATTAGGGCCGAGTGATCCGCCCATACTTCCGGACACGTAGTACCACAGTTTACCGTCTATCATCTGAGTTGCATACTGCGTCCCATCCACGAACAGCGACTCACTGATCACTTTGCCGTCGCTTGACTGCCGCGCAAAGACATCATAGCCGTATTCCTCATCCTGCGCGAGCTGAACCAACATTTCTGCGGTATGCAGCGCATCGTCCGTCCCGCCGATCTGCCGCCCGCTCACATCAAGTTCGAATGTAATATAATCCTGCTCAGCAAGCGTCACGAGCGCCTCATCCAGGAGCGCCGCCGCTTGTGTCTCTCCGCCGCCGGGATTGTTTCCGCCCGAATTATTATCTCCCGGCGTAGTCCCGTTCCCCGTATCCGCACATGCCGCCAGCCCGAACGCAAGATTGGCTGCCAAGACGGAGGCTACAGCTGCTTTCGTAAGTTTTTTCATAATATTCCCCCTTTCTTTCTAACTGATTTCTATTATACCTCCCCCATTGAATTTGTCAAGGAATTTAGTAATTTTTTTCAAAGAGATTACGCCGCCCGCTTATAAAGCGGGCGGCGCACCAAAAAATGACGATATTTCAGTCATGATAGAAAGACATAAGCAACCGAAACGCAAGCAGACGCAAAGCAGTTTCCGGCATTAACCGGCTTCAAAGATTGACGATGACGGCGGTCGCCTTCCCGTTATGCAGCGCCAGATAACAGTACGAGGGCGAGGTGTAGTCGCCCGCAGAGCCGGGATTGACACAGAGGACGCCGTCCACCGTCTCGTTGAAGGCGTGATGCGTATGCCCGTACAGCGCGACGGTGCAATCAAGTTCCTTGGCGCGCGCGATGAGGCGCTCCAGCCCAGTCTTGACGCCGTACTTGTGTCCGTGGCAGCAGAATACACGCACGCCGCACGCCTCCAGCACATATTCCTCCATGCCGTAGGAAAAATCGCAGTTGCCCTTGATGACGATTGCCTTTTCGGGGTACTCGCGCGCAAAGTCGCGGATGTCGGACGAGCCGTCGCCGAGGTGGATGACCATGCCGTTCTCCAGAAAGAGCGGTCTTATTTTTTGGATATTTTTCAGCCGTCCGTGCGAATCGGACAGGACGATACAGCTCAGCATAACTTCTCCAATGCGGCGAGCGCCCTGCCGCGGTGCGAGACGGCGTTCTTCTCCTCCTCCGTCGCCTCGGCAAAGGACTTTTTGAGGTCGGCGCTGTAGAATAAGCTGTCATACCCGAAGCCGCCCGTGCCGCGCTCCTCGTGCAAGATCTCCCCGTAGGACGCGCCCTCGGCGGTGAGCTCCCTGCCGTCCGGAAAGACGAGCGCCACGGCGCACGCAAAGTGTGCGCCGCGCGACTGCACGCCCGCCATATTTTTGAGCAGCAGCGCGCGATTCTCCGCATCGCCGCCGCCCGAATAGCGCGCGCTCAAGACCCCGGGCGCGCCGCCCAGGACATCGACACACAGCCCGCTGTCGTCCGCGAGCGCAGCAAATCCCGTCGCCCTGCACACGGCACGCGCCTTGATGAGCGCGTTCTCCACAAACGTTGCACCCGTCTCCTCGACCTCGCCCGAAAAGCCTGCCTCCCGTTCGGAGAGAATGTGCCAGCTAGAGAAAATTTCTCTGATCTCCTTGAGTTTGTGCATATTGCCCGTCGCGGCGACCACCGTCATGGTTTTATTCATCTGCTTCGATCTCCGTAGAAGTAAAGGTAAACTTGTCCACGTCAAACAGCCCCCTGTCCGTCAGTTTCAGGTGCGGAATGACGGCGAGCGACAAAAATGCGAGCGTCATGAAGCTGTCATAGCACGGTCTGACGCCCATCTGATAGGCGCGGCGGGAGATATGCTCGATACGGGAGGCGACCTCGTCTGCGGGCAGCGAACTCATCAGCCCCGCAATATCCAGCGGGAACACCTCCTCGCCCTTCCCGTCCACGAGCGCCATGCCGCCGCCCGCCTCCTTCAAGAGCGCCACGACGCGCGCCATGGCGGCGTTGTCGTCTCCTAAAATCACGAGGTTGTGACTGTCATGCGCGACGGAAATGCCGATCGCGCCGCCCTTTAAGCCGTAGTCCTCGACGAGCGCAAGCCCGATATTCCCGCTCGCAAAGTGTCTCTCCACGACGGCGAGCTTGTTAAGCGACGTACCGTGCAGCACGACATCCCCGTCCCGCTTTTGAACGGGCACAATGACGGAATTTGTGACAAGGTCATTGTCCACAACGCGCATGGCGCGCGCCCGATCGCCCTTGAGCGGCAGGCGGAAATCATCTGCCGTGACCTCTTTGACGCGGACCGTCCCGCGCACCGCATCGGGAAGATAGGTCTCATTCGCCGAAAAGAGCGTCTTGCCGTGCTCTGCGACCAGCCGTCCGTCCTTGAATACCGCCTGCACGCGGAAGGATGCAACGTCCTCGACGGCGACGAGGTCGGCATGATACCCGGGCGCGATCGCACCCCTGCCCTGTAAGCGATAGCACGTCGCGACGTTGAGCGTCGCCGCACGCACCGCGTGATAGGGCGAGACGCCTGCCGCGACGAGACGGCGGAGCGCGTCGTCCAGATGCCCCGCGGTAATGAGGTCGTGCGCGTGCTTATCGTCCGTACAGAGAAGAAAGCGCGGGAAGTTTTCCGCCGTGATACATTTTGCGGCGGCAGCGATATTGTTGGTGGATGAACCGCAGCGCACCTGGATATACATGCCGCGCGCAATCTTCTCCCTGATCTCGCTCTCTGAAAGGCTCTCGTGATCGGTCGCGATCCCCCCGCAAAGATAGGCGTTGAGGGCATCCCCCGCAACGCCCGGCGCGTGGCCGTCCACGATCTTGGAGAACGCCTTTGCCGCCTCCAGCTTTCCCAGAACTTCTTTTTCCCCCGCGATGACACCGACGTAGTTCATCATTTCGCCCAGCCCGAAGAAGGTATCGCGGGCGAGCTGAAGGCGGGTCTCGGCGGCGTCCAGCGTCGCGCCGCTTGTTTCAAAGGGGGTCGCAGGCACACAGGAGGGAAGCTGGACATAGACGTCAAGAGGAGACGGCGCAAGCCGCGCAAACGCCGCCATGAGGTACTCCGCGCCCGCGATGCCGCAGACGTTGACCAATTCGTGCGGATCGGCGACAATGCCGCTCGTGCCGTGCGGCACAGTAAGGCTCGCAAACGCCTCGGGCGTGAGCATGGTGCTCTCGACGTGGATATGCGCATCGATCAGACCGGGCAGGAAGACCATACCCGCGCCGTCATACGCCTCACGGGCGACATACCCGCTGCCGATGCCGACGATGATGCCGTCCTTGACGGCGATCTCCCCTTCTTCCGTCTCGCCCGTGAATACATTGAGGATACGGGCATTGCGGATGACGAGGTCACAGGGTTCGCGCTTCATGGCGCAGTCGATGAAATCTTTCATATCTTCCATTATAACATGACGCGGCTCATTTTTCAAGCCGCGCCGCACATTTTATTTGATTTTTGCACGCATTCGCATGGAATTGAGCACCGCGAGCAGCATGACGCCCGTATCGCCCAGTACCGCGATCCCGAGCGGCAGCAAGCCGAACAGCGAAAGCGCCATGAGCGCGAGCTTGACCGCAATGGAGAACACAATATTTTCGACGACGATCTTGCGCGTCTTTTTGGCGCCTTTGACCGCTTTTGGCAGCGCGAGGAGATTGTCCGACGCGAGGACGAAGTCGCTCGCCTCGATCGCCGCGTCGCTGCCCAGTCCGCCCATCGCGACCGAGACGTCGCTTGCCGCCATAACGGGCGTATCGTTGATGCCGTCGCCCGCGTACAGAAGGGTCCCGCGCGCCTTGAGCCGCTCGGCACAGACGGGCTTATCCTGCGGCAGCAACCCGGCGCAGATCTCGTCCACGGGAAGGGTTGCAAGCGCCGCCTGCGCGCGCTGCGCCGTGTCGCCCGTCAGGACGGCGATGTGCTCCACGCCCGCCTCTTTCAGCTTGGCAAGCGCCTCGACCGCCTCGGGACGCAGCCTGTCCTCGATGAGGACGCAGCCGACGTATTGTCCCTCCTCCGCGACATGAACTGCGAGGGCTTGCACCTCCCCTTCCGCACAGGAAATTCCCTGCTCCTGCATGAGCCGCGCGCTGCCCGCAAGGACGCGCTTGCCGTCTACAATACCCGCAATGCCCCGCCCTGCAAGTTCTTCGACCGCCTCGGCGGGCGGCGCCGCAACGCCCTCAAATGCGCCCGCGAGCGGGTGCGAGGACGCCTGTTCCAGCGCGGCGGCAAGGGGCAGCGCGCGCTCACCCTGCACGTTTGCGATCGTGAATTTACCCTCGGTCAAAGTGCCCGTCTTATCAAAGGCGGCGACCTTCACCGCGGCGAGGCGGTCCAGATACACCGCGCCCTTGGTGAGTACGCCATGGCGCGCGAGCGTCCCGACGCCCGAAAAATAGGTGAGCGGCACGGAGATGATGAGCGCGCACGGGCAGGAGATGACGAGGAAATTGAGCGCGGGCACGATCCAGTCCGCAAAGTTGTACCCCTGAAAGAGGGGCGGCACGACGGCGATGACGGCGGCGATAAGCACGACGATGGGCGTATAATAGCGCGCAAACTTAGTGATAAACTTCTCCGGCTTCGCCTTTTTGGCGGCGGAGTTCTCCACCAGTTCGAGAATTTTAGCAACAGCGCTCTCGGAGGCGGGACGCACGACCTCGGCGCGCACCGCGCAGCCCTCGTTGACACAGCCCGCGAGCATCTCTTCGCCCATACAGACGGTTTTGAGCATGCTCTCGCCCGTCATGGACTTGGTGTCCAACGCCGCTTCCCGATCGAGAAGGCGGCAGTCGGCGGGGAGTCTGTCCCCCTTTCTGAGCAGGATCATATCCCCCGGAATGAGCTCGTCCGGGTCGACTTCCTCGGGCGCGCCCTCCCTCAGGCGAATAGCGGTGTCGCATCGGAGCGCCATGAGCTTGGTGATCGCGCTGCGCGACGAGCCGACCGCAAGGCGCTGCAAGTACTCGCCGATCTGATAGAGCAGCATGACGACGGCGCCCTCCATGTCCTGACGGATACAAAACGCGCCGACCGCCGCGACGAGCATCAAAAGGTTTTCATCCAGCAGGACGGAGGGATGAAAGCCGCCGCGGAAGGCGCGCGGGAGATTGCGCGCGACGCTGAGAACGACCGTCCAGCCCGCCGCCGCAAAGGAGGCGAGAAAGAGCCCGAACGCGACCCATTCAAACCCGCCCAGCAGGTGAAAAACGAGCGCGGGCACAAAGCACAGGGCGGAGATGACAATGGAGAGAAGCTCTTTTATATGCCGCTCCCTTTTGACGGGCGCGTTGCCGTCGATGATCTCCACCTTGTCAAAGTGCGAGATCATGTCGATCGCCCGCGCCAGCGAGGCAGGCTCTTCGTAGTCGAGCGCGACGCGCTGCGTGACGAAGTCCACGGAGACCTCGGAAAGCCCGTCCGCCGCCGCAAGTTCCTCCTGCAATTCCGCCGCGCACGCAGCGCAGTGCAGGTTGCGTATTTTGATGACCTTGTGCATACCCACTCCCCTTCCGACTCTGCGGAAGCGTCCGATCAATACTTGAATAAGTATTCATAGAATACCACGCGAAGCCCCCGCTGTCAAGAGGCAGCGAGGGCTTTTTCAGAAGTTGTGCGCGGAGACAAATGTCATGCCGGAAAGATATGCAAGCGATCCGCCTGTATTCAATGTAAGCGATTTGGCGATAAGGCGCTGGCGGGTCATGTGATGCGCGCGGTTGAAAGCGTGATCGCCGTATTTTTCATCTCCGACGATCGGGTGCCCGATATGGGCGAGATGAGCGCGGATCTGATGCGTCTTGCCCGTGTGCAGCGTCACCTGTAAAAGCGCCGTATCGCCCGGGGCGAGCACTTCATATTCGGTGACGATCTTCTCGCCGACGGGGCGGTCAAAAATGCGCACCGTCGCGCTTGCGGCGTCTTTTTTAAGATAGGAAGTCAGCACCGCGTGCTTTGGGCTCGGCGTGCCGACGACGAGCGCCAGATATTCCTTTGTCACCCGCCGCGTGCGGAAGGCTGCGAGCAGTTCTTCCGCTGCCTGCACGTTCTTTGCAAAGATGAGAAGCCCCGCCGTGTTTCGGTCCAGCCGATGAATAAAGTGCGCCTCGCCCCTCTCCGAGAGCGCGGAGAACACCGCCTCCGAATTGACGCCGCTCTCCTTGTCCGCGACGATGACGTTGTCGTCCTCATAGAGAACGGCAAAGCCCGTGCGCGCCGCCTGCGCGGCGGAGAGATAATAGGCGACCTCGTCCCCCTTCTTGAGCGGGACGTCCGTGCAGACGCGCACGCCGTTGACGCGCACGTCGCGGTTTTTAAGCAGCGTTTTAAGACAGAAGGACGCTGCGGCGCAGACGTCATCGGTGAATCCGGAGAGTTTTATGTCCTCTTTTGCGACATACACTTTCATGGCGAGACCTCAACAGCAGGAATAGGGCGACGGGCAGGCAGAGAAGAAGCGCGTAGACCAGCCCGCCCGTCCACAAAAAATAGGCGAGATAGCACGCAAGCAACGCGGTGAGCGTCTGCAGGGCGGCGTACAAAACGGCGCGCTTTGCCCCCAGTTCGCGCGCGGACGCGGCGACCGCAGAGACGCAGGGCGAACAGGTCAGCACGAACACCGCGAGCGCGAATGCGCTCGCGCCGCCATACGGGAAGGCGCCGTAGAACATGGCGATCGTCCCCGCGACGTTCTCCTTGGCAATCAGCCCCGAGAGCGCGGCGTAGGCGATCCGCCAATCGCCCATGCCGACGGGCGCGAACAGCCACTTCAATCCGCGGCAGAGAGAGGCAAGCATACTCTCCTCTATCGCACACGGAGAGAATCCCCACGAAAAATGCGACATCAGCCAGCTCGCCGCAAAAAATACCAAAATTACAGTCGCTGTTTTTATTATAAACTGTTTGACTTGAAAGAGCAAGGCTTTCAGCACAAAATTTATCTTCGGTACCTGAAGCGGTGCAATCTCCAACAGAAATGGAGCACGCGCCTCCCGGTTTGTCAATACAGCAACGATCAATGACATTCCCACACCCAGCGCATACAGAAGCAGAACTGCAAGAAACGCATTCCCAAAAAAAGATGCTGACAACGTGAGATAGACGGGGAGCTTTGCGCTGCAAGAAATGTATGGCAGACATAATATAGTACGGCGCTGTACGCGCTTATCATCCAGCCCGCGCGTGGACAAAATCGCGGCGGCCGTACACCCAAAACCCATGACAAGAGAAAAGACCGCCCTTCCGTTCAGTCCGACTTTGGCAAAAATACCGTCCGTCAGCGCTGCAAGACGGGATAAGATGCCACTCTCTTCCAAAATGATGAGAAAGAAAAACAGGATCGCGATTTGGGGCAGAAAACCGAGAACAGTCCCCAAACCTGCAAGCAGAGCATCTGTTACCAGGCTTCGGACTACGGCAGACGGAATGCCGGAAGCAACCCCGACGAGCAAATCGGAAAATAAGTATTCGATACCGCCTTTGGCAAGGTCCCCAGGACTCCCCGGCGCAAACGTCGCATAAAATACCGCACCAAGCAATACGAAAAAAAACGGCAAAGCAAACGCAGTGTTCATGAGAAGCGCGTCCAACGCCCCGAGCTTTTCCCGTTCCTGACTCCAGATCCCGTCCACTGTAACCGACTTCTCTGTCAGCGGGCGTGACGCAAGAACTTTTGCAGCATCTTCCAGAAGCAGACGCCGTTTCTCTTCCGCAAAAAAAACGGCGCATCCGAGACGCCGCGAAAGCATCAATCTGTCTACTCGTCCGCCCCTGCGTTCAAATGCACGGCGCTTGGTCAAAACGAGCGCAGTCTTTCTTCCCGCACACAATGAAAAAAGAAGCGGAAGCGTGCGCGGAAGAGAGGCACACTCTGCGACAAAGAGCACGGCGGCAGTCGGATTTTCGTCGAGATAGGCGCGCGTCAGACGCTCCTCCATGCTCCTGCCCTGCGGCGTATAAATACCCGGAAGGTCGACCACCGTCACCTGCTTTCCCGCAAGTTTTGCCCGCCCCTCGAGCGCGCCCACCGTGACGCCGTGCCAGTTCCCCACGCGCGCATGACCGCGCGTCAGATGGTTGAAAAGCGTACTCTTGCCTGCGTTTGGATTTCCGATCAACAAAAGCTTCATGGCGTAACCTCAATACATGCGGCAAGTTCTTCCCCCAACGCCACCGTAGAAAAAGCAGTGCGCAGATACCAAACCTTCTTCCGAGGCGAAACTTTCAAAACATGAACGCGTGCAGGCGGACTGATCCCGAGAACATGCAGTCGTTCGGCGAGAGACGGCTGCGTGTAGACTCCTGCCACAGTGACGCTTGAGCCCCTTGATGTATCACATAATGTCATACCATAAAAAATGCGGGAAGAGACATTTTTATGTCTCTTCCCGCATTCATTCCGTTTCTTCAGCTCTCCTTGACGGTACGCGCCTCACGGTTGCCCTGCAATTTGAGCATGCCGTTTGTAAGAAACGGCGAAATGATCAGCCAGACCGCTGCCGCAGCAATGAGACAGTAAACGATGATCGCCCCCACGCTGCGAGGGCCCATAAAGATCGCCGAAACGAGGTTGAAATCGAAGATGCCAAACATTCCCCAATTGACTGCGCCAAGCAGAACGAGAATATACGACAACACATTGAAAAATACCATGCTTCCCTCCTTTTCCGCAGTTTGCGCACCAAGTGAACATTTATACGCAATGCAAAATAAATCGCTCCGCCGTTACGGCGGAGCGAACAATCATCCATTAAAGATGCTTTTCATCCTCATCGGACTTTTTAGCCGACTTTTTCTTTTTTCCCTTAAGCTTTTCGATATCGACTTCTTCAACCTTTTTATCCGAAGGCTTGACAACGCACAGCACGATGATCGCGATGAGCAGAGCGCCGCTGATTGCAAAAAGCACCACCGAGACGGTATTGTTTTGCAGCCATTCAGACACACCGGGAATAATATCCACGGGATTTCTCACTTCGATCGCCATGTACGAGCTGACCGTTGCGCCCGTCGTCTCAGTCACGGTGAGATTGACGAGATAGGTTCCGGAACGCTGAGGCGTGAAGGAGAGCGAAGACTCCGGATCCCAATGATAGGCATTGTCTGTTGCCTCCCATTCCTCATCGTCCTCGGAGACGTCGCTGTTATAGACATTGATCTCAACGACGGCGTTCGCGAAAGGAGCATTTTCCGCAAAGAACAGTTCATACGCACGCTCCACGCATTCGTCATATGAAGGCAGTTCCTGATCGTCCGCAAGTCTGTCCTCATCTACATAGTAGAGTGCATAATCTGACGCGTATCCTTCCAGAGCAATGACCTCAAAATCCTGGATGGAATAAGTGCGGTCACGGTAGCCATAATCCTGTGTTCCCGGCTCCTCAATTGTAGCACCGTTATAATCGATGTAAGCCGTGAACGTCGGGAGATCTGCGATCTGGAAGTCCTCTCCTTCGCTGTCATAGCCGATCGTGGAACTGCTGACACTGACCAGCTCCCCATTGGTATCATAGAGCTGAACCGTATTATTCAGAGAGTCCGTTGCAGCAATACGGAAAGTATAATAACCTTCCTGTGCGACCTCAAAACGAAGACCGTTATAACTCAACGCAGACGTACTGGAAGGCGCAGATCCGACTTCCGCCGATTCATGCCAATAATAAACGGTAAAATCCAGATTGCGGTAATCCGCATAATCACTCGCGATCAAACCGCGCAGAGAAGGAAGATTGAGATAAGAACCTTCGCCCGCACCGGTGTTCGCCGCAGCCTCCGTAACCGCCTTCTGATATGCCGCAACTGCATCTTCAAACGCCTGTGTCGCTACGTTCTCGCCGCTTTCCTCATCGGCAGAAAGTCCGACATAGTAGGGACCTTCCCGTTCTTCTGCCGTAACGATGATAAAGTCCTGCTTATTCGCATCTTCCGCATCGGAAGATGCGAGAGTCGAGACAATGCCGCCCTCTTCCGAAGTATCTGCAGCATACCAGGTGAGATAAATATACTCGTTGACCCTGTCTTCATCGTCGCGGCTTCTGGTATCATCCAGACTGAAGCGGACGGAAACATACTCGTTGCCAACCGTTTCGTTATCAGCCGTAGGCATGAAGAATGTCGAGGTAGAAAGACGGTCATACGCGGAATCGGTTCCCGTTGCGCTTTCGTCCGCGATCTCATATCCGTCTTCCGTCGCTTTCGCCATGTAATATTCGCGGGTGACCGTGACGGAGTCTTTGCAGACATCGATCGCTTCATAGGAAGTGAAGGAATAGCGCTGACCGAGCGTGAACGCATAGACGTCCTCGCTGACGGCAAGTACGGGTGCGGTATCGTCCTGCACCTGCCCGTCTTCCAACAAAAAGCTCTGCCCGTTAAGACTTCTCATGTAGACATTGACTTCGGCGTCATCCGCAGCCCCTTCCGGCATTGCCATGCTGAAGGTAATGGGCGTATTGGGTGTGGACGAAGAAGACGAAAGGTACTCCGCATAATTTCCGCCGATGTTGGTAAATATTCCGTCCACCGTCGTTTCGCCGCAGGAAACGTGCAACGCAAATTCACCGATATTCACGCCTTCGGCAAAAGAGACGGATACTTCGGCGGAAGCCCCTGTCGCCAGGTCGTTCCATTCCAGATCGGCAAGCTCGGCATCACGGTTATCGGCGCTCTTTACTGCAACCTGAAGCGTACCGTCCGTCATGCGGAACACGAGATCGTTGACAGCCTTTTCTTCCTCGCTGACACTTTCCTCCGCACTTTCAAAAGAGATGGTAAACGTCTCGAAATCAAGCGTGGGGAGCGTAAACTGCATTGAAAAATAATTGGCTTTCCCGGGATTGGCAAGGGTGCTGTCCGCCTCAGGATCGGCGGTGAACCACTTGTACGCGAGATCGCGGCGGTAATAGACTTTTCCTCCGTCACGGAAAGTGAACTGCACATAGCTTTCTTCCCCTTCGGAAGCGCCCACTTCACCCGAAACGCCGCCGGACGCAAAAATCCTTTCAGGCGCATACGCAACGGGCGTGATTTCCGCGGAAGCCTGTACGCGCCCCGCGATCGCCGCCCCCACCGCTGCAGCCATCGTAATAAACAGAGCAACGATCAAGGAAGCAATTGCAACGAAATGTACTTTGACTTTGTTCATGAAAAAACTCCGATCCGTGACGCTACTGCGTCAGAATACACTAATGTTCGAATATCTTATACATTCTACACAAATTTTCCGCTTTCGTCAAGCGGTAAGCGCCATGCTGCGGCAGGAAAATACAATTTTCATGCGAATTACACGGGCTTGACGAATTCGGAGAGAGAAAAAAACTTCCAAGGCGTCTCATCGGCGGGCGGCTCGGAGAGAAAGCGCATGCGCTCTTTGGTAACAGGGTGCGTAAAAGCCAGAGAATACGCCCAGAGCGCAAGCCTTCCTTTGATAGCAAACTCGCCGCCGTAGCGCATATCGCCGTACACAGGATGCGCAATGCCCGCAAACTGCACGCGGATCTGATGCGATCTTCCCGTATGCAGTTTGACCTCGGTCAGCGCGAGCGCGCCCCGTTTTTCCAGCACACGATAGTCGAGCGCGGCGTACTTCGCCCCGTCCGTCCCTTCTGTCGAAAGATACACCATATTATTGATCGTGTTCTTTTTGAGATAGTTGACGAGCTTTCCGCTCTCGGGATTGGGCGCACCGTTGAGGACGGTCAAATACCGCTTTTCAAAGTCGCCCGTTTTCATCTGCTCGGATAGTCTTCCCGCCGCCTTGCTCGTCTTGGCGAACACCATGACGCCGCCCGTAGGACGATCCAGCCTGTGGACAAGCCCAAGATAGACATTTCCCGGCTTATCGTAAGTACGCTTCAGATAATCTTTGAGGAGGTCGAGAAGATTTTCATCCCCGCTCTCATCGGGGCAGGACGCGAGGTTCTGCTCTTTTAAGACGACAAGGATGTGATTGTCCTCAAATAAAATTTCGGGCTGATAGTTTTCACGCATTGATATAGAGTCCTCCTGCCCCGCAGGGAAGCGGGATGCCTTCCGCGGTCGGCAGCCCGACTTCGTACGCTTCCACCTTCCCGCCCCGCTCGTTTGTGAGCGTAAGCGTGAGGATATTGGAGAGCACCGTGGGCTGCAATCCCGTCGTATAGCTGTTGATGAGCACAAAGAGCGCGTTTTCCGCAAGAACCTGCGAACAAAGCTGCACAAAGGAAAACAGCTCCGTTTCGATCTTCCACATTTCACCGCCCGGTCCCCTGCCGTAGGAAGGCGGATCCATGACGATGGCGTCGTACTTGTTGCCGCGGCGGATCTCGCGCGCGACAAACTTTTTACAGTCGTCCACGATATAGCGGATGCCGTTTGCAATGCCGGAAAGCCGCGCATTCTCGCCCGCGCGCTCCACCATACCCTTGGCTGCATCCACATGGGTGACTTCCGCCCCCGCCTTTGCGAGCGCGACACTCGCCCCGCCCGTATAGGCAAACAGGTTGAGCACCTTGACCTTGCGCCCTGCCTGTACGGCGCGGCGGACGATCTCGCCCGTCGTCTCCCAGTTCGCAGCCTGCTCGGGAAACAGTCCCGTGTGTTTGAAGCCCATAGGCATGACCTTGAACGTAAGATCTTTGTAAGAAATATTCCAGAACTGTGGCAGCTGTTTTTTATATTCCCATGCGCCGCCGCCCTTTTCGCTGCGGCGATACACCGCTTCCAGTCCGGGATAGGAAAAGAGGTCGCGCTGCGCGCGCCAGATGACCTGCGGGTCGGGTCGGAGCAAAATGTGTTCCCCCCAGCGCTCGAGTTTATAGCCGTCGCCCGTGGCGATGACCTCGTAATCTTTCCAACCGTCGGCAATGCGAATCATAGGGATATTATAGTAAAAATTGCGGATTTTGTAAAGGGAAATCGCCCGCCCTTTGCATTTTTTGCAACGGATATTGACAGTCGGGTCATTTTAACCTATAATAAAGTTGTGAACGATTTTTGAAAAACGGTGAGTAAAATGCGCCGTTTGCCCGTTATATTGTTGTAGGATCCGCCTTCTCGGCGGGTTGCAATTCGGATGCGATGAACGTCCTCTCCGAGACATTCGGCGTCACCGACCTGTTCTCTCCTACGAAGAGCGATCTCACCGCGCTGACCGACGACGGCGCTTTCTGCACGGGCGTCAGGCACGTTGCGACGCTCACCGTCGACGAGACGGGCATCGAGGGCGCGGCGGCGACCGTTCTGCCCGCCGCGGGCGATCCGGGACCGGACGAATACGAGGACGTTTACCTCGACTTCATCGTCGATCGGGCGTTCGGATTTCTTCTGACCGACCGCTACGATACCGTGCTGTTTGCCGGCGCGATCGAAACGGTCTGAGTTTGTTCACGAAAAATCTCATGCAAAAGTGTGAGATTTTTCCGTGATTTGAGAAAGAGGTCGCCGGCACGCCGCAACGCCAAACCATCTGAGAATTTTCCAAACACAACAAAGGCTCTCCGTCGGGAGAGCCTTTAACCTTGCTATCGTATTTGGCGCAAACAAAACCACGTTTTTTTGTAAATTA
>JAGHIT010000026.1 GCA_017887095.1 Clostridia bacterium | reverse complement strand
TGGATGGCGCGAAGGAGTTTTTGGCCGCGCTCGGGAAGTTGGGCAGTCGTTATGCAGTGACAAACGGATCGGAATTCGTACAGAGCCGCCGCCTGGCAGCCGCGGGCATCGACAAGGACTTCGACGCAGTCTTTGTCTCGGAGGCAGTGGGCTGCAATAAGCCGTCCTCTGCCTATGCCGACTATGTGAAAAACCATATCCCCGGTTTTGATGCGGCGCGCGCCGTATGGGTGGGAGACAGTCTGACCTCAGACAGGGGCTGTGCGCTGGCGATGGGAGTGGACTTCATTCTCTTTCGCCCAATGGGGCGTCCGACAGGGTATGACGGTTTCTTTGCGCAAAATTATCGGGATGCACTTGCGCTCATCGACGGCATGTAGAGCGCGCAACGGTTGGTTTCGGAAAAGTAGCGCTCGGTTGCCTCCCAAATGCTTGACAGCAGGGGGGGGGTAGTATGATAGAATCAAGAAAGACGGTATCGCGTTTTAAGAACTGCGCGAATTTATGGAGGATAGGATGGATAACGATAATACGCCTTTCCCCGCGTTCGGAGATGAAGTGATCCGGGCAACGGAGCTGAGAAAGACCTTTGAGCTTTCACGAAGGCAGCGTCGGCTTGACAGGACGAACGATGTCTATAGGGTTGCGGTAGACGGGCTTAGTCTGAGTGCCTATCGCGGTGAGATCTACGGGCTGCTCGGACCCAACGGCGCGGGCAAGACAACGACGCTGCGCATGCTCTCTACGCTCATCAAGCCCGATGCGGGAGATGCGTTTATTTGCGGGCACTCTATCCGCAAGCAGCCGGATAAGGTGCGCGACGTCATTGGATTTATGACGAGCGAACTCAAACTGGAAGGATTTTTTACTCCCTCCTATCTCTTTGATTTCTTCGGTGCGATGCACGGGATTGAGAAATCGGCGCTTGCTGCGCGCAAACAGGAACTGTTTTCGCGCTTCGGCATCGATAAATTCGCCGAGGTCAAGGTGAAGGATCTTTCCACGGGCATGAAGCAGAAGGTCTCGCTGGTTATTGCCATCGTGCATGATCCGGATGTCATTATCTTTGACGAGCCGACCAACGGGTTGGACGTATTGACCGCAAAGGTTGTTACCGATTTCTTACTGGAACTCAAGGCAATGGGCAAGAGTATCATTCTATCTACGCATATCTTTTCACTCGTCGAAAAATTGTGCGACAGGGTGGGGATCATCATCGACGGCAGAATGGTAGCGGACGGCACGATTTCAGAGCTCTGCGACGGTATGACGCTTGAAGATAAGTTCTTTGAAATTTACCGCGAGACGAAGGGGGAGAACGTATGAAGCTGATTGCGCTCATGAAGAAGGAGTTTCTGCGCTTTTTCGGCGATCCAAAACTCATCGTCACGATGCTCCTTCCCGGCATCCTCATCTATCTCATCTATTCGCTGATGGGAACGGCGATCTTCGGTGGCGAGGAGGTCTACGACTTCAAAGTGTACGTTACCGAGCGTTCGCAGGCGGAGACGGTCATCGCGCAGACGGTGGAGGCAAACGAGGGCTGGAGCATCGAGTTCTTGGAGCTTGGGGAACTGACGCCCGAGGAAGCGGTCGCCGAGGTGCAGGAGGGGAACGCGGATGCGGTCATTGTCTATCCCGAGAACTTTGACGAGGGCATTGCTTCGGGCGGGGGATTTGATTCTTCTCTCGAACTCGTCTATAATTCCGCCGAGACACAGAGCCTTCGCATTTATACCGTACTCAATGCCGTGTTTGCAAGCTGGGGGCGCCCCTTTGCGCTTACGGCGAGCGATCTGGGGGAGACGGAGGCGTTCGAAATGCAGATGATGTCGGGTTTTCTGCCCTTCCTCATTGTCGTGTTCATTTTCTCTTCGTGCATGTCGGTGACGCTCGAGTCGGTCGCCGGAGAGAAGGAACGCGGCACGCTTGCGACCATTCTCGTTACATCCGCGCGCCGCACGGACATCGCTTTGGGCAAGATCCTGCCTCTTGCC
This sequence comes from Clostridia bacterium, assembly GCA_017887095.1. Classification (GTDB taxonomy): domain Bacteria; phylum Bacillota; class Clostridia; order Christensenellales; family Borkfalkiaceae; genus Gallimonas. The sequence continues at coordinate 15,029 of JAGHIT010000026.1, read as the reverse complement.
TGCGTCTCCCTGATCGGCGCGGCGTCCAGTTTTTTAGGCGTGGCGCTTTCGCTGCCCACGCTCATGGGTGTGAGTCTTGACGTTGCGATTGCGGGCGTTGGCGCTTTGGAATTTTTCTTCATTTTCCTGCTCATCGTTTCCGTCGTGCCTCTCATCGTCGCGGCGATCGCTGCGGTCTCCACGCTCTCGCGTTCGGTCAAGGAGGCATCCTCGTATACGGGTGTTCTGATGATCGTCGTCATGGTGCTCTCCATCGTTGCCTCTTTTGTTTCGGGCATCGGCGATTGGGTCGTTGCAATTCCTGTACTCAACGCGGTCGTTGCCATGCAGGGCGCGCTCATGGGCGCGGCGTCCGTGTGGATGTGCCTGACGGCGGTTGCGCTCAACCTTGTTTACACGGCGTTGCTCGTCGTTCTCATCGCCCGTTTTCTTTCCAGTGAGCGAATCATGTTCGGAACGTAATATTCCGCAAACACAATTTGTTAAATCACTCCCGCGCGGAGTGATTTTTTTGTACCGCTATTACGTTGTTTTCGTCAATATTTTTAAAAATTGTTGCCCCAAATCACAAGATATGGTATAATAATAAGCGGACAACACATTTTGAAGAGGTATCTATGGCGGAGAAACACTACGACGCGGGCGATATTACCATTCTTGAAGGACTGGATGCCGTCCGCCTGCGTCCCGGCATGTATATCGGGTCGACGGGGCCGAGAGGATTGCACCATATTCTTTGGGAGATCGTAGATAATGCGATCGACGAGGCGGCAAACGGCTTTGCGGACATGATCGATGTGCGTATTTATAAGGACGGCAGCGTATCCGTCGAGGACAACGGGCGCGGCATTCCAACGGACATCCACCCAAAGACCAAGGTCTCGGGGGTGCAGGTCGTCTTCACGCAGCTGCACGCGGGCGGAAAATTTGATGAACACAACTATTCCTTCTCAGGCGGGCTGCACGGCGTAGGGGCGTCGGTCACGAATGCGCTCTCCAAGTGGCTGAAGGTGCGTGTCAACAAGGACGGCGACACCTGGGAGATGGAGTTCCATTCCTATTACGACAAAACGAAAAAAAAGTACGAGTCGGGCATCCCTGTCGTGCCGCTTCATAAGACAGGCAAGTGCGGTAAGGCGCACGGAACTCTGGTGCATTTTATGCCGGATGATGCCGTGTTCGGCGACAACGAGATCCAACTCTCTTCGGTCTCGCATCGATTGCGGGAACTGGCATTCCTCAACAAAGGATTGAAGATCATCCTGACGGATGAACGCGTTACGCAGAATGAAATGGCATCGGGAGAGGAAGCGCAGCAGCTCGATCTTCTGGGCGCGACACAGCCGTATCGCGTAACTTATCACTACGAGGGCGGCATTTCCGACTTTGTTGCATATCTCAATGAGGGGAAAAACAAGCTCTATACTCCGCCTTTATATTATAAAGGGGAGAAGGACGGCATTCTCGTTGAGTTTGCGGTGCAGCATACGGGGGAGTTTACGGAGAATCTGTTTTCCTTTGTGAACAACATCCCGACGCCTGAAGGGGGCTATCATGAGACGGGGTTCCGCGGCGGGATCACGCGCGTTCTGAACGACTATGCGCGCGACACCAAGGTGCTCAAAGATAAAGACGCCAATTTTACCGGCGATGATTTCCGCGAGGGGCTGACCGCGGTCCTGTCCATCAAGATGAAGAATGTACAGTTCGAAGGACAGACCAAGACCAAACTCGGCAATCCCGAGGCACGCACGCCCGTGGAGGCTGTCGTCAGTGAGGGGCTGCGTGCTCTGATCGCTCAGCCGAAAAACAAAAAAGTCTTTGACGAGATCGTCAAAAAGGCGCAGAACGCGGCGCGCGTGCGCATCGCGACCCGGCAGGCAAAGGAGAACGCCCGCGCCAAAAACAGCATCGATTCTTTGCAGCTTGTCGGCAAACTCGCCGCTTGCTCGGGAAGAACGCCCGAAAAAAACGAGCTGTTCATTGTCGAGGGAGACTCGGCGGGGGGAACTGCAAAGCAGGCGCGCGTCAGACAGTTTCAGTCCATTCTTCCCCTTCGGGGAAAGCCGCTCAACGTTGAAAAGAAGCGCCTTGACCAGGTGTTGGCTAACGAGGAGATCCGAACGATCATTTCTGCGCTCGGCGCGGGAGTCGGGAACGACTTTAATCTCGATAAGCTCAATTATCACAAGGTCATCATCCTCTCCGATGCCGACCAGGACGGCTTCCATATCCGCTGTATCCTGCTCACCTTCTTCTTCCGCTACATGCGCCCGCTCGTCAACGCGGGACACGTCTATATCGGCATGCCGCCTCTTTACAAGGTGTACAAGCAAAACGGCAGCGTCGAAGAGTACGCTTACGATGACAAAGAACTTTCGGAGAAGATCGAAAAGGTAGGCAGAGGATATCTCATCCAGCGCTACAAGGGACTGGGCGAGATGAGCGCCGAACAGCTTTGGAAGACGACCATGGATCCCGCGCGGCGAAATCTGACGCAGGTCACGATTGAAGATGCCGTTGCGGCGGAAGATATGATCACTACACTGATGGGCGACCGTGTAGACGGCAGAAAAGAGTTTCTCAATCGCAATGCTAACTTTAACAAACAGGATTCGTTTATGGATCGCGTGAAGCTGAAAAAGGAGGAAGACAATGAAAACTGAACGTAACAAGCAGCCCGAACCGCAGGGCACGCTGTTTGTCACGCCGCTTGAAGAAGTCCTTCCTTCTTCCATGCTGCCCTATGCGGAGTTCGTCATCCTTGACAGAGCTTTGCCTCGCGTTGAGGACGGCTTGAAGCCCGTTCAGCGCCGTATCCTTTATACCATGTATGAGATGGGGCTGACGCCGGATAAGCCGCATAAGAAGTCGGCGCGCATTGTCGGCGACTGCATGGGTAAGTATCACCCGCACGGCGACTCCTCCGTCTATGACGCGATGGTGCGCATGGCGCAGGATTTTAATATGGGTCGCACGCTCGTCAACGGACACGGCAATTTCGGGTCCGTGGACGGTGACCCTGCCGCAGCAATGCGCTACACCGAGGCGCGGCTGGAACCGCTCGCTTTGGAGCTCCTTCGCGACCTCGATAAGAATACCGTTCCGTTCTCGCTCAACTTCGATGACTCCCTGAAGGAGCCGGACATGCTCCCCGGGCGTTTTCCCAATCTGCTTGTCAACGGGGCATCCGGAATTGCCGTCGGTCTTGCGACCAATATTCCGCCGCACAACCTTGCCGAGACGATCGACGGCGTTGTGGCGTATATAGATAATCCGAATATCACTTTGGAGGAGATGCGCAAATATATTCCCGCGCCGGATTTTCCGACAGGCGGCTTTATCATAGCCAATGAACTGGAACAGGCATACCGTACGGGAAAAGGACGCATCACGCTGCGCGCCCGCATACATGTTGAGCAGAACGACAACGGCAAAAAGATCATTGTCATCACCGAACTTCCCTACCAGGTCAACAAATCGGCGCTGCTGAGAAAGATCGCCGATTTGCGCGAGGAGAAGAAGGAGGAACTTGCTGCCATCACGCGCGTACAGGACGAATCCGACCGCGAAGGGATCCGCGCGGTTGTCGAGGTGCGCGCCGAAGGGGACGTCGATAAAATTTTACAGATTCTGTATAAGTATACCGATCTGGAGACGACGTTTGGCATGAATATGGTTGCCATCGCGGGCGGGAAGCCCATGTTGATGGGGCTGATGGACATTATCAGATACTATGTCGGCTATCAGCGCGAAGTGGTGCTCCGCCGAACGAGATTCGATCTGGCGGCGGCAAAGGAGCGGTGCCATATCCTCGAAGGTCTCATCATTGCCGTGCGCAATATTGATGAGGTCGTTAAGATCATCAAAAATGCCGAATCCACTTCAGACGCGCGAGATAAACTCAGGAAGCGTTTTTCGCTTTCGGAAAAGCAGGCGCAGGCGATCCTCGATCTTCGCCTTGCGCGTCTGACCAAGCTGGAAGTCTTTAAGTTGGAAGAGGAGTTGAAGCGGCTCAGAGAACTCATCGAATATCTGACAGCGATCGTAAACAGCCAGCGCAGACAGCTCGAGGTGGTAAAAGAAGAAATTTTACAGATCAGAAAAGCATATAAAATGCCTCGCCGTTCGGAACTTGTCGGATCTGCGGAAGATGCGGTTGCGGAACGCAACGATGTGCGTGCCCCCGGCGTCAAGAGCGTGCTTTGTCTCACGGCGGACGGCAGGATCAAGTGCGTTACCGAGCGCAGCTTTACTATGGCAAACAAACCTCTCGCATCGGATGCGAAGACCGGTCTGATCGTCAGCGATCTGCAGTGCATTCTTTCAGGCGAAGAGGCCGTCGTCGTTTCCGATCTGGGCAATTGTTATCGCATTCGCGGCGAACAGGTCTCATGCAAACTTTCAGACAAAGGATACGCGCTTTCCGATCTGTTTGACGGTGCCGCTGAGGACGAGAAGCCCGTTGCTTTGCTTCCTTCCGGGGCGGGGGAAGGATATCTGCTCGTCATGACGAAACAGAGCATGATCAAGAAGACGCTCTGGTCTGAGTACGACGTCAATAAGATGATATTCCAGGCGATCCGTCTCAACGAGGGCGATCGTGTCATATCGGTCCAGCCTGCCGATCCCGATGAGGGAAATACGACCATCTTTATGGTCACGCGCGGCGGAATGTGCATCAATGCCAAAAATGAGATCCCCGTCCAGAAGCGCATTGCGGGCGGTGTTCGTGGCATCAATCTCAAAGAAGGAGACGAGGTCATCTTCGCCTCGCAGATCCATGAGGAAGGGGAGATCGTCACGGTTACGGCGGACGGAAGGTTCAAACGCGTCATTGCAGCGCAGATCGATCCGCTTCCCCGTTATCGTAAGGGCGTACAGATCACTTCATTGAAAGATACGGAACTTATCTTTGCCGACTATGTCACGAAGCCGTATACGCTTGCTGTCCGAACAAACGAGGATGAGCTCATCGAGATCGACACAGAGGAGATCCCGATCGACAATACGTCAACGCGCGGCAGACCGTTCAAGGGGACAAAATGGAAACCCGTTGAAGTAAAGGCAGTGAAATTCCGCGACGGAGACTGACGGCCCGTTGAACGGCAGGATGCGGACGAAAACAAGCGATCGCTGTTGTTCGAGGCCTCCGTTTATGCAGTGTGATTCGGAAATTATCGGACATTAGGGGTATAAGCGGTTAAATTTATGAATATTTATGCAAAACGCCTCCGTTTTTGTTGATAAAAGCAGCGGTTTATGATAGAATAAAGTGAAATTCGGCGGCAGACAACTGCCGTCGCCGACAGTTTTTTTGAGGTAATATGCAATGAAGAAGTTTTTGACGGTATGTCTTGCGGCGGGAACGCTTGTGGCAAGCGCCCTCGGATTTTCTGCGTGCGGCGGCGGCAATACGCTCGTCGTCTACACCGAAGCCGGTTTTGCGCCTTTTGAGTACCTTTCCGAAGGTAAGATCGTCGGCGTTGACGTGGATATCATGAATCAGGTCGGCGAGAAGCTTGGCAGGGAGGTCGTGTTTGAGAACGTTAATTTTGACGTCATTGTTGATGCGGTCTCCGAGGGAAAACTTACCAACGTAGGGGCGGCGGGACTTTCCATCACCGAAGAGCGCAAAGAAAAAGTGGATTTCTCGATTCCCTACTATACTGCTTCCCTTTACGTTATCTACAAGACGGACGGCACGATGGCGCCCGCGATCAGCGAAAGTACAGCAGAAAATGGCAGCGTCATTTATTGGGATTCGCTTGCGGGCATGAATATCGGTGTGCAGGGCGGCACGACGGCGGATATTTTCCTTTCCGATGAGATCGGAGAGGATTGGGGTGCGCTGTATGAAACCGGCGCGTCCAAGACGCCCTATACCTCTCTTAGCGTTGCGGTCAACGACATTGGATTGAATACCAACGTCGTCATTATTGACGAGCTGCCTGCAAAGACGCTGGTCGCCAACAACGACGGGCTTTCCTGCCTTCCGCTCTACTATAAGGGCGAGACGGTGGATGAGGACGAAGCGGCGGTTGACGAGTATGCGATTGCAGTCACTCCGGGACAGGACGAGCTGCTCGCCGCCATCAATGAAGTGCTTGAAGGGCTGATCAACGACGTCGATGCAGACGGCAACAACGGCATTCAGAGGCTGGTCATGCAGCATCTGGACCTCGCTTCCGGCAACTGAACGAGAACGGCGGGCTGCCGCGACCTGTGCGCGGCAGCCCGTATTTTATAAGGAAACAGTATCGTGTTTGAAGATTTCGTTACCGTATTGACATCTCCCACATACATGGGATATATTCTGCAGGGATTCGGCACAACGCTTGCCGTCACTCTGATCGCCGCACTCATCGGTCTTGTACTCGGTTTTATTGTCGCCGTGGTCAAGATCGCTGCGATGAACAGCAAATGGATGAAGATCCCTGCCTTTATCTGTAATATTTATACAACGGTCATTCGCGGCACGCCCGTTGCGCTGCAGCTTTTTCTGATGGTCTTTTCCATCCTCGCTTTCCCCGGGTTCAAACCCTATGCCGCTATTCTGACCTTCGGCATCAATTCCGGCGCGTACGTCTCAGAAAATATCCGTGCGGGTATTATGTCCGTTGACAACGGGCAGATGGAGGCGGGGCGCTCTTTGGGGATGCCGTGGGGCGCAACTATGGTGAAAATCGTGTTTCCGCAGGCAATTAAAAATGTCGTGCCCGCCATCGGCAACGAGATGATCGCACTTTTGAAGGAGACGTCCATCATCGGATGGGTCGGTAGCACGGTCGGCACGCTTACTTTCGATCTGAACGCCGCGGCGGGGCAGATTGCTCTCGGATTGGGCGGAGCGTATCTTGTGCCGTCCATTATCGCCGGAGTATTCTATCTTGTTGTTGTTTATGCGATGGTACTCATTGTCAAACTTGTGGAAGGGAGGCTGAGAAAGAGTGATCGCCGTTAAAAATCTGTATAAAAATTTTGGCAAGACGAGCGTCCTGAAGGCGGTTTCCACGACCGTTGAAAAGGGCGAAAAAGTCGTCATTATTGGTCCGAGCGGCAGCGGGAAATCGACGCTTCTCAGGTGCATGAATCTTTTGGAGGAGCCGACTTACGGCGAGATCTGGGTGGACGATAAACTTATCACGCCCGTCGATCCCTATCTGCATCCGGATATCATCGCCCTGTCCGAGACCTATCGCCGTATGACAGCGGAGGGCGGCAGTGCAGAGGATGTCATCGCAGAGATCAAACAAAAGGACTTGCTCAAAAAGTTTGAGGGAAGCGCCTATGCAAAAGCGGTCAAGGTATGCAGAAAGACAAACTATCTTGATATCAATCTGGTCCGCCGCAAGATCGGCATGGTCTTCCAGCATTTCAACCTCTTCAACAACAAGACGGTGCTGGACAATATGACGCTCGCGCCCGTCCTGCTGAAACTTAAGAGTAAGGCAGAAGCGGAGGAGCATGCATATGCACTTCTGAAGCGCATCGGTCTGGAGGATAAGGCAAAGGTCTATCCTTCCACGCTCTCGGGCGGTCAGAAACAGCGCATTGCCATCGTGCGAGCGCTTGCAATGAATCCCGACTATATGCTTTTCGATGAACCGACGAGCGCGCTCGATCCCGAGATGGTCGGAGAAGTCCTCGAACTTATGAAGGAACTTGCCGAGACGGGCATGACAATGGTCATCGTCACGCATGAGATGGGATTTGCGCGCGAAGTCGGTACGCGCGTTCTCTTCATGGCGGATGGTCAGATCGCGGAGGAGGGGACGCCGTCTGCAGTATTCGGCGATCCTAAGTCGCCCCGTCTTCAGGAGTTTTTGTCAAAAGTTTTGTAATACGTTCCTCGTTTTTTGTGCCACGGTTTTGTTTGCCGGGTTGAACAAGGAGAAAGAGATATGTCGTTGATGGTATTCGATCATCCGCTCATCAAGCATAAAATCGCCATTTTGCGCAATAAAAATACGTCTATGAAGGAGTTCCGCGAACTCATCGAGGAGATCACGCTCGTCATGAGTTACGAAGCATTCCGTGACGCGCCGATGCATAAAGTCTTGGTCGAAACGCCGCTCGAAATGTGTGAACAGGAGATGGTGGATGAGCGTTCCATTGTCATCGTGCCTATTTTGCGCGCGGGACTTGGCATGGTCAACGGCGTACATTCCATTTTCCCCAACGCGCGCGTCGGACATGTGGGCATGTATCGCGACGAAGCGACGGCGATTCCGCACGAGTATTACTGCAAACTTCCCGACGGCATTGAACATATGACGGCGATCCTGCTCGATCCCATGCTCGCTACGGGCGGCTCTGCTTGCGATGCGGTCGCGCTCCTGAAGCGCCGCGGCGTCAAAAAAATTAAATTTATGGCGATCATCGCCGCGCCGCAGGGGATCAGGCGGCTGACGGAGGAGCATCCCGACGTGGATGTGTTTGTCTCTACCTGTGACCGCGATCTTAACGAACAATGTTATATCCTGCCCGGTCTTGGAGATGCGGGAGACAGGCTTTTCGGGACAAAATAGCCGAGGTTTACGACCCGTGCGGTATACTGCACGGGTCGTTTTTTCGCAAAGAGAAGTTTCTGCAGTGATTTTATGGGAGGCGGGTCATGCGCTTGACGGCTTGTCTCAAAATATGCTACAATAACAAGAAGAACAAAATTTGGGAGTTGATCGGATCAACATGCGTAAAAAATACAACAGGGGATTTACGACCCCGGAACTCGTTATTGTCATTGTTGTGATTGCGATTCTTGCAGCGGTGCTTATTCCTACGTTTATTATCCTTGCCACCAACCAGAATTCCGGAGAGGATTCCGATCCGGAGGTTGCGGCGGACATTGCGCTTGCACGCAACATGAACGCCGTGCTTGCGGCATCGGAGACGACCCCCGTGAGCATGTCAGATCTTGTTGTCATCCTTGAAAACAACGGCTACAGGATCGATAATCTCAGTCCTGCCGAGCAGGGAAACGTCTTTTTGTGGAATCGGACGAGCAATCGAATTTCCTATATTGCGGGCGACGGCACGGTATTGTATACGGAGGATGTTCTGCCTACGGTATTTACCAATTCTCCGGAGTTCTGGCTGACGGTGCGCAGCAAGGCAGAGATGGAAGCATGGCCCGATCTGAGCTATTATTTTGCGGCAGATATAACGGAATCGCTTGAGTTTTCGACCGCATCGAGCATCAATACGGGGAATTATACGGCGGGTGAGGTTACATATACTTACGGCGAGGAAGCATCCGTCACAGTGGAAGGGACACTCTCTTCGCTTACCGTAAACGCGCCGTATGCCACCGTGTACAATTACAGTTCGGTAAGCAGTGTTACTTTGCTTCATGCGGCTGCGGACAGTTATCATGAATCCGGCTATGTGCGCGGAGCGCTGACGGCGGGAGAAGAATTTTCGGGCGAGATCGCAATCGAGCCGGAAGGGACGGTCGTCGAACTCAATGCTCTGCAGGCGGCGCCGGAAATGACGATCGCAAATTCCGGATATGTTCTGTCTCTTTTCAAAAGTACTTCGGTGGGTATTGTCAATGACGGGTATATCGGAAATGCCGCCGCGTTCGGTTTGGAAAATGCAGCATCGATCACCTACTCGATTTCCAATGCGTCGGGACTTTCCAGGCTCAGGGATAAGATCAATAACGGCATTCGGTTGGAGAATGCGACATACCGTCTTACGGCCGACATTGATCTTTCCGGGTCAGATTGGGTGCCGATGGGACCTGAGACCAATCCTTTTACAGGTACGTTCGACGGAGAAGGACACACCATCAACGGGCTGACCAGTCTGTGCCTTTTCGGCTACGTCGGTGCAGGGACAACGGTCCGTAACATTCGGTTTACCAATGTCAGTACCATTCTGCCTCCCGTCGCTGCCTGTGTGTATGGGAGTGTGGATGCGCCTACAACGTTTTCGGGCATCGAAGTCAACGGAACGATTTCCAGTGATGTTATTTCCGTGAGCGGACTTGTGGGCATTCTCCGTTCGACGGAGACAGAACTGCCATCATCGATGAAGCAGTCCCCCGAAGTCATCATTGAAAACTGCACGAATAATGCGTCTGCGAGCTGCGTAGGCTATACCCGAGCGGCCGGATTTGTGGTCACGGTTTACGGTGTCAGCCTCGAGGTGCGGGATTGTGTCAACAATGGCGATCTGTCCGTTACAAACTATACCCGCGAGGCACATGCCGGCGGCATTGTCGGGTTTGTCATGCATAATTCTCTGCTGGCAAGTGAAGCGGGGGATGCGCGCTGTAACAATTTTACGGTCACGGTCAAAAATTGTATCAATAACGGCGCGGTCTCCGGCACGGTGGGCATTTCCGCAAATAATTTTGTCGGAGGAATTGTTGCCGCGGCGAACAATGGCAGAATTGTGATAGAGGGCTGTGCCAATCACGGGGATGTCTCTTCGCGTAATACGGCAGGCGGCAGTATGACGTTTGCCGGCGGCGTGATCGGCGTGACGACCGGACAAGCGCTGATCCGCGACTGTGAGATTTCCGGCAGTATAACGGCAACGGCAGAGCGCTCGGATACCGATGCGTATGCCGGCGGTGTAACGGGGCGCTATGAAGTCAATCCATATAATTCCGGGGCATTGGAATTGGACAGTGTGCTTGTTTCAGGCAATGTCAGCGTCAGCGGTCAGGGAACAAGTGCGGCAATGGCAGGCGGCTTGGTCGGACAAAATAACAGCCGTGATAACCGCCTGGTGATCACGGAATGCACGGTGGCAGTGTCTGTTATCGTTTCTGCGAACGGAGCAGAGGAGAATTGTGCCGCGCTTGTCGCGGGATACAGTTCCGAAGGGGCGCTTACGATCGTGTCTGTTACGGTCGCGGAGGGAGGCACTTTGGTTTATGGCAGAGACAATAGTTCGTTCGGTCTGACACGGACTGTATTGGAAGGCGGATATGCCAGATATGAGGGGAACGCCTGAAGAGTGCAAAAAAAGGGCGTCCGCGCATTGCGCGGACGCCCTTTTTCATTCGATTTCCGTGAGCCAAGGACACAATGTCACATAATCCGTCAACATCGGACATAAAATGTAATATCGTCCGATGGGGGGAATGTGCATGTGGGAATCGATTTTTGAGCGTTCTGTCGCGGAGGCAAGGTTCATGCTTGAGACAGGGTGTACGGTACGGACCTGCGCCGCCAAGTTCGGCGTGAGCAAGTCAACCGTACATAAGGATGTGACAGAACGTCTGCAGCAGTTTGATCCTGCGCTTTGTGTGCAGGTTCGAGGCGTGCTTCGCGTAAATTTACAGGAGCGGCATATCCGTGGGGGAAATGCGACGCGATGTAAATACTGTAAGAAACGCTGCATGCGTAGAAAATAGATATTCGTATTTTGAAATGCGGACTGTTTTGTTGAGCCGGTCTGCATTTTTTATTGCAGAATGGGCAATACAACGCTTCCCGGGGTTTGGGCAAGAAACGATTGCCTCACTTTCCGAATTTATACGACGATGGTCGTTTGTGCCAAATATTGTCGTCGCGGAACGTGGTTTTGACAGGTTTTTCGATGAAAATTCTGCGAAGTTTCTTGTGTTTTTTTGTCGAATATGTTACAATATTCAATACTCAATTTTTTTATCTCTGCCGCAACGGACGGCGAGGGGAGCAACGTTACTATGGCATACAATCTGGGTATTGACGTCGGTTCGACTACCGTCAAAGTGACCGTATTGAATGAAGATGCGGAGGTTCTGTATACGAGCTACGAGCGTCATTTTTCGCGTGTCAGGGACTGCGTTCTTGCTCAGCTTTCCGTCGTTGAAGAAAAGTTCGGCGCGGGAGATTATCGCGTGAGCGTTACCGGATCGGCGGGACTTGGCATTGCGCAGAGGGGAGGGCTTCCGTTTGTGCAGGAAGTCCAAGCGGCGTTTGGCGCGATCCGCAGGTTTTATCCTCAAACAGACGTTGCCGTTGAGTTGGGCGGGGAAGATGCCAAGATCATTTTTGTCACGGGCGGTACGGAACAGCGCATGAACGGCAGCTGTGCGGGAGGCACGGGTGCGTTCATCGATCAGATGGCCACTCTGCTCGATCTTACTGCTGCGGAGATGGACGAGCTGTCTCTTAAGGCGGAGCGCGTCTACCCCATTGCGTCGCGCTGCGGCGTGTTCGCCAAGTCGGATATTCAGCCGCTTCTCAATCAGGGCGCAAGCAAAGCGGATATCTCCGCTTCTATCTTTCAGGCGGTCGTCGATCAGACGGTCTCGGGTCTTGCGCAGGGCAGGCGTATCAAAGGGACTGTACTGTTTCTCGGCGGACCGCTCTATTTTTTGAAAGGATTGCGCCGTGCGTTCTGCCGCACGTTGGGGCTGGATGAGCAGCATGCCGTTTTTCCCGAAACGGCGCCTTGCTTCATGTCCATTGGCGCAGCGCTCTATGCCGCCGATGAGAGAGCAGAACAGCTCTCCGAGATCAAATCGCGTCTTTCCGCTGTCGCGGAAGCTGAAAATATTACTGTCGGCGAGCCTTTGTTCGCATCGCAGGAGGAATACAATCGGTTTGTCGCGCGGCACATCCAAAGCGACCTTGCGTTTGAAAATATTCTCACTTACAAGGGCGATGCGTACCTGGGCATCGATTCCGGGTCAACGACGACCAAACTCATGCTCATCACGCCCGACTGCAAGATCCTCTATTCGCATTATCAGACGAATAACGGACAGCCGCTGGATATCGTTGCGGATAAACTGCGCGAGATTTATCGTCTCATCGGCGACAGGATCGTCATCCGCGGCGCATGTGTTACGGGCTACGGCGAGGAAATGATGCGTGCGGCGCTCAAGATCGACTTCGGCGTCGTAGAGACGATGGCGCATTTCAAAGCGGCGCTCTTCTTTAATCCCGACGTGGACTTCATCATCGACATCGGCGGACAGGATATCAAGTGCTTCAAAGTTAAAAACCACGCCATTGACTCGATCATGCTCAACGAGGCGTGCTCTTCGGGCTGCGGTTCCTTTATTCAGACGTTTGCCAAGGCGATGAATATGGAGATCGAGGAATTTTCCCGCCTGGGACTGTTCGCAAAGCACCCCGTCGAACTTGGCTCCCGATGCACGGTGTTCATGAACAGCTCTGTCAAGCAGGCGCAGAAAGAGGGCGCGAGCATCGAGGATATCTCGGCAGGGCTCTCCTCATCCATCGTCAAGAACGCCATCTACAAGGTCATCCGCGCCCGCACGCCGGACGAGCTGGGCAAGCATATCGTCGTGCAGGGCGGCACGTTCTTGAACGATGCGGTGCTGCGCTCTTTTGAAAAGGAAACGGGCAGAGAGGTCATCCGTCCCGCGATCGCGGGACTCATGGGCGCATTCGGCGCGGCGCTGTACGCAAAGGAGAACACCGTCCCCGAAAAACTCATCAGTTCGATCGTGACGGAAACGGAACTGGAGCGGTTCTCCTATTCCTCGCGCTCCGTCACCTGCAAGGGATGCACGTCGCACTGCAACGTCAATGTGCTCACCTTTGCGGACGGACGGCGTTTTATCTCCGGCAATAAGTGTGAGCGCGGCGCGGGGCTTCCCAAGCCCAAGGAGACGGCGGACATCTACACCTACAAGTATGAAAAACTGCTCGCAATGCCGTCGGATGAGGCGGCAGGCCCTCGCGGGACGGTGGGACTTCCTCTGCAGCTGGTCATGTTCGAGCAGCTTCCCCTGTGGACGACCTTCTTCGAAACGTGCGGCTTCAAGGTGGTCCTCTCGGACAGGAGCTCGCGCGAGCTGTACTTTTTAGGACAGCATACCGTCGCATCGGACACGGCGTGCTATCCCGCCAAGCTCATGCACGGGCACATCGAATCGCTGCTCAACAAGGGCGTAGACTTCATCTTCTATCCCTGCGAGAGCTATAACCTGGACGAGCATGATTCCATCAACCACTACAACTGTCCCGTCGTCGCATATTATGCGGAGCTGCTAAAGGCGAACAACGAGCGGCTGACGGACGAAAACTTCGTCATGCCCTATCTCGACCCCAACAACGAGGCGACGACGGTGCATGCGCTGCACAGGGCGCTCAAAAAATACAAACTTCCCGCATCTCTCATCCGTAAGGCATACCGTGCGGGGCTGGAACGGCTCCGGGCGTATCACGAGGATATTGTACGCGAGGGGCGCAGGATCCTGTTTGCCGCCGAGAAGGAGGGCAAACACGTCGTCGTTCTCGCGGGAAGACCCTATCATGCGGATCCCGAGATCAACCACGGCATTACAAAGCTGCTCAATTCTTTGGACATTGCGGTGCTCTCGGAGGACGCGGTGTTTGAGGAGAGCCCGCTCGTTAAGGTCAATGTGCTCAATCAGTGGACGTACCATGCAAGACTGTACCGCGCGGCGGAGTTTGTCAGCGAGCGCGAACATATCAGCCTGGTGCAGCTCGTCTCCTTCGGCTGCGGCATCGATGCGATCACGACGGACGAGGTGCGCGCGATCCTTGAAAAGAAGGGGAAGCTGTACACGCAGATCAAGATCGACGAGATCAACAACCTGGGCGTGGTCAAGATCAGGCTCCGCTCCATGCTCGCGGCGATCGAAGAGTTGGAAAGAAAATCATGACAGAAAACATTCAGACAAAACCTACGGTGGATTTCACCGACGACTATCCCGTCTTTACGCCCGAAATGAAGGCGACGTACACCATTCTCATCCCCGACATGCTGCCCTGGCACTTCGATCTGCTGGTGCACGTCATGCGGCAGATGGGCTACAAGGTGGAGGTGCTCCACAACGAGGGGCGCGCCGTCATCGACGAGGGGTTAAAGCACGTCCACAACGATACCTGTTATCCCGCGCTGTGCGTCATCGGGCAGTATCTGGACGCCTTGAAGAGCGGCAAGTACGACCCCGAGCACACGGCGGTGCTCATCACGCAGTCGGGCGGCGGCTGCCGCGCGAGCAACTATATCCCGCTCATCCGCAAGGCGTTGAAGGCAGAATTTCCCAAAGTTCCCGTCATGTCCCTCAATTTCTCGGGACTGGA
>JAGHIT010000025.1 GCA_017887095.1 Clostridia bacterium | reverse complement strand
TTAATAGCTTCTTTCAGCCGTCCGAACACGAACGGCTTTTGGTCTTTACTGTTTACCTATTTCTACCCCCCCAAAAAAAACTAATTTCCCACCATTTTTTGCTTGACTTTCAATAGCTGGTCTTGCGGTTTTTCTTCAAATCGTACCACCTCCCACGGTTGTCATTGGCACATTCTCCATAGCATTTCCATACGGTTTTTCGGGTGTGACCTCTGCAATTCTCATCTCCGCTTTTTCTATATAGCGTGGGTTAATGTCTATGCCGATGCACTCCCTATTTAGCCGCTTTGCTACGGCTCCCGTTGTGCCGCTGCCGAAGAACGGATCTAACACAACGCCGCCCTCTTTGCTCCCTGCAAGAATACAAGGCTCGATTAGTTTTTCGGGGAACATAGCGAAGTGTTCGTCCATTTTATAGGTGTTCGTAGCCACCTCCCACACGTCGCGCTTGCGCCTGAATTCTTGGTCAAGGTCGGAGAAATTTTCCCGTACCTGCGTTATGCTCTGTTGCCCGACATACTTGCTGTTGGCGCTTCGTCCGCGCTTGTATCGCGCCTTGCTCACCTCTTTCAAAGGTTCTTGGATTGCCTTGTAATCAAAGTAATACTTCGGCGATTTTGCGAGCAGAAAGATATGTTCGTGGCACTTTGTAAGCCTGTCCTTCACCCCTTCCGGCAGGCAGTTTTTCTTGTACCAGATAATGTCGGAACGTAGAAACCAACCGCGTTCGCGGAGGGCGAAAGCGAGCATCCAAGGTATGCCGATGAGGTCTTTTTGCTTGACATTCTTATATGGTTTATTTGCGTATGTATCGCCGATGTTCAGCCACAATGTGCCGTCATCTGCAAGCACTCTTTTGACCTCGTTAAAGACTTCCGTCAGCCGTCCGATATACTCCTGCGGCGTCTGCTCCAAGCCTATCTGCCCGTCCTCGTCATAGTCGCGCAATCCGTAATAAGGCGGACTTGTTACACACATATTGACCGAGCCTTGCGGCAGAGTTTTTAATACCTCTGCCGCGTCGCCGCATATTACTTTACTCACCCTCTCCTTCACCCGCCGCCACACTTTCTGCCGCGGCAATTACTCCGCCGATGACTGCCGCAAGGTTTGCCATTGCCTCCTTGCGCCGTCTTTCGGCACAGACTTCCGCGCTCTTTTTGCCGTTGACGGAGTTCTGTTTTGCTTCGTCGATGTCCCTCTTTACAGTCATGAACACGCCTTTGAGATATGCGTCCTTTGTGAAGAAAGGTTTGTTGTCGTACATATACGCGCACATACCTTTGACGAGTTCGCCCGCCTGTCTGTCGTTTAGTTCTTTGAAAATGTTGTAATATTCCCTCTTGATTTTGAGTTTAAGTTCTTTCATTTTTCTTCTCCTTTAATTTTTGATTTTTGCGCAGTTTACTTGACTGCATTGTCTTTTGCCGCTTGGGCAATTATGTATTTTTTCTTTTTGGCTCTTTTGTAGGCGCGATCTATTTCCCTACGCATAAGTAAAAATATAACTTTCACATATTCCTTGTTCAGATAGGCGCTAGGCACTCCTCCTATGCCATAGACATAGGAGCATAATCCCTTTATCAGTTGTCCCGCATCGCTATCTGACAAACGTAAAAATGCAATCGCATCCTCATCGCTTATCAGCAATTTTTTCTTCATTTCTCTTTACCTTTTAAGTGTTTTTACATTCCAATCCAACCGATTATCTTGCTCGCCGCATTTACATACCACCGCCTGTCTGCCGTGTAGTCGAGGTCGCAGTCGCCCGTTCGTTCGCGCTTGTAGCCGAAGTTATACAGAATGTTATGTAGCCTTATCTCTCCGTACATTTCTGTCACATCACGCTCTATTTCATATCCTTTCCCCTGCGCGTAAAAGTGGACAAACTGTACAGTCTGAAAGATGGTTTCCGTGTCGTTATGCTTATATGATTGAATTATTTCACGCTTTCACTTTCAAACTGTAACATGATTTCTTCTTGGTTCTGAAGAGTGAGCAGCACCCCGCCGTCCTCTTCGCGGTAAACAAAAGTTGTTTCGGTTGAATTGATAATTTTGTTGTTCCTATAAGTCAGCACCGTACAGACAATACTACCTATAAGAAGTAGTACATTCAGCACGGTTAAAACTATTACCATCGCCTTCCTCATCAGCCCTTGGCGTTTGCAAAGCGCCCTGACTTTGAAGTATGCGACGTGTTCTGTGCGGCAGGCTGTTTTTTCAACCCCGACACAAAGCGTAGTTCTTCATCTGCCATTTTACTGTAATAGGCGTTAGGCTTTTCGTCGCGGTATTGCCCCGAAGCCTTGAATATTCGCAGCAGTTTTTCCTTGTCGCTCGTATGTACGGCAAGCCGCGCCATTAAAGAGCGTTCGTCCTTTTCCTCGCTGCCCAATACCCTTTCTCCATTCCAGAGCGACTTAAACTTCTCGCCCTGTTTGGTCTTGCTTGCACGCTCGACCACTTCCCTATCGTCCATTCGAGTTAAACTGTCAATTCCTCTGTCGGACATATCGACAGGCTTATCGGCAGACTTTTCCACGGACAAGGTTTTGGCAACGTGGCTTGGCGGGAGGAAAACAGACGATTTCTTTTCTTCGACTTTGGAAAGCCGCTGTGTTTTCTTTTCCTGTTCTTCCGCGCGTTTTATGCTACGCGCCTGCAATTCATCACGGTTGACCTCTTCAAATTCCTTGTCTTTCCATAACGGCAACTCCTGCATTTTGCCGAACTCCGTCATAAGCGCCTCACGGCTCCTGAACGGGTATCCGCTCAACGCAAATTGAGTCTGTCCGTTTTCGGCACACATTTCAACCTTATATACAGGCTCGCCGTACTCGTCCATCTCTTCCACGACGGCAAAGGGTTCGGTCTCCTTTTTAGCCGACCTTTCTTTCGACATTACAAACTTTGTAATGCGCTCTGCATCGGCAATCGCCTTGAACAGGGCATTTGGATCTTCCTTAATTTTGCTCTTCCACGCACCGATATACGCGCTGTTGTTTTCAATTTGCTTGTCCGAGGCTGTTACGCCCAAGTCCTGTTCGAGGAACATTGAGGCAATCTCGGCTCGCAGCTCTTCCAATGCGTATTCCTGCGAACTTCTGTCCGCCGTCATCTCGCGGTTCAGCCTCTTCTCCGCGCCAGTACTATGACCTATCTCGTGCAATGCAGTCGAATAGTATTCAGGCAACTCCACAAAGCTCTCCCTGCGGGGAAGATGGATTTCGTCGTTGACGGGATTGTAATACGCCATACTCCCGCCGTGAACGATAGGGCACTCGGTATTACTCCAAGTATTTATGAGGTTTTGCGCCCTTTCGTTGTAGCCGCTCTCGTCCACCTTTTTGCGTTCCAATGCAGGTATGCCCTCTATGACATCGCCGTTGAATACGCGGTAGTACTTGCGTAAGGGATACACATTCTCTTCCATATACGCATTGCGTTCGTCCGCCGTCATCCCGTCAAGAGTATGCCTGTCAAAGGGCTGTTTTGTTTCCCTGTCGCGCAGTTCAAAGTATTCGATTGCCACGCCCGCATTTCTGCCGAGGCTCTTGCCCTCGGCGTTACGTTTGAACGACCAGCCTTTATCTTCCATCTGCTTAAAGGTCATCCATCGGTTGTCCGAATACCCTCGCTCCGTTGCCGCTATCATAAGGAACATTCTGTTTACGCCGTTGTACTGTTTACATGTAATCGCCGACACCGGCGCATCTCCGCCCGCCCATCCCTGTTCCCAAAGCCCGACACCGCTATCAAGGTTCTTGAGAACGGCATCTACGAGTTGTTTTCTCTGCGGCGTAAGGCGTTCATACGCCGAGTTCTTTTCGTCATTCAAAGTGAATTCTCACCTCCTCCTGAAATTCAGGTTTTTCGTCCCAAAGGTCGCCCTCAAAATCGAGTATTTCATCCAGACGATACCCTTTCGGAATTAAAATTTCTGGTTTTTCTTTGTTTTTCATGTTCTCCTCCTGATTTTATTTTCACAAATTATTCCGACATTTTATCGCAAATCACTCCAACAAAATACCGCAAATTACCGCAACAGAACAGCGCAAATTACTCCAATTTACTTTACTTTTTCCGTATCTTACGATATAATAGTCGTAAGAGAGGTAAAACCTATGGAATATAAAAAGCGAATCATAGACAACGAACTTGACTTGAAATTAGAAGCATTCGGCGCGACCTTGATCGTCGGGCCGAAAGGCTGCGGCAAGACCACCTCCGCAAAGCAAAAAGCAAAAAGCTATGTTGAATTTCAAGATGAGGAACAGCGCGAAAACTTGCTTGCCGTTGCAGAAGCCGCCCCTTCTAAACTTCTGATTGGCGATAAACCGCGCCTTTTTGACGAATGGCAAGACGCGCCGAAACTCTGGGGGGCGATCCGCAAATCTGTTGACGACCTCGGCGAAAACGGACTGTATATTCTCACGGGTTCTTCCTCAAAAGAAGTTACGACACCGCACACCGGAACACTCCGCATCAGCAAACTCAAAATGTATCCCATGAGCCTTTATGAAAGCGAAGAATCCAACGGCAGCGTATCGCTCTCCGAACTTTTCGATCATCCCGAAAATTTTGACGGCTGCATTTCCGAACTTTCTATCGACGGGCTTATCTTTGCTATCTGCCGCGGCGGTTGGCCGCATAGTCTGGCAAATAAAACCGATCGCGCAAAATTGGAAGTTGCAAAAGATTTATACAGGCAAACCTATTCCACTGACATAAGCAACATCGACAATACCAAGCGCAATCCTCGTTGGGCTCAGGAGATACTGCGCTCCTACAGCCGCAATCTCTGCACGCTAGCCGAGAGCAATACAATTTTCGGCGACGTAAAAAGCAACTTCGATATAAGCCAAAATACCTTCTACGACTATGTTCAGGCATTGGAAAAGCTCTATATCATCAAAGATATCGACGCATGGTGCCCCGCCATCCGCTCCAAGACTGCGATCCGCTCTTCCAAAAAGCGAAATCTCATCGATCCGTCCATTGCCGTAGCCGCTATGGGATTATCCCCGCAATACTTCAATACAGATTTCAAGACGCTTGGATTCCTGTTTGAATCGCTGTGCATACGCGATTTGAAAATCTACTCGTCCGCCTTTGACGGTGATATGTGCTATTACCGCGACCGTTATGGCTTGGAAGCCGACGGTGTTCTTCGCCTGAACGACGGAAGATACGCGCTCATCGAATTCAAACTTGGCGCGAAACAAATTGAGGAAGGTGCAAAGCATTTACTTGAGATCGAACGACTTATCGATCAATATAATCAGAAGGAAAAGCAATACCCCTTACGCCTTCCCGATTTAAAAATCGTTATCACGGGAACGGAATACGGATACAGGCGTCCTGACGGCGTATTCGTTATTCCGATCGGCTGCTTAAAAGACTGAGTGTCTACCCGCATAATCGTAATTATGCGAAACTAAATTCTATTTCATCTACGGCGGCTGTCTTATGGCAGCCGCATATTTTATGCCTTGCAGTTGCCAACCGAAGATTTAGGCGGCTGTACTGGAGCTTTTGGCGGAGTATAGTGAGGCGTGTCTTTCGCCGCCTTGATTGCCGTATGCTCGTAATAGCTTGCATCTTTTTCAGGGCGATAAAGTCCGCTTGTGGCGAAAATTCTCGTCATCTGCTCGACATTGCCACCTGAATAGAAGGCGAGGTAGTTCATAAGCGACATATCGCTGTTGGAATGGTTATTCCGTAAATCCTCACCGTTATACAGCCTGCGTACCGTGTCGCCGTTCTTTGCCGAGAACGCCTTTTCGAGAAGCTCTCTGTCGTTCATCTGCGTAAGTCCAGCCTCGCCCTTGCCGACATTTGTCCACTCCGTTCTGCGCTCTAACTTCCGCTCAAGAAGTGCTTTCATTTCGGGCGTATCAAAGTCGCCGAGCTGGTAAAAGCCTGTTCCGTCGCCCGTCATAGCAATGAACTGTCCGCCCTGATAGTATTCCATATCTCCGTCCTTTGAGAAGGAGCGAAGGTCTGCACCTTTCGTTCTGCCGAAGATATGTAAGCCCTTGCCGCTCAAAGAGTGTTCGATGTAAGTTTTCCCACACTTGGACAGCACCTCTTCCGCAAGGGGCGTGCGCTTTCCGTCCTCGCCGATACACTTATCGAGGTCGATGCAAGCAATGCCGTCCTTGCCGTCGAGCGCATAGGCGAGTGCAACGCCGCCGTGCTCTTTTGCATATTTGCAAGCCGAGTCAAAATCAGTCCAAGTCTTTGGATTGTCGCTCTCTGCAAATTTGCCGGTATGCACGTCAATCAGGAATTTTTCGAGCCTGCCCGTTTCGTTATTTTCCCTCGTGCGCACAACTACCCAATTAGACTTGTTGCGCATTTCGTCGGGCAGAGATGAGCGGAGGTTTGTTTCTATCGTTTCAAACTTCTTTCTTGCCTCCTCGCTGGGGCGGCGATAGATACTTTCGTAGGCCTCATCTTTCTTTCCCGCAAGCTCTTCCATAAGCTGCTGCGCCGTCAGGTCGGTTTTTTCGTCCGAGCCGCCCTTCAAATGCACCTCGAAATCTTCGGGCAGGCGCAGGCGCAGACCGTTTTCGTCCTTGCGCACCATACCGCTCGGAATGTAATAGACCATTCCCTCATACTTGCCCTTTGGCATTCTGATAAGTGTACTCTTCTCGTAAGCGGCGATGACCGCCTTTTCGGAGAGCGCAATTTCACTCCACGCCTTGCCGTCGTCTTTCTGCTGTTCGCGGTATTCGTCCAATGCGGTAGGTTCGCGTTTATAGTCCTCAT
>JAGHIT010000024.1 GCA_017887095.1 Clostridia bacterium | reverse complement strand
CTTGCCAAATAAGAGGAGGAAAATATGGAGTTCCACGCAACAACCATCTGTGCCGTCAAAAAGGACGGCGTGACGGCGATCGCGGGCGACGGACAAGTCACCATGGGCGAGAGCGTCATCTTTAAGAACACCGCGCACAAGGTGCGCCGCATCTTTGGCGGCAAGGTCATCCTGGGGTTTGCCGGCAGCGTGACGGACGCGTTTGCGCTCTCCGAGCGCTTTGAAGGGATGCTCAACAAGTTTTCGGGCAATCTGATGCGCTCGGCAGTCGAGCTTGCAGAGCTTTGGCGCAGCGACAAGGTGGGCAGGCGCCTGGAGGCGATGATGATCACCGCCGACAAGGACACGCTGCTCATTCTCTCGGGCACGGGCGAGGTCATCGAACCGGACGAGGGCATCTGTGCGATCGGTTCGGGCGGCAACTATGCGCTCGCCGCGGCGCGCGCTCTCGCGCAGAACACGGACTTCTCCGCCGAGGAGATCGCTCGCAAGTCCTTGAAGATCGCCTCCGAGATCTGCGTGTTCACCAACGACAATATTATTTGCGAAACGGTGTAAAGAAGTTCACGCGAATCTTTTTGCAAAGGCAAAAATCTTCGCCGTGAGGTTCATAGAAAACGCCGCCGCGACGAGACAGCGGCTCGTTTTCTCTCTGCGCAGGGATTTTAAGGGCTTACAATTTAGCCCCTGCGCATTCACTTTTTCCCCTCAAGCCAAAGGGTTGGCAAATTGAGGCGCGCTAACGCAGGGGTGAACGGCGCGAAATGCGCATCGCCATGGTATGGCGTGCGCGCGCCGTGAACTGCGGTTTTTGACATAGTCGTCAAAAACCGTGACCGCAGGCGACGCTTTCCTTGCGTCACCAAGCCCCCTGCTTGCGCCATAAATGATAGCAAAGGACGCCACTTCTCAAGCCTTCTCCCTCGGGGGCGAATGTGTGCTTTATGCAGACAGCCGCGGTGCGGCTTCTGCGCACACATGAGCTTGGCGATTTTGCATTCGCAACGCAAAATCGCTGACCGAAGCACAAGTATCTACTTGTGCAAGACAGGTGGCGGCGATAGCCGACGGATGAGGGGAATATAATCTCAGATACAAGGAGGGTTTCCCTCCGCAGTATGCCTCTATTTGCTGCTGACGCAGCTTGGGGTGAAGCGTGCGTTATGCGAACAGCACGGTGTGCTGTTCGCGCACGCTGAACTAAGAAATCGCCTTTTTCAGCGGCGATTTCGTGACCGTAGGCAGCGCGCTACCTTGGCGCTGCCAAGAAGAGATAGTGAATGCGGGCGAACTATGATTGTAAGCCCTTAAGGTTCGCCCGCAGAGGAAGAGGTGCCGTCAGGAGCGTGCTCCGTGCCGGCAGCCTCTTCCTCAGATCACGGAATTTTGTCACGCCTTTGCGTGAGAAAATTCGTGAATATAAAAGGAGTGTTTTTTATGGATTTATCACCCAGACAGATCGTAACCGAACTCAATAAGCACATCATCGGGCAGGACGAGGCGAAAAAGGCGGTCGCCATTGCGCTTCGCAACCGCTATCGCCGCTCGCAGCTTTCCAAGGAGCTGCGCGAGGAGATCACGCCCAAGAATATCATCATGAAGGGACCCACGGGCGTTGGTAAAACGGAGATCGCCCGCCGCCTCGCCAAGCTCGTCAAGGCGCCCTTCATCAAGGTCGAGGCGACCAAGTACACCGAAGTCGGCTACGTCGGCAAGGATGTGGAGGGCATGGTGCGCGACCTCGTCGAGTGCGCCGTCCGCCTCGTCAAGGACGAAAAGACGGCGGAGGTCTCCGTCAAGGCGACCGACGCCGCCGAGAAGAAGATGGTCAAGATCCTCGCAGAGGTCAAGAAGAACGACCGCGGCGAGACCGCGCGCGAGGTGTTTGAGCAAAACCTTCTCGACTCCCTGCGCAAGGGGACGTTCGATAAGCTCGTCATCGAGGCGGAGGTCAAGGACGAGCCCAAGAACATGGAACTTGTCCCGGGCGGGGCTGCGATCAACCTCGGCTCCATCTTCGGCGAGATGCTGCCCGCCAAGAAAAAGAAGCGCAAGCTCACCGTGTCCGAAGCGATGAAGCTGTTCATCGCCGAGGAGTCCGAAAAGCTCATCGACAACGACGCCGTCACTGAGGAGGCGCTGCGCCGCGCCGAGAACGACGGCATCATCTTCATCGACGAGATCGACAAGATCGCGGCAAAGGGCAATACGGGCGGGGCGGATGTTTCGCGCGAGGGCGTCCAGCGCGACATTCTGCCCATTGTCGAGGGAAGCACAGTCATGACCAAGTACGGCGCGGTCAAGACGGACTACATGCTCTTCATTGCGGCGGGCGCGTTCCACGTTGCACGGGTGGAGGACCTCATCCCCGAATTGCAGGGGCGCTTCCCCGTCTCGGTGGAGCTCTCCAGCCTGACGAAGCAGGACTTCATCGACATTCTGACCAACACCGAGCACTCCATCACGCAGCAGTACGCGATGCTGCTCGCTGTCGATCATATCGATCTGAAGTTCACGCCCGACGCCATTGAGGCGATCGCGGAGATCTCCGAGGAGATCAACCTCACGAGCGAGGATATCGGCGCGCGCAGATTGCACACCGTCATGGAATTTCTGCTCGAGGACATCTCCTTCAATGCGGGCGGCGGCGACTATCCCGTCGTGACCGTTGAGATCGACAGAAAGTACGTCGAAGAGCACCTTGCCAAGATCACCAAGGACCGCGATCTCAAGAAGTACGTCCTGTAATTTGTCCGTCCGGTGCAACTCAACGACTCAATTTGCACGGAAGCGCTTAAGCGGAAAAGTGAAGCGGCGCGTACTATTTTGTTGCGAAAGCGCGCCGTGAGAAAAACAGGCGGTCAGGCGCAAAGCGCCGTGTCCGCGGGTTTTTCTAAATCTCACGACTTTTTCTTTCGTCAGTTCGAAAGAAAAAGTGTGAATAAGCTATAAATTATGCCGCAAGCAGGGGTCTTGGCGACGCAAGGAAAGCGTCGCCTGCGGTCACGGTTTTTGACGGCTATGTCAAAAACCGCAGTTCACGGCGCGCGCACGCCATACCATGGCGATGCGCATTTCGCGCCGTT
>JAGHIT010000023.1 GCA_017887095.1 Clostridia bacterium | reverse complement strand
CCGATGATGCGCTTTTCGCCGCGAAACTCCCTGTAAAATGCCTCGATATCCTGATAGACGTTCACCGTCCATTGTATGCGGCGCGGCGCCATTCGGGTACGCGGCGTTACTTGTGGTACTCCGCCCCTGCGTTGATCATAAAGGCGCGGTAGACCTGCTCGGATAGGATGACGCGCATCATCTGATGCGGAAAGGTCATGGGCGAGAAAGACAAAAGTTCGTCCGCCGCCTGCTTGACGCGGGGCGCAAGCCCGCACGAGGAGCCGATGACGAACGTGATTTCTTTTCCCGCGTCGCAGAGCTGTTTCAGCTTTGCCGCGAGCTGTTCGGAGGAGCACATCTTCCCCTCGATCGCGAGCACAACAATATAGCCGCGACATTCTTTCAGAATGCTCTCCGCTTCCTCTTCGGGCGAACGGCGCTCCGGCAGTTCACGCACTTCCCACTTGCAGAAGCGGGAAAGGCGCTTTGCGTATTCCGTGACGGCGTCCCGCCAGTAGCTCTCCTTTAATTTCCCGACGCAGACGAGATTGACTTTAACCACCGAGAAACCCCGTGATGAGATTAGAGATCCAGAGCACCGCACACACAGCGATGCCGACCCCTGCCCCCACAAGAAATTGTTTTCCGTCCTTGACGCCGCCCTTTTGCGCGTTCGACTTATCAAAAAAAATAAGAAAGACGAGCACGCCGATAAGAACAGCCGCCGCCGAAACGCATAGCCCGATACGCCATGCCTGCGGCATCGTCCAGCCTCCCTCGACGCCGTAACCTGTGGCCGTCAGGATGAGAATGGCGGCATTGTTGCAAAAGTGCGCGACGGCTGTGGGAAGGACGCTCCCCGCACGCAGCGCGAGCAGTGCAAAGAAAACGCCGCAGAAAAACTGATAGATGGTCTGCACAGGACTGCCGTGATAGAGCGCAAACAGCGCACCCGAAACACAGACCGTGGCAATCGTTCCCCAGCCCGAAGCCTGCATACGTCCTACGAGGATGCCGCGGAAGAGCGTCTCTTCAAACACTGCCGGCAGAAGGGCAATGATGAGAATCGCCGGCAGCAGATTCCACCCGGAAAGAGGCGGCAATTCGCTTGTTGGGTTGGTGTAGCCGAGGGAAGACAGCCAGTCCAGAAACAGCGTATTCAATTCGGCAAGCGAAAAAAACAGTCCGAACTGGAGCAGCAGGGCGAGCACAAAGTACTTTACCTTGCCGCCGCGGTACACCGTGCGCACGGGCACCTTGCTGCGGCGGAAAAAGATGAGCGCTGACGCCGCGAAGCAGACCTGCGGCAGGAGATAGCTAAGAAAGCGCACGGCGGAATCTTCCCCGTACGACTCGCCCAGGCAAAGCATTGCGATGACCTGAAAGACAAGCGACACCACGACAACCATTACGATCCCGACGGAGTAAGACGTCCCCGCCTCGGTGAGCGCTTTTCGATTGAAGAATTCTCTCTCTTCCATGCCAACATTATACTAAATTTTTATGAAAAGTCCAAGGAAAAACTTTGCAATTTGCGAAATTTGTTCTATAATAGCTTTATGAGAACTTTGGATACTTCCCTCATCTCCCAATGCGTCTATCGTCTTGCCCGCAAGGCGGGCATCACGCTCACGCCCGCATGTCATGCGCTGTTGGAACAGGCGCGCGATACGGAATCGGGTGCGGCTAAATTTGCGCTTGATACCATCCTCGAAAACGAGCAGATCGCCGCAAGAGAGCAGATGCCCGTCTGCCAGGATACGGGCATGGCGGTCATTTTAATGGAGCTGGGACAGGACGTGCACCTGACGGGCGAGCCGCTTTCTGTTGCCGTCGACGACGGCGTGCGCCGCGCCTATGCGGACGGATTCTTCCGCAAGAGCATCTGCGACCCCCTGACCCGCGTCAATACGGGCGACAACACCCCCGCGCACCTGCATGTCGAGATCGTCCCGGGCGAACAGGTGCACATCACCTTCCTGCCCAAAGGATTCGGCAGCGAGAATATGTCAAGGCTGTATATGCTCACCCCCGCCGAGGGACGAGAGGGCATCGTCAACGCCATCGTCGAGACGGTCCGCCTTGCAGGCTCTCGGCCCTGCCCGCCGGTCTATGTTGGCGTAGGCATCGGCGGCGCATTCGATTCCTGCGCCTTCCTTGCAAAAAAGGCTTTGACGCGTGATGCGGGAACGCCAAACGCGCGCGAGGACGTGGCGGCCATCGAACAAGCGGCGCTTGAAAAGATCAATTCCCTTTTGATCGGCGCGCAAGGCTTTGGCGGCAAGGTGACGGCTCTTGGCGTTGCCTGCGAGATCGCGCCCACACACATTGCGGGACTGCCCGTTGCCGTCAATATCCAGTGCCACTGCATCCGCTGCGAAAAGGAGACCCTATGAAAAAGCTGACCCTTCCTCTCTCGCCCGAGGATATCACCGGCCTTCATGCAGGAGACGGCGTTCTGCTCACAGGCACCATCTACACCGCCCGTGACTGCGCGCACCGAAGGCTTTTTGAACTTTTGGATGCAGGTAAAGCGCTGCCAATCGATTTGAAAAACTCCTATATCTACTATGCGGGCCCCTGTCCCGCGCCTGCAGGAAAGGCATGCGGGAGCTGCGGACCGACCACAGCCGCGCGTATGAATTCGTTTGCGCCCCGTCTGCTCGATCTAGGACTTTGCGGCATGATCGGGAAGGGAGAAATGAGCCGGGAAACACGCGAGGCGCTCGTGCGCAACAAAAAGGTGTACTTTGCCGCGATCGGAGGCGCGGGCGCGCTGTGCGGAAATGCCGTCAAAACGTGCGAGCTTGTCGCTTTTCCCGATCTTCTGAGCGAAGCAATCTACAAAATGAAGGTCGAAAATTTCCCTGCCGTCGTCGCGCACGACAGCTACGGTATGAGCGTTTACACCAAATAACACTATATTATGAAAACGTACGCGATTTTCGCGACCATAAACATGCGCGCCGCCGATGCTGCTGCATCGGCGGCGCGCCGTTTGTCCCGAAAAAATACAAACGTGAAAGAACTTCCCGCTACGGGGAAGTTCTTTTTGTTATTTTGCGATCTTTTCCATCATGTCGACAATGTCCTGCACCGTCTTGATCTTTTCGACGTCTCCCTCGGGAAGGGTAATGCCGTATTCGTCTTCAAGGTCCATCATCAGTTCAACGACATCCAGCGAATCTGCTCCGAGATCCTTCACGACCTCAGACTGAGGCGTAATGGAATCGGCAGATATCTCCAACTGCTTCGCAAGCATATTGCAAACCTTTTCGTACATATCGTTCTCCTCCGTATCAATCCGTCAGCGGCGGACTCTCACTTATTATGACAACTATTCTACCCCATTTGGTTCGCTTTGTCAATACCTTTTTGAAAATCAGGCGAAAAAAGTCATATCATGCTGTGACAGGGCGTTTGAGCGCGCGCAGCGCATCCTTTTCCCGGGCGGAAAGGCGCAGGCTCTCACACGCCTTGCGGATGGCACGGTTGTGCGTGACCGGATCAAGGCTGTTTTCTTCGAGCATTGCAATGCCGGCATTCCAAAACTTAATGACGATCTCCGCGGCAAGCCACGCCGCCGCCATGGAAACATAGTATTCTCCCGCATGCACGCGCCGTAAACGTTCCGTAACTTCGGGAAGATACTTCGCCTCCACATAAAAATGAAGCAGTGTCGTGAGCGCAAACCTGCGAACAAAAACGCGTTCATCCGCAAGAAAACGATCGATATAAGTGAGAAAATCCTCTTTATTTTTCGCAATACATCCGGGGGCAAACCCGTCGCACGTCGCCCAATTATCCAGCAGCGACACAAGCCCTTCGATTTGCGCGCACAATTCATGATAGGGCAGGAAGGACGCTACGGCGCACTTTAAAAATTTGACTTCATACCATTCGTCCGGAAAGGCGAGCAGAGACTGCAGCTCCCCTTTATATTTTTTCGCGATGGCACGCAAAACGGGTATCCGTACCCCGATCACCGCGATAGTATCGTCCTTTAAAAGCTTCTTATGAAACGCACGGTACCCCTCGTCCGCGTGTGAAAACAGTTCCTGCAAAAGTTCTTCATATGTAATCATGACCGTCCTCCGAATACGCCCTGTAAAGCATTGTGCCAGACGGCAGCATCAAAACGCGGGTTGGCGGGAGAGGTGGACGGCAGACAAACGACCGGCACGGATAAGGGTGTTACACGCGCCGTGAGCAGCTTATGCGAAAGTTTCCCGTTGCAGAATACCGCTGCGATCCTGCTGCCCTCTACCAACCCCGCGACGTCGGCGACCTCCTCCTCTCGGATGGACGCGTCGGCGGAACCCCGGATCTCGCAGGAGAGGACGACATCCCACAGCGCGATGTGACGCCGCGCGAGAAAATCTCGTTTGCCCGCCACGTCCGAAGGCACTTCCTCGCCGAAATACGCGCACACCGTCTTCCAGAACCGGTTGTGCGGATTGCCGTAATAGAAGCCCTCCGCACGGCTTTTGACCGAAGGAAAGCTCCCCAGAATGAGCAGACGGCTCTCCGCGTCTGCACAGGGCGCAAAGCCCACGATACGCCCGCTCACAGCGACAAGCCTTCGTCCAGATTGCCCACCGCGGCGACTGCGGCGCGCGAGAAATCAAAGTTGTGTTCGATCGCGTCCATGATGTCCGCGCGCGTCAATGCCGCGATCTCCGCCATGCGGCGCTCGAAATCGTACACGGCGTTGTTGTAGAGCATCTCTTTGCCGTATAAGAGCATCTGCGAGGAGGTGTTCTCCTGAGAGAAAATACTGCCCGACTTGACCTGCTCTTTTCCGCGCGAAAACTCCTCCTCGGTGACTCCCTTCCGTCTGAAGCCATCGATGACGTCGCGTACCGCGCAGAAGGCATCTTTCGCCTTTGCAGGATTGACGCCCGCGTACACGGTGAGCATGCCCGTCTCGGTAAAATGCGAACAATAGGAGTACACGGAATAGGCAAGCCCCAGCTCCTCGCGCACTTTTTTGAAGAGGCGGGAACTCATTCCGCCGCCCAGAATGGCGTTCATGACCTGCACGGCGGGGCGCATTTTATCCTCGCGCGCGACGGTGGGAAATCCTAAAGCGAAGTGCGCCTGCTCGATGGGCTTCTTGCGGAGCATGCTGCCCGCGGTCTGCACGACCTCCTTCTTCCTGTCCGTAAACCCGGTGCGCTCCATGCCGCCGAAATATGCCTCGGCGAGCGCGAGCGCCTCGGCGGTCGCAATGTTCCCCGCAAAGGAGATGACGATGTTCTCCGGGCAATAGCGCTCCCTGCGATAGGAAAACAGGTCCTCGCGGGTGAAGCCCTCGACGTTGGACGCGGGTCCTAAGATGTTTCTGCCGTAGTTGCGGTTACCGAACGCCGTGCGCGCCAAAAGGTCGAGGCAGAGATCTTCGGGCGTGTCCTCGTCCATGTGGATCTCTTCAACGACGACCCCCTTTTCGCGCGCCATCTCATCCTCGGGAAAGACGGAGTTCAGAAACAGGTCCGCAAGCAGTGCAAACGCCTCCGCCGCATGATCGCTGGTCGCTTTGGAGTAAAAGCAGGTCATATCCTTGCCCGTGAAGGCGTTGACCTGCGCGCCGAGCGCATCGAAAGCGTCCGAAAGCTCAAAGGCGGTGCGGGTGTTGGTGCCCTTGAAGAGCATGTGCTCGATAAAGTGCGAGATGCCGTCCTCGGCGTCCGTTTCATACGCGGCGCCAGTGCCGACCAGTACGCCCATGGAGACGGACAGCAGCCCCTCCATGTGTTTGACGATAACGCGCACGCCGTTGGAAAGTTCTTTGGTCTCGATCATATATTTCTCCTATGTATTCGCTAAATTTTCGCCCACCGTAATGGGGCGAAGAGAATGGGATTTGCAGTACTCCAGAATGCGCGGGAGCGCAGCTAAAGTGTGCTCCATAGGGTGCATGAGGATGAGTTCACCCGCCTGAAGATCTTCCGTCGCCCGCAGATAGCAGGTCTCTTCGTCCTTATCCCGCCAGTCGATGGTATCGCGCGACCACATGACCGTCCGAAGCCCGAGGGATTCTGCCGCGTTGACGGTATCTTCGTCATATGCGCCCGAAGGCGGTGCAAACAGTGTGACGGGCACGCCCGCCGCAAGCTGCAAAAACTGCACGCTGCGGGAGATCTCCTCGACGTTGCCTTCATAGCCGAGCGTCGTGTGATCGCGGTGGAAATAGCCGTGCGATCCGACTTCGTGCCCCTCTTCAACGATCTTGCGGACGCAGGCGGTGTTGTCGTCCGCCCAGCTCCCGCCAATGAAAAAGGTCGCCTTAGCGTCGTATTCCGCGAGCGCTTCGAGGATACCCTCCACCTCCTGCGTCCCCCAGTAGACGTTGAACATGAGGGACACGCCGTCCCCGCTCGTGCCGCGGTAGTGGACGCGATCCTCCAGACCCGAGACGTGAGCGGCGGTCGGGTAAAAGCAGACGACGGCCACGACGACGAGCACGAGCGCCAGAACGCCGTTGGTGATCGCCGTCACGGCGCGCGAAGATAACTTTTTCACAGTTTACCTCAAACAGAGCAGTTTTACCCACATTGTATGAGAAAAACCGTGAGAGTATGCCATTTGCCCGTGTGCAAGCGCGCAGGAGACGGGACTCTGCTCCGACGGGGAGAGGCACGCCTTTGCAAAAAAACTTAAAAATTATTTGAGCGTGACGACGGTGACGCCGTTCTCGCCCTCGCCGTATTTGCCGAGGCGGAAACTCTCGACGCGGGGGTGGCGGCGCAGCATCTCCTGCACCGCGGCGCGCAGTTTTCCGGTGCCGACGCCGTGCACGATGCGCACTTCGTGCAGATTGGCGAGCACGGCGCTGTCCAGAAACGCCTCCGCCTCCGCGACGCCCTCGCCCGTTGTCATGCCGACAAGGTTGACTTCCCGCCTGACAACGGGGCGTTGGACGAGCTCGCGCGTGACCTGCACTTTTTCTCCCTGCCCCTGCTTTTGGGGTGCGGCGCGGTATAAGTCGGAAATTTTGACCGTCACTCTGAGGGCGCCCGCCTGCACGTCGCACATCCCCTTTTCCCTGCGGACGGAGAGCACGGCGCCCTCCGTTCCCAGCGAGCCGACCATGACCCGATCGCCGGCATTGAGCGTCGCGGCATCCACGGGCACGGCGCGCACAGGTTCCTCTTCCGTGGGCGCATTTTCCAGCTTGTTCTTGAGCGTCCTTGCGCGGATGAGGTCGGCTTCGGAATAGTTCTGCTTTTCAAAGATCTTCTCCATCTCGGCGAGCAATTCCTCAACGTCTGCCGTGCGCTCTGCGACGATGCGCCGCGCTTCCGCCTTGGAAGAGGCAAGAAAACGCTCTCGCTCGCGCCGGAACTTCTCCTCTTCCTTGCCAAGTTCGGAAAGCTTTTGCTCCCACTCCTGTTGTTTTTCGCGCGCCGCCCGCATCGCAGCCTCCGTCTGCACGCGGCTCTCCTCTGCCGCCCGCAGGGTGTGCTCGAAGGAGCGCGCGCCCTCGGAGAGATATCCGCGCGCCTCCTCAATGGTCTGCGCGGGAAGTCCCAGACGCGTACAAATGAGCAGCGCGTTGGACGAGCCCGGCGCACCGATCTTCAGGCGGTACAGCGGACGAAAGTCGGCGGCGTCAAACTCCATACAGCCGTTCTCGATGCCCTCCTCGGCATAGGCGAACTCCTTGAGCGCGGAATAGTGCGTCGTGACAATGCCCCTGCAGCCCCTGCGCAGCAGATCGGTCAGCACCGCGCGCGCGAGCGCCGCGCCCTCCTCGGGGTCTGTTCCGCCGCCCGGCTCGTCGATGAGGACGAGAGACTTTTCCGTCGCGCCCTCCAGGATCTCCTTGAGGTGAGCAACGTGCGAGGAGAAGGTGGAAAGATTTTCCTCGATGGACTGGCTGTCACCCACGTCGCACCAGACGTTGTCAAAGACGGCAAGCCGCGTCCCCTCCGCCGCGGGCACGAACAGCCCGCACGCCGCCATCAGGCAGAACAGCCCGCACATCTTGAGCGTGACCGTCTTGCCGCCCGTGTTGGCGCCGCTGATCAAAAGGAAACGGTATTCCCCGCCCACCGAGAGCGTGACGGGCACCGCCTTTTTGGCATCCAGAAGCGGGTGACGTCCCTTCAAAATTTCGATCACGCCGCTCGCATTGAGCGCGGGCTTGACGCCCTTGACGGAATAGGCGTACTCTGCACGCGCATAGAAGCTGTCCGCCTCGGCGAGCACCGCCAT
>JAGHIT010000022.1 GCA_017887095.1 Clostridia bacterium | reverse complement strand
CTTGTTCCCTTGCGCTTCTCCTGGGAACAGCGCCTCTTTTGGCGGCATGCGGCGATGTCCAAACGGACGAACCCGCACTGGAGCTGCCCGCAGACGATCTTCCCGTCCTGCCCGATCTTGGCGACCCGGACGCGCCCGAATTGGACGCGCCGGCGGAAGAAACGGAGCCGGACGAACCGACGGACGAACCAGAAGCGGAGCCGGACGTGCCCGTCACCGAGCCTGAACCGGAACCCGAACCTGACATCCCCGCCGTCTCCACGCGGGCGGAATATATCTATGTGCGCACCAACTCCCTCAACGTGCGAGCGGGCGCGGGGACGAGCTATGCCTCCCTCGGCGCGGTGAACAGCGGCGACATGCTGCACTTTGTGCGCAAGGCGGGCGACTGGTACGAGACCCGCTACCGCTCCACGACCGCCT
Organism: Clostridia bacterium; assembly: GCA_017887095.1. Classification (GTDB taxonomy): domain Bacteria; phylum Bacillota; class Clostridia; order Christensenellales; family Borkfalkiaceae; genus Gallimonas. Next base: position 8,460 of record JAGHIT010000022.1, on the reverse strand, counting down.
ATGTCAGCGCGAGCGACGCGTACACGACCATCGCTTACCTCGACAAGGGCAGCGAGCAGGTGGAGCGCGTGATCGCAGAGGGATTAGAACTCCTGGGCGTGCCCTACGTCTACGGCGCGACGCGTCTGCACGACGGCAAGGGCAACATGCTCAAGGGCTTCACCGTGACCAAGTTCGACTGCTCCTCGCTCATGCAGTATATCTTCTATCAGGGCGCGGGGATCTTGCTGGACGTGACAACGCGCACCCAGGTCAAACAGGGCGTTGCCGTCAGCTGGAGCAATATCAAACGCGGCGACCTGCTCTTTTATACCAACGCCCAACGCTATAACAAGACGGGCGTGGAACGCATCGGGCACGTCGCGCTGTACCTGGGCAACAACTATATCCTGCACACGGCGAGCGACTATGCCGTCATCGAGCAAATGAGCGCGACACGCAAGGCGTACTTTGTGACGGCGCGCAGATTTTTCTGACGCTTACTCTTTGTCGCGGCGCACGCTTCGGGCGAAGCCGCACGGAAATGTGATGGGGCGGCGGAGGACGGAAATTTTTCCGTCCTCCGCTTGCTTTTGCGCGCCCCGCGTGCTATACTGAAGGCATGATCACAGACGTTCACACACACAGCAAATTTTCGGCAGACGGCAGGTCGCCGCTTTCGGACATGCTTGCCCGCGCTGCGGAGCTGGGTACGGCGTACTACGGCGTCTCAGAACATTTCGACTATGACTACCAAGCGGACGGTGTGCTTGCCGAGGGCAAGGAAGTGCCGCTTATCGACGCGGAGGCATACTTCCCCGCCGCCCGCGCCCTGCAACAACAGTATGCGTCGAAAATGCGCGTTCTCGTCGGCGGCGAGTTTGGCTACACGCCCACACAGGCGGCGATCGATCGCTATCTTGCCGTCATTGAGACGTTTCGCCCCGACTTTATCGTCAACAGCGTACACACGGTGGACGGCTTGGATCCGTGGTTCGCGGAATACTTCGCGGGCAAGACGCGCCGCGAAGCGTACGCGCGCTATCTGGAGCGGGTGCGCGCCAGCCTTGAAGCTCCCTATCCCTATGAGATCGTCGCGCATATCGGATACGTCGGGCGCAATGCGCCCTACCCGGCGCCCACGGCGCTGCGGTACGAAGAGTACCCCGATCTGCTGGACGATATCCTGCGCACCATCATTGAAAAAGGCAAAATTTTAGAGGTCAACTCCTCCGCACGGCAGGCGGGCGACTTTTTGCCGGGGACGGACATTTTAGCGCGCTATTTCGCGCTCGGCGGGCGCAAGGTATCCTTTGCCTCGGACGCACACGGCGCGGAACAGATCTGCGCCAAGCGAGGCATCGTCTGCGCGGCGCTGAAGGAAATCGGATTTACGCATATCAGCGTGCCCGACTGCGGCAAAGAAATACATGTCCCGCTGTAAGCCGCCCGATCGAGGCATGGTTGTACATCGCTATGGCGATCATGGTCACGCGCCGCCGCCCAAACGGGGCAGCGGCGCAGCATTTTACAGCACAAACATGCACGATTGAAGAAGACGCGCCCATGTCTGCATCCCTGCAGACATGGGCGCGTCGGGTTTTATTTTATGACGCCCTCTTCTTGCAGGACGTCCGCAAGGCGGGCGAGCATTTGAGGTGAGAGCGTCTCACCGCGCGCCATATCGGGGATATCTGCCCGAACGAGCGCCGCCTTTGCCTGCTCGCGCGGAAGACGAAAGGCGCTCATCAGGTTGTTCTCCAGCGTCTTTCTTCTGCTCGCAAAAGCGCACCGCACAACCGCACGATAGGCTTCTTCGCTCCTGACGGAGATGCGGCCCGGCTCAAAATCGATGCGCACGACGGCAGAGTCCACGTTGGGGCGGGGCGTGAACATGGTGCGCGGTACCTTGCGCGTCACGCGCGCCGCGCCCTTTAATGCGATTGCCGCCGTCACCGCGCCGTATTCCGCCGTTCCGGGCTGCGCGCAGAAGCGGTCGGCAACTTCCTCCTGCACCATGACGGTCAATCCGTCGCAGCCGTGCGCCTCCTCCAGAAAGCGCATGAGAACGGGCGTCGTCACATAATAAGGAAGGTTGGCGACGACGCGGTATCGCCCCAGCTCCGCCTCCAGCGCGGGGAGGTCGGCGCGCAGGATATCGCCGAACACGACCTCCGTGTTCTCGCAGCCTGAAAGCGTCTCGGCAAGCACGGGCTGAAGGGAGGCGTCGATCTCATAGGCGACGACCTTTTTTGCGGCGCGGGAGAGTTCGCGCGTCAGCGCACCCGCACCCGCGCCGATTTCCAAAACCGTGACCGTTTCGTCGACGCCCGCGTCGTGCACGATGGCGGACAAGAGGTTGGTATCCGTCAGAAAGTTCTGCCCGAACTTCTTCTTGAAGGAAAAGCCGTGCCGCGCCAAGATGTTTTTCAGATCTTCCATAATTTTCCTCGCATACCGCCGCCGCGGCGGCGCAATCTGTCTGTGAGGGGACGGCCCTCCTCACAAATGAATAAAGGGAGCCGCGCAATGCGGCTCTCTCGCTTTTTATTTGATCATCTCGCGCACGCGCAGGGGGATACCGATGCTGTCCGTAAGTTTTTGGCAGGCGGCGACCTCCTCCGTCCCGATGCAGTCGACGACGGAAAACCAACAATTCAGCCCCTTTTCCTTGCACGCCTGTGCAAAAAAGAGCATGGAATCGAACGCCATCTCCGGATAGATGGGACGGCACAGCTTTTCGTACAGGCGCGCGTTGGACGCGTTGAGGGAGATATTGATGCCGTCCAGCCGTCCGACGAGGTCGGCGGTGATGTCGTGCTGGTTGATGATGCTGCCGTGCCCGTTGGTGTTGAGCCTGGTCTTGCCGCCCTTTTCGTGGACGTAATCGCAGATCTTGACCATCGCGCCCAGGCGATAGGTGGGTTCCCCGAAGCCGCAGAACACGATCTCATCGTACTGCGCAGGATCGCCGATGAGGTCGATGACCTGCTGTGCGGTCGGCTCACTCTCCTTAAACCAGAGATCGTACCCCTCAAAGGGGTGTTTTTCGTCGCGCACGCAGAAGGTGCAGCGGTTGGAACAGCGGTTGGTGAGATTGACGTAGAGATTGTTCCCGATCTTGTAGACGTAAGTATCCATATGATCACTCCTTATAAGCTCGTATGCCGCCGTGCGATATGCGCCTGCGGCCTTGTTACATCAGTTTCGGAAACAGCCGAAGGGCGTTCTCCCAAATCTGATGCTGTAATCTCTCCTCATCTTCCCCGCGCAGTTCCGCCAGCCTCCGTACGATGACCGGAATGTTGGCGGGACTGTTCTTTTCCCCGCGGAAGGGCGACAGGTAGGGGCTGTCCGTCTCGGACAAAATTCTGTCCGCAGGGCACGCCCTGACGCTCTCCCACACATTTTTGGCGTTCTTGAAGCACGCCACGCCGCCGAAGGAGAAGTATCCCCCCAGCCGCAAAAATTCCTCCATGTTCTGCGCGCCGTGCGAATAGCAGTGCATCAGAAATCCGTTTTTGAGCAGCTCTTTATGCTCATTTAAGATCGCGATCATATCCGCAAAGCAGTCGCGCGAGTGGATCTGTACAGGCAGTCCCAGGCGGTGCGCAAGTTCGAGCTGCGCCACGAATGCCGCGCGCTGGACGCTCTTTTCGGGCGCGGGATAGTGATAGTCCAGCCCGATCTCCCCGATCGCAATGCACTTCCCCTGCCCGCCAAGGCGCGCAAGTTCGTCAAGCGTCTGCTGCCCGAAGCCCTCCGCTTCCGAAGGATGCACGCCCGCCGTGAAGTACGCGCCTTCATGGCTTTGGCAGAATTCCGCGTGCCATGCGCTGTGGGCGAGGGTATCGCCCGCCAGCACGACGCGCGAAACGCCCGCCGTGCGAACGCGCTCCCATTCTGCGGGGAAGGCGTAGCCCTCGTCCGCGAAATGGGCGTGAATGTCGATGTACATATCAGCGGATGTTTGCGCCGCTCTCCACCACCCGTTCGGGCGTGAGCAGCGAAAGATTGCCCGCCTCGTCCTCGGCACATAAAATCATGCCCTCGGACAGCACGCCGCACAGCTTGACGGGCGCAAGGTTGGTGACCAGAACGACCTTCTTGCCCACCATCTCCTCGGGCGTATAGAACTGCGCGATGCCGGAAACGACCGAGCGCACTTCCCCGCCCACGCGGATGGTCTCGTGCAGCAGTTTTTTGGACTTGGGTACGCGCTCGCACGCAATGACCTCGCCCACTTTCAGCTCGATCTTGGCAAAGTCGTCAATGGAGACGAGCGGCGTTGTCTGCGGCGCCTCGTTTGCAGCCTCGTCTGCGGCGGGCGCCTGCTTCTGTGCGGGCGCGTTTTCGCGCTCGTACTCCTCGCGCTGCGCCTTGCGGATCGCCTCCACCTTGGGTGCAACTTCCTTCCAGTCAAAGCGGGCAAAGAGCGCCTCGTCCTCCGCGGCGATGGTGTTCCCGCTCGGATAGCTCCCGAAGGCATCGCACGCCTCCAGCGACTTCAAAGGCGCGTTCAGATAGCCCGCGATCTTCTCCGCCGTTGCGGGCAGGAAGGGAGACAGAAGGCTTGCACCCGTTAAAATAGCTTCGGTCAGGTTATAAAGGACGGTCGCGAGGCGGTCTTTCTTGCCCTCGTCCTTGCCCAGCGCCCAGGGCATGGTCTCATCGATATACTTGTTGGCGCGGCGGAACAGGGTGAACAGCTCGTTGAGCGCGTCCGCGATGCGGAACTCGTTCATACACGCCTCCACTTTGGCGCGCACGCCGACGGCGACCGCCTTCAATTCCTCGTCCACGGACTCGGAGACGTTCTTATTTTCGACAACGCCGCCGAAATATTTGCGCGTCATGGCAAGCGTGCGGCGCACCAGGTTTCCCAGCGTGTTGGCAAGATCGGAATTGACGCGCTCGGTCATGAGCTCCCATGTGATCGTGCCGTCGCCTTCATAGGGCATCTCGTGCAGGACGAAATAGCGTACGGCGTCCACGCCGAACACCGAGGCAAGATCGTCCGCATAGATGACGTTGCCGCGCGACTTGCTCATCTTCTCGCCGCCCTGCAACAGCCACGGGTGCGCAAAGACGTGATCGGGCAGCGGCTCGCCCAGCGCCATCAGGAAGATGGGCCAGTAGATGGTGTGGAAGCGGGCGATGTCCTTGCCGATGACGTGCAGCTTCTCGCCGCCCTGCCAGTACTTTTTGTACAGCTCGCCCGAATTGCCGTCCGGATCGTACCCGAGACCGGTGATATAGTTGGTGAGCGCATCCAGCCAGACATAGACGACGTGACGGCTGTCAAAGTCGACGGGAATGCCCCATGTGAAGGTGGAGCGCGAGACGCACAGATCCTGCAACCCCTTCTTTAAGAAGTTGTTCATCATCTCGTTCTTCCGGGAGACGGGGCGGATGAAATCGGGGTGGGACTCGATATGCGCGATGAGCCTGTCCGCATACTTGCCCATCTTAAAGAAATACGCCTCCTCCTTGGCCTTTTTGACCTCTCTGCCGCAGTCGGGGCACTTGCCATCCACGAGCTGGCTCTCCGTCCAGAAACTCTCGCACGGGGTGCAGTACCAGCCTTCGTACTCGCTCTTGTAGATATCGCCCTGCTCATAGAACTTGCGGAAGATCTTCTGCACGGTGGCGCAGTGGTCTGCATCCGTCGTGCGGATGAACTTATCGTAGGACGTGCCGACGCTGTCCCAGATGGTGCGGATGACGTTTGCGACGCTGTCGACGTACGCCTGCGGGGTGACGCCCGCGGCCGCCGCCTTCTCTTCGATCTTCTGCCCGTGCTCGTCCGTGCCCGTCTGGAAGCGGACGTCATAACCCTGCAGGCGCTTGAAGCGGACGATCGCGTCCGTCAGAATCGCCTCGTAGGTATTTCCGATGTGCGGCTTGCCCGAAGTATAGGCGATCGCCGTGGTAACATAATAGGGTTTTTTCATACTGACTCCCTGCGCAGAATGGATTCGCTGCCCATGATTCCTGTTCGTAAACTACGTTCGCGGATATTATACTCTATTTCTTTGCAAATGTAAACAAATTTTAAAGAGGCAATGTTCACGCATTTCTTTTCGAACTGACGAAAAGAAATGCCGTGAGTTTTAGGAAAACCCAACGTTCGCCGCAATGCGGCTCTGCGTTCTGTTTTTCTCGCGGCGCGCAATCGCAACATAATAGCGCGCGCCGCTTCACTTTTCCCCAAAGCGCTGCCGCGCAAATTGGGTCCCGCTGCGCAAAAGCGTGGTTTTGCTTGCGCAACAAATTATAGCAAAAGACATTGCGCTTTTCTTGCACGGCTATTGCAACGACTTTCTTGCTTCCCACTCCTCACGCAGGATGGCGCGGATGGCAATGTCCACAAGTTCGCCTGTGGAGAGGAGACGGTATCCCTTGCGCAGCACCCCTTCAGGCTGCATGCCGCATTTTTCCATGACCCGCCCCGAAGCGATGTTCTCCGTCGCATGCTTCGCCTCGATGCGAAGAAAGCCGACCTTCCCGATGAGGAAATCAATGACCGCCGAGAGCGCCTCCGTCATAATGCCCTTGCCCCAATACGCACGCGAAAGACAGTAACCGACTTCCGCCCACTGCGAGCGCATGTCGGCGATCGGAACGGAAATATCCCCGATGACCACACCTGTCTCCCGCCAGACGATCGCCCAGCGATAGGTCGTAAGAAGCTTTGCTTCCTGCTCCCATGCGGCAAGCAGCTGCCGCGTGAAAAAAATACTCTCATGCCTCTCCCAGGTGAGATACTTCGTGACGACGGGATCACTCATCCAGCCTGAAAACGCCTGTTCCGCGTCCGTTGCACAGAAGGGACGAAGTCTCAGCCGCTGCGTTGTAAGCACCCTGCTTCCCAATTGATTCATAGATCCCCCTCTAAAAAAAGACCCGCCGGATGACCCGACGGGAAAAAACATCTTGCATGTAAACACGCCGAATCACCGCATTTGCCAAACAAATACGGTGGGCATAGTACTGACTGTTGCAAAATCCTTTCTCATATGCTAATTGTAACACTGCATTCGGACCTTGTCAAGCATTTGATGATATTTTGCGCGCGACGGACATACAATAGGGCATGAACGCCATCTTTGCCGTGATCTTCCTCGCGGCCGCCGTCATCTTTTTCATTCACGACCCGGCCGGTTTTCTGCCCGCCATGCTCACCGGCGGCGAGCGCGCCGCAACACTCACCCTGACGCTGCTCGCCTCTTATTGTGTTTGGCTGGGATTTTTTAAAGTTATGGAAAAAAGCGGGCTTTCCGCCATGATCTCACAGAGGCTGTACCCTCTATCCGGACGGCTGTTCCGCTCCGATGACAAGGCCGCACTGTCCGCCGCCTGTCAAAATATCGCCGCCAACCTTCTGGGACTGCCCGGCGCCCCCACCCCCTTGGGCGTGGAGGCTACGAAAAAATTTCTTGCCGCAAAAAACGGGTATGCCGCAAATATGCTCTTTGTACTGAATGCAACAAGCCTGCAGCTTCTTCCGACAACGGTCATCGCTCTGCGTACCGCGGCAGGTTCGGCAAATGCCGCCGATATCGTCCTGCCTACACTGATTGCAACCCTCTGCTCCACACTGCTCGGCGCGGGACTGGTTGCTCTCGCGGGGAAAAGATGCCATATTTAGCGCTTATCGTTCCTGCGCTGTTCTTGGCGCTGTTTTTGTTTGCTCTTTTCAAAAAAGTGCGGCTCTACGACTGCTTCACCGAAGGGGTGAAAGGCGCGATCCCGCTTGCAATGTCCCTCTTTCCCTATCTCGCAGCGGTGCTGATCCTCTCCGAGCTGTTTGAACAGAGCGGGCTTTCGCAGTCTCTCACCGCCCTGATCGCTCCCGGACTGAACGCACTGGGGATTCCGCCCGAGATCGCAAAGCTTGTCCTTATCAAACCCTTTTCGGGAAGCGGCGCAACGGCTGTGCTTTCGGACATCTTTGCCGCCTACGGCGCGGACAGTTACATTGCACGGTGCGCTTGCGTGGCGTTCGGTTCCAGTGAAACGGTGTTCTACGTCTCCGCCGTCTATTTCGCGGGCAGCAAAAAAAATCTGCTTCTTCCCATCGCCATTGCTTTGGTCGCAAACTTTGTAAGCGTCATATTAGGCTGCTTTCTCTGCCGATATTTATAAAACACGGTCATTCTTGTGAGAAAATAAAAAAATTTTTACCGTTTGTGAACGAATTTTCTGCCGATTGATATATTTTATCAGAAAAAACATTTTAAAAAAAATGTCGAAAAATAATTTTACTTTTGCGAAAAGAGCAGATATAATAATGGCGTAAACAGGAAGTGCGGAAGCGCTCCTGACAAACATCGCTCATCATTTTTCCCCCTTATCATATAGCAAATCCCCCGAAGCGTAAGTTTCGGGGGATTTGCTTTGCATGCATCAATTTCAGCTCATCAAAAACACGGGCGGCGGGCCCCCAAAAATTCCCCCCCCCCCCCCCAGAATTCACAT
>JAGHIT010000021.1 GCA_017887095.1 Clostridia bacterium | reverse complement strand
TTATTTTTCATAGACTATTATTAAACAGGGCAAATAAGTATTTTACTCATTTCAAAATGATTATAACATAAGCAAAACAAAATTGCAAGATATATAAAAAAATACCTTTTGGCACCGTGGCGTGTGCTTGGCATAGACAAGTGCGGCTCGCTTCGCTCGCCGCAGCCAAGCACACGCCACGCAAAACAAACAAAACAGAGTGACAAAAGAACAACCGCAAAACCGTACTACGAAAACGCCGAGCGGGTACGGGCGTCCGCCGCTGAACCGCTTGGCGGATCGCCCTTTTCCCCCGCTCGCGTGCGTACTCCGTATGTTTTGCAAAAATTTTTAGAACATTTGTTCGTATTTTTGGCATAAAACTGTTGACAACCGCTTTTTCGTATGGTAAAATGATAGGCAGTTGAATAGCGAAAGGCGCGTATAGTTAGTTTTTTCGTCAAGTTTTAGTTTTATCGGATTATTAGTGCGAAGCAGCGTATAGTGAAAAGCCGCCCGAAATAGGGCACAACCAAACTGAATTGAAAATATTTTAAGCGTAATAGGGTTTGAAAGGATTTTAAGAGCCGTATTGCGCTTTTTTCTATTCTTCAATCTTCACAAAGGGGCTGCACTATGCTGAAAACGGACTTGACCATTCAGACACACGGCAAGCCAAGTTTGCAAGCAATGCCCGAATGCGAACGGCGTTCTTTTCTCGGTACGTTGTTCGACCGTATCATTGACTTGCAACAAAAACGGGATAATTCCCAAAATCACAACTGAATAAAAACGATTGAACCAAACAGAAAAAGTATTGTATAGTTTAGTGTAATAAAAAGTTTTTTGAAAGTAAGGTCAAGTATCGTAATTAAAAGTATTGTATTGATTGAGAAAGAATAGAACGCGCATAGCGAAAAAGTAGATTAAATAAAAAAAATTAAATGAACCGAAACCGAATTATAAACGGCAGAGTATGAAATGTATGGTGTTTTATACTCTGCCGTTTTTTTATTTTCCGCACCATACAGAAATACAACATACAGGAGAAAAACAGTATGCCCTATAAAGCGGCAAAAATCTCTTTTGACGGCAGTCATTATATCGCTACCCCGAAAGAGAACTTTCCGCAAGGCAGGCGCAGGAGAAAAACGCGCCCGTTGCCCGATGCGGAACTCGATAAAAAAGAACAATTTGAAACAGCCTACACGGAGAGTAAAAAACTGCCCCGCAAGGAGCGCAAGACCTTTTTGCTGGACGCACTCAAAGATACCATTCCCGACAAAGCGCAACGCGAAGAATTTATTGCACAACATACCGAGCGGAAAAAAATCAACGCCATACGGCGCAAATCGCGGCTTTCCAAGAAAGTACACTTGCAGGAATGGAACTATTTTTGCACGTTTACCTACGACGACAAAAAGCACACCGAAGAAACTTTCCGAAAGTCTTTACGGAACACACTCAAACACCTTGTAAACCGTAAAGGTTGGAAACATATCGGGGTTTGGGAGCGTTCGCCCGAAAAACAGCGGTTACACTTTCACGGGATATTTTATATTCCGCAGGGCGGCATGGTGGGCGAAATGATAGAAACCAAAGATTATAGCACGAAAGTCCGCCGTATGCAGACGGCGCGGCAGAACACGCATTTTTTGGAACGGTACGGGCGCAACGATTTTCAGCCGCTCGGTTCGCAAGAAGAAGTACAACAATCTCTCCGATACCTGATGAAATACATAGAAAAATCGGGCGAGAAACTTGTGTACGGCGGCGATCTGCCCACTTATTTCGTATCAGACGTGTTGGACGAAGATATACTCTGCCCCTACGGGGTAGACGACAGAAAGGCAATTTTGGCGGACGATTTTACTTGTTGCATTGAGGGGGAACTCATAGGCAGAGTAAGCAAGGAAATCATTGCACAAATGCCCAAAGCAAATTAAATCACTCTATTTTGTCTTTCGGCCGGCGGAGCGTAAACGAAAACGCCCTTTCCGTCAAGGGTAAAATGCATTGCTTGCGCAACCCTTGACGGAAAGCAAACGGCATTACATTAAGGGAAAAGAGATTGCGTTTCCGTTTTGGTCGCTCCCGTCGAAAGACAAAAATAAAAGTTATAAGGAGTTTATGAACCATGAAAACAGCAGTTATCTATGCAAGGTATTCCTGCGATAACCAGACGGAGCAGTCTATCGAAGGACAGTTGCGCGTTTGCGAGGAATACGCTCAAAAGAATAATATTCTTATTCTCGATACCTATATCGACAGAGCCATGACGGGCACGAACGACAACAGACCTGACTTTCAGCGTATGCTTAAAGACAGTAGCCGCAAAGAATGGAATTTTGTACTCGTAGCGACACAATTTTATGGATATTCGAGAAAAGAGAGTTTGGGATATAAGAAAAGTGTATGAGCTGCAGTTTGCCCATACACTTTCTCATTATTTCTTGAACTTATGGCGCAAGACAGACGCAATATCTACCTTGTAAACGATATCGATCTCGCGTTCTTTTCCGGACATGCCGGATGATCTCCCAACAATGATCCTGTCGATCAATTCATAGCACATTTCGCGGGTAAGTTCGGGAGCCGCAAAGTATTTCTTGATGTTGCGTATAAACTCATCGGCGCTCTGCAGCGTATTCTCCGTTTCGGTCAGCTTTGCCTCCAATTCCGTGATTTCCGTTTCCAACCTTTTCTGCTCATCGGAATATCTTTGGATGAAGTGCAGGCAGATATCTTCGGGCATTTTGCCCTTCAACCTATCCTCATAGGCGATCTGCATCAGGCGGGATAACTCTTCCACCCTTTTATGCTTTGCCTGCATTTCTTTCTTTGCAGACTTTACGGCATTGTCCGCAAGTTCTGCATTGCGTTGCATGAACTCTTCACGGACAGCATTCTCGTCCAAAACGATTCTTTGCGCCATTTCCCGGATATCATTGAGCACGATCTCCTCTATAATGCCGGCTGCAATATAATGCGAAAAACAATATGCCTTGCCGTACCGTATATGATAACCGCAATCAAAATGGAAAAACCGTTTCCCCGTGCTGCGGCTGACCGAGGTGCACAGCTTCATTTTATTCCCGCAATCTGCGCAGATGAGAAATCCGGACAACGGATGTGTAAACCCTATCTTTGTTTTTCTGCCCTTGGCGACCGACTTTCTCCGTTCCTGTACTCTGTCCCATAATTCCTGCGAAATAATGGGCTCGTGGGTGTTGTAAACGACCGCCCACTCACTCTCATCCCTTCTGAATCGTTTGTGGTTTTTGTAGGACAGCGAAGTCCAGCGTAATTGCGGCATATGCCCGATGTATATGATCTTATTCAGCATCTCTCTTATCGTAACGGCCGTCCATAATCCCATTACATTCGGCTTCGGCTTTTGTCCGGTTTGCGTATAAGCATATGTAGCGGGAGAAGGCACCCCTTCCAAGTTCAGGACTTCGGATATTCCTCTCGGGCTCATTCCGGAAGCGTACATCTCAAAGATACGTTTTACAACGGGAGCGGTTTCTTCGTCAATGACGGGCGTCCGCTTTTTATCTCTGCCTTTCAGATACCCGTAAGTCGCTTTCTTCGCGCTGTAAATCCCCGCGAGAGCATTAGAACGTCTGACCGCTTTTATCTTTTTGCTCGTGTTCGCGGCGTGCCACTCGTTAAACACGTTCATGATGGGCATCATTTCCATAGCATTGCTGTCACGGTTTTCCGTGTCTACGTTGTCTTGTATGGCGATGAAACGTATTCCGAACGCTGGAAATACATAATCCACATACTGCCCGACTTCGATATAGTTCCTTCCGAAACGGGAAAGGTCTTTGACGATGATGGTATTGATGACGCCCGTCTTAGCATCGTCCAACAATCTCTGCACTTCGGGACGCTGAAATGTCGTACCCGAAACGCCGTCGTCTATGTATTCGTCGTGGATCTCAAAGCCGTGGTCTTCTGCATACTTGCGGAGAATCATTCTCTGGTTTTCGATAGAGATAGATTCGCCCTGTCGCTCGTCTTCCTGAGATTTTCTGTAATACAATCCCACGATATAATGCTTTTGTTTCATATGCTCACCCCACGTTTTTGTAGACTTGTTTTGTTGCAAGCCGTTCCATCGTTTTCTCAAAGTCCTTATCTCCGCGGAAATATCTGCGGACGTAATAGGTCTGTCTGCCCACCGTTTCTCTTCTGCTGACGGACGGGGCAAAGAGATAACAATTCTCATGATCCTCGCCGCTATGAAATGCTTTTTGTGTTGTGTTCATTTTTTGACCTCCAATGATTTTATTTTTTTCTGTCTTTCGACGGAGACGAACCAAACGGAAACGCAAAATCTTTCCCTTATCTGTTCTGTTCATTACTTTCCGTCAAGGGTTGCCGAAGGCAATGCATCTTGCCCTTGACGGAAAGGGCGTTTTCGTTTACACTCTCCGTCCGAAAGACAAATTCTCAGTTTGCCTTCGGCATTTTGGCGATGACTTCTCGGCTGACTTTGCCTATGACTTCGCCGTTTTTATGCAGGTGAAATCATCCGCAAGGACTGCCTTCCTGTCGTCTATTCCGCAAGGACAAAGAATGTCCTCGTCCATAATATCGGAAACGAAGTAAGTCGGAAGTTTTCCGCCATAGATCAAGCGTTCGCCCGTCTTCTCTATGTACTTCATCAGATATCCGAGAGAATGCTGTATTTCCATCGGCGAGCCGAGCGCCTGAAAGTCGTTGCGCCCGTACCGTTCCAAAAAGTAGGTATTCTGATGCGCCGTCTGCATCCGGTGGTCTTTGGTACTGTAATCCCGCGTTTCGGTCAGTTCTCCGACCATTCCGCCCGGCGGGATATAGAAAATGCCGTGGAAATGTAATCTGCCGTTCTCTCCGCCGCGCTCCCATACGCCGATATGCTTCCAACCCTTGCGGTTAACAAGGTGTTTCAGGGAGTTTCGGAGCGACTTGCGGAAACTCTCTTCGGTATGCAGCTTATCCGAAAACGTAAACGTGCAAAAGAAATTCCATTCTCTCTGCAAATTGACTTTTTTAGATAAACGCACCTTACGGCGGATCGCATTTGTTTGTTTACGTTCGTTATGACGCTCGACGTATGCTTTCCTCTGCTTTTTGTCGGGGATAACATCCTCCATGGCTTTCCGCATATAAGCTTTACGCTCTTTTTTCGGAAGCTGCTGGCTCTCCCGATATGCGGCTTCAAATTGTTCCTTCTGTTCCGTTTCCTGTTCGGATAGCGGACGGGCAAGGCGTCGTCGTTTGCGTCCCTGCGGAAAGTTTTCCTTCGGGGTGGCGATATAGTGGCTCCCGTCAAATGAGATCTTGGCTGCTCTGTACGGCATTGTTTTTTCCCTCCTGAATTTTTGTGAGAAATTCTACAGCCCAAAGTCGTAGGTTTTCTCCGACTTTGGAAAATTTAGCATGAAAAGCGTTTTCTGCACGTTATAAGAATTTGGCGCCAAACCATTTTCAGGCTATCACGAATACTTGCGGAACGGAAGGAACGCAACGGGAGGAATTGCGGAGATATTCAGGGAGTATTCGGGCAGTTAACGGGAAGAAAAGGTGAGGTGCAACGGCAGGCTGTATCAACAGCGTAGCATAATTTCATTTTGAATGGAACGGTGTGGGAACTACCTGTTTCTCACCTTTATCCCACCAAAATATTATTTTTCACTACCTAATCCCTACCTGTTCATTGGAAAAGAAAAGACAGTCTCAATGACTGCCTTTCTAAAAATATGAATTAAGGCATTGCATTTATCCGTAGATAGCCGTGTATCTTGCCCGCATCTTCTCGAAGTATTCATATACCGTGCTCACCGCCCTTGACAGCCGTTTTGCGATTTCGGGATAGCTCATTCCGGACATGCGGCAGTCCAATGCAACACTCATGTTTTCCGTAAGATTCAGTGCGGCTGTCATCTTGTCTACAAGCGAATCTTCCTTGACTTCCTGTTGATATTCTGTCTCGGATTCCTCCATGCAGCTGATTTCACCTTTCTCTTTTGTCGCTTCAAGGCTTTGGTATTTTTGCATCAGCCTGTATCGTTTGGACAGCATTCTCGTGATAATGAGATAACATTCCATTTTGATGGTTATTTGCTTTCCTTTTTTGGATACGTACAGGAAGTCGTCCAAATATTCCCCGCAATGACCGCACAAGAACAATGCCACGCTCTGAACGAGATCGTAACTGTCCGATAGCGTGTATCCGAGCTTGTCTTTGCAGAAGATGTCCATGCAAAGCTTTTTATGTGCTTTCTCCGCATGATACCCCATAAAGCCTATGAGCGTTTTTGTCTCCCGCATGGCGATCAGCTCTGCCATTACCGCGATATTCTCGGGGGATATTTTCTCCGTCAACACCTTGAAATCCCATTTTACCTTTCCTTTCATTTTCACACCTCCGTGAATTTTGTATTTGCCTTTTTCGGGCAACAGGCGGAGGAGCATAGGACGGTAAAAGTCGGTATTCTGAATAGCAAGCCTGCGGAAGTCAACGGGATAAAGCCAAAATCGTTGCGTGCAAGTCCGGAAATGCCTTATAGACAGCAAAAGAACCGAGCAAGGAAAACTTCCTTACTCGGCTCTCAATTCGTTTATATGGGTGTTTTCAGCGACGATTTTGCGGCCGTTGACTTTCGCGAGGAGCTATGCTACCATAGCCGACCGGAAAAGGCAAAATTCAAGAGGCACATGGAACGGGATAGAAAACCAATGAAAGAAAGCCATGCGCGGCGGGAAACACGGAGCCGATCCCCAAGCGGATCAGCGGGGACGGCTCCGCGCCGCCGCGCCTTTCGATTTGGTTTCCCGTGTTGTTCTTGTTGTTCTTTTTCGTGGCGTGTGCTTGGCTGCGGCGGCGCGAAAATGGGGCCCCCAAAAAAGTGCGAGCGTAGCGAGCAGTTTTTTGGGGCAAAGCTTCGCCGCACTCGTCTATGCCTAGTCTATGCCTAGCACACGCCACGGTGCCAACTATCTTTTTATTTTATGCCATTTTGTCCTGTTTTCGCTCCGTTCAACGATGATTTCTCTTTCTGATTTCCTCCAACGGGACTTTTGAAGTTCTGTCCTCACGCAAAAGACCGTTTACTTCCTGCTGCACGTCCGTGAGTTGCGTATAGCAAAATCCGCTCAGTCCCATCTTGTCGACTGCGCAAACGAGCGATGCGAAACGATCGAGAAATTCCTCGTCATTCTTCACGCCTGTCCCGTATCCCCAGCCCGTCGCTTCGTCGCGCACATATGCCGTACCGCCAAACTCACTGATCACGATCGGCTGTCCGCGGTAAACGCATCCATCCGCAAACGGCATGGGCTGATCGTTTTCCGAACTTCCCTCGGTGATCTTACACATAGTCTCATACCGCTTGTAAAGCTTACTGCCATCCTGCTCGTAGTCATGAAGCGTGAGGATATCGCTCTTCGCGTGCTCCCACCCGTCATTGGAAATCACAGGCCGCATACGATCGATGCTCTTCGTAAGATAATACAGCCCGTTTGCAAGATCTCTCTGCTGACTGTTTTTCGAAATATTCCGCACGCCCCAACTTTCGTTAAAAATGACCCATGTAACAAGACTAGGATGGTTGTAGTTCGCACGCACGATAGAAAGCCATTCCCGCGCGATCTCCTCAGAGCAGGCATCGGAAAACCAGTGATTGGACGGAAGTTCGCACCAAACGGTAAAACCTAGGAGATCGGCGTAGTAAAAATACCGTTCATCCTCTATTTTCTGGTGTTTTCTCGCGCCATTGAAGCCCATCTCTTTGGCAAGTGTGATGTCTGACACAAGCGCCTCTTCGTCGGGCGGTGTAAGTCCGCTTTCCTTCCAATAACCCTGGTCCAACACAAGTCTTGCATAGAACGGACGGCCGTTCAGCAAAATTTTATCGCCTTTCACGGAATAATCGCGCAAAGCAAAATAACTTTTGACCTCATCGACGATGCGCCCGCCTTTGCTTACGGTGATCGTTACATCGTAGAGCGCTGGATCGGACGGGGACCAAAGCGCGACCTGGTATGTAAGTTTTTCACTCGGAAGCGCACACGTTACGCTGTTGAACCGATTGGAAGCCGTTGCACAAACCGTATGCAGGAACGTTCCGCCAAAACTGATATCAAACCGCACGCTGACGTCATCTGCCGGCTCACTCACCTCGAAATCAAAACGGATGGTATAATCTGTAAGATCTGGAGTCATTTTTAACGCCGACAAGTGCACGCCATCGACACATTCCAGCCATACGCTCTTCCAGATTCCCGTCGTCTGGACATACCAGCAGCCGTAGCTCTCTTCCATCCAACGCTGTTTGCCGCGCACGCAAGAAGGGTGTCCGTCGTCCTCGCACCGAACGGTCAAAACGCTCTCTCCTTCGCCGAGAAAGCGCGTGATATCCACTGTATAACGGGAATAGGCCCCGCAATGCGAGCCGACATATTTTCCGTCGATATAGACGTACGCCTTATGATCCACACCCTCAAAATGCAACAACGTACGCTTTGAACGAGTTGCACGGATGTTTCGTGAATACCATACCGCATGATGCGCCTGCGCGATCCCGATGCCGCTCATCATCGTTTCATAAGTGTACGGCACACGGATCGTGCGCGGAAGCCTGCCCTTCAGCGCATCTGCCTCCTGCGTTTCATCGTCAAATCCGAATTTCCATTCTCCGTTCAGATCTGTCCACTCGCTGCGGACAAACTGCGGACGGGGATACCCCTTTTGATAGCATGCTGTATGTTTCATTTTTACCCTCGAAAATATTGATTTCAAATCGCCCGATATGCAAAAGCATGGACCGTGATGTCACCGTTTCCGGCATACACCCCGAGATTGCCATACAAAAATGCACAACTGTCCCGTGCCGCCAGCTCTATCGTTTCGTCGATCGTGACGGTGATCGTATCCCCTTCCGCACGAAGTTTCAGCGTATGAACTCCTTCGCTGAAATCGATCGACCCGCCGCGCGCCGTGTCGAGCGTTCCGGTATTTCCATAGTCATACCGATGCAGCGCGACAATGCTTCCGCCAAGCTGTAAATAGTAACCACGCCACGATTCAGCGGGCTGACCGGGATGATAGGAGTAATGCTGCGAGCGGATCATGAAACCGACATTCGTCATCAGATCCATGTCGCAGGAAAACGTGACGGTCGCTTCAAAATTGACGCTGTCCGTATTTTCCCAGAAAATCACGCCTCGTTCTCCGCGTACGGCAAGGGCGCCGTCCGAAAGTTCCGCCGTTCCGTTGACAAGATCGTACTGACCCAATTCCGCACTTTCGTTGCCGCTCGTCTGTGCGCTCTCAAACAAGATCACTTCCGCATGCCCGGATACAACTTCTGCCTTCATGGTCCCGATCCCGGACGGCACGTTCAGCGCTCCCAGATACACTCTGACGGTAGCAGCGCTCTCCGGAACAGATGGGATCGTAGTTTCTGTCGCACTGTCACCGATCGTAATGCGCAAGATTGCCCCGGCACTTGCTGCAGATACTTCCGCCGACAGAGCGTACACCCCGTCCTGCGGTACGTCCACGGCATATTTCACCCAATCGCCCTCTTCCAGCGTTACTGCATTTGCGTCGCCGACCCGGACGATACTCTCCGGCTCGCCGACACGCACGCCGCCCGCCTTCCTTTCCGCGTTACGGATGGAAAATCCGCGGTTTTCCCCTTTAAGGTAATCGACGGCAGGAAATTTCGTGGGGAAATTCTTGAGCGCCTCAAAATCGGATGTCCCGAATACATCGTTGGTATATGCGGTGTATCCGATCCCTTCCTCTTGCGCATATCCCAATGCCCCGGACGCTGCCTCCGCCGCATATTCGATGACGCGCATGCCGTTCCAGTAGACATATCCGACGCCGTCGCCATTTTCTATGCGTACGGTAGCGAGCTTCCCGTCTGCAACAAAGACCTGTTTTTCACCGAGCAAGCGCTCTGTTCCGCTCTCCGTGCGTACCAGTCGCAACATCCCGTCCGTCACGCGCAGGATATAGCCGTCCTCGCCGGATGCCCCGAAGAACAATTCCTGCCCTTGTGCAGGGATAAAGTTGAATTCTGCCGTAAAAAAATCCTGCGTTTCTCCGAATACAAAACGCCCCTGTTGCTGTGTGAGCTGCTCGGCGTATCCTCCCTTTCCGGGTGTCGAGGGCACCGCGACAGGCCTGTGCGTTACACCGTTTGCCGTAAGCACGCTCCCGCTCGCGAAATATCTGTCGAGATTATACCGGCGCGCAGGACCGCTCCCAACCAAACTATGATACGCCGTATAGATGGAATCAAGATCGGGACCGTAAAAATTGCTTGCATGCCCGAGCCCGCGATGCTCTGCAGCGGTATCGATCAATGTCACATTGTCGACAGGCTGGATAAAGGACGAAAGATCGCTCAAATTTTCTGCATAGGAATACGCAACGCGGTAGCCGGACGAAATGACGTGATTGCCCGTATAGGTCAGGTAGGAAAACTCTCCGCGGCGGAATATCCCCGGTCCCTCGATCCAATGGTTGAGGTTTGCCGTGCCAAGCTCTTCCGTCCGCCCAAGCGTATCGGGATTGATATCAGAGACATCTGTGATCTCATTATACTTGAGCCCTGCGGGGGTGGAGGTATGGAGCAGATAGAGCTTTCCGTCGTCCGAGACGTAAAAGGAGCCGTCGATCCCCATGCCGATATTGCCGTAATCGATGTTTTCGGGAGAACGTGCAGAAGTGCTGATCAGCTCAAATCCCTCTGTGGGGATCTCCGAACGATAGATGTAGTGCCCCTGACCCGCGCGGGACTGGCATAAATAAAAATAACCGTTGTAGTAAATGACCTCGGGAGCATAGGCGCCGTGCGATGTCTCCTCCGTCGGCGCTACGGCATATCCCTTGTCCGTCCAATGCACGAGATCGTCCGATTCAAACACTTTGATCCCGCTGCAAGGGTCGGATGTGGAGGGATATAGATAATATTTTCCGTTAAATCGCATGACGAACGGGTCGCCGATGCCGTACTGTCCGTCCGGTCCCGTGGCAGCGCTTGCGCCCCACTGACCTTCGATCTCAATGGGATTTTCATACCGCTCGACTTCGGGCGGGATATATTCGATTTCTGTCTTTGCTCCCTCGGAGCACGATGATAAAACGATCGATGCCATAAATGCTGTTGCCACTATCAAAATGCTTTTTTTCATATTGCCTTGCCGCCCCTCTGATGTCAGGATGCGATATCCTGTAAAATAAGGTAGACGCGGGCTGCAGCCATGTCGCAGCCCGCGCTCGCCTTGACAATCAGCTGCTGATCTTCAGATTCCGGAAAATCACGGCCGCACCGTTCGTGTAGAGGCCGACTTTACCGTTTGCAAATGCCCAGTCGTCCGTCACTTCGAACACCTGCTCATCATTCAGCCATACGGTGATGACATTTCCCCTTGCCTGAATTTTGAGCTTGTAGTAGACATCACTCTGGATGGTTTGCGCATCCGAAGCGATCGGCTCGCTGTCATCCGCATAATTCAACCGCTCCAGGACGACCGTGTTGTTGCTCAACGCAAGGTAGTACCCCTGAATACTGGTGTAGGAATCGTGCGGGGAAGAAGCATAATTTCGCGCGTGGAATACGATACCGGCCGTCGAAGAAGAACCGGTCGCCCCTTCCAGAAGGACCTCCACCTCAAGCGTGAAGTCGGTAATGGCATTGTCGCCGAAATATACAAGCTGGCGCGTACCCGCTTTGGCATAGTGGCCGTTGTCCTTGAGCTTCCAGATGGTCTTGTAGTCCGCGCCTGTCTGCGCATAGGACGCGAGCGATTGCTCATAGACGGGTGTCTGTGCAGACGCCTCGATCATACGGAAAGCCGTAAAAGTGACCGAGCCATCCAACGCCTCGATGCGTACGATGCGCGCACCTGCGTCCATTTCAAATTCGCCGACGATCGCTTTGACGTAGCCGTTTTCGGAATCCACCTCCGGAAGGGTGCAGCGCCACACCGTTCCGCCGTTCACGCCGTCGATCTTCACGCCGATCTGCTTGCCCGCATCCTCTGCAAGGTAGACGAGCTCCAGGGCGTAGCGACCCGTGCTGCGGTTATAGACGAGGTAGGAGACATCGTCCCCCGCCGCACCCAGCGTAAGCGCCTTCCAGCCCGCAAAACGATAATCGCTATCTTCCGTGATCGTGCTGATGCCGCTTTGCTCGCTCAGATCGTATCCGTCCGTATAGGTGTCGTCATGCAGATATGTGGAGGCGCCGACAAAGGTAGATGACTGCTTGGCTTCGCGCTCATCGCTCATTCCCATCGCGACGTCAGAGAAAGCCGTGTAACCGACCTCGGCACCGTCCGCAAGAGACGCATAGCCGATATTTCCCGCGACCGTCTCCAGCTGTGCATTATCAATTTTGGTCATGTTGTCGAACACAACATCCACCACGCCGTCGCGCGCCGCAATGCGTACGGTATGCAGTTTATCGGCAGCATAATTGTTGACAAGCGTGCCCTCTGCAATCTGCGTGCTTGCTCCATCCGCCACCTTCGTGAGCACGATGGACTTTTCCGTCAGATCGAGCGTGACGCTCATGTAGTTCTGCGCATTCGTATAGCCAAACACATACGTCGTGTTCGCCGCTCCGCTCACATTGAATTCCGCCGTGAAATTTGCGGGAGCCTGCACATTGCTCAACAGGAACTCGCCCTGCGTTTCAAACTTGCTCTCGTCCCTCCCGTTTGCATAAAATTCAGGGAGCGCAGGCGTCACGCTGTCGTCGAGCGAGGGCGCGACCGACATCATCGTCCCGTTGAACGTCAGCCGATCGATCCCGAGGCTTCGGTTGGGGCCGCCCGAGGAGTTGAGGTAATGATAGGCAAGGTAATAGGAATCCATATCCGGTCCGAGAACGGTGGACGAATGTCCGATCCCCTTGAGTTCACTCTCCGTCTCCAGTGCGATCGGGTTGTTCTGTCCGCGTGTGAAGGCATTGCGGTAACTTTCCGGCAGCTCCTCCGCCGTAGCATAGGCAATGCGATAGCCATCGGAAGCAACATGGTTGCCCGTAAAGGTGAGATAATAGATCCCATCCCGCTTCATGATATACGATCCCTCTGTCCAGCCGCCGATCTGCACCCCGGTGAGAGCAGGCGTCGAAGAAGTATCGATCGTAAGCATGTCTGTCATGCGCGCCATACGGATGCCCTGGTCGCTTGCATAGGAGAAATACATCTGTTCGTCATCGTCGATGAGCACCGAGCCGTCAATGCTGAGGCCGAAGTTCCCCGTCGCCGCCACAAAGGGGCCTTCCGGGCTGGAAGACGTGAGAATGTAGTGTCCGTTCCCACCGGGAGAGGTGTACATATAGAACGTACCGTTGTAGTAGTACACCTCGGGAGCATATGCCGCCAGCGTAACGGGATCCTGCGAGACATACCCCTCTTCAAGGCCGCTTCCCGTCACCGGCGCCCAGTTGACCAGGTCTGCCGACTTATAGGCGCGGACGCCGACTTCGGTATCCAGGGAAGAGACATAGAGATAGTACACTCCGTTATAGCGCATGATGAACGGGTCACCGATTCCGTAGCCGGGCCACTGGTTTTCGATGACAGCATCGTCACCGAGAAGATACTCGTTGTAGGTGCGGTTATCATACGTCGTCAACTGCGCGTTCGGATCGGAATATTGTGCGGAGGGAGGAGGCGTAGTCCCCTGCCCGTCGTCCGTCGACCCGCTGTCACACGCTGCGGCACTGACAAGCATCAACGCCGAGAGCGCGACCATTGAGAGCTTTAAAATCTTTTTCATGATTTTTCCTCCTTATTCCATTGTTTCCGTCGATGCGGTGACTGCCGCATTGGAATTTGCAATCACAATGGAGCCGTCTGCTCGGATGCGGATATACCCTGCCGTGTTGGCGGCGTCGGCAACGACATAGCTTCCGCCATCATAGGTATAGAGGCACCCGCCGTACTCGCTTGACCCATTGTCGGCATCCGTGCGCCAACCCTCGACAAGAGTAATCCCGAACACTTCGTCCGCCGATACGCCGATATCCGTGAACAACACTTTATAAGTCATGCGCGTCACGCCGTTTTCGCGAGAAATGGTAAATGTTCCAAGCTTATGGGCATCATTCGCAGCCCACCATGCGTTGCCGTCTACCCTGCCAGCATCATCGCTGTCCAAGTTCTTATAAACATTTCCGTCGGAGACCAGCTTATACTGGTGATCGACTTGCCATCCGGCAGCGGGTGCACCGGTATCAATATAGATGAGGATGACCTCCGTTCCCGTCGAGCGCGAACTGAAATCCCCGAGGGTGATAAACTCGAACGTGATGCCCGTTTCGTCACGGGTGAGCTTTGCATGAATGCTGTCGTCATTCGGCCCTTTGCCGAAGTGCAGATTATACGAGGTCAGATCAAGCGTCTCCAGCGTGACGTTTTCCGCATTCCAGAACGGCTTATTGTCCGCGCCGATACGGATATAATCCCATGTGCGCTCGGGCTGTACAAAAGCAAGTCCGTCCACGCCCGTTGCCCCTTCAAACGACCAGCCGTCCCAATCGTTTGTGACCTCTCCGTTCTGTACGCCGCCCTGTCCGAACGTGACGCCGAAGATCTCGTCGCGCTCGATGCCCAGGAAGGCATAAGGTACGTTGAACGTGATCACGGGTGCGGACGTTCCGCCGTTTTCCAGACGGTAGACAAGCGTTGAAGTGCTTGTATTATTCCCCGTATAATTGTTTACGGAGAAAGTCCCGTCCGCATTCAACTTAAAGCAGTAGTCCGTAGCGTTTCTTCCGTCCAAGCCCGAACTCAACCCCGTATCGAGATAGAGCTCCACAAAGCCCGTGAACGGCTTGCTGCCCACAAATCGGAACATGATAGCACTCTCTCCGCGCGTGACGGAGGGCACGAAAGATGCAAAGCTATCTGCTTTGGTGCCGAAGGCGTTACCCAGTTCCTCATAGTTGAGCGCAAGGTAGATATCCGGCATTGCATACGTCCCGCCGCTCGTATAATCGGAAGCACGGAAGTCCACCGTTGTATTCAGATACCCGGTGAGCGAGACCGTGACCTCGCAGTCGGTCACAGGGAATTGAGCGATTGAGAACGAGCCGTCCGCCCCGGTGGTCGCAGTCAGTTCGCCCGCAGAGATCGTCGCCCCTTCAAGTGCGCCGCTAATGCCGATGACTTTGCCCGTGAGCGTGATAGTCTGAATGACAGACGTTGCCGTAAGCTGTTTGCCGATGGTCAGGCTGTCGCCTGCGGCAAGCTGTGCCGCGGTGCGCGTTTCCGAGCCGCTTGCAAAGCCCTCTTTGGCGAATGTCAGCGTGATATCCACGAACGACGTTACAGACGAGAAGTTATATTCACCCTGTTCGTTCGTCGTTGCAACAAGATCCTCGCCGCCCGCATAGGTGAGAGTGACCGTGACGCCCGCCACAGGTGCATCGTCCTGATCGGTCACAGTACCGGAAATTGCCACAACGTGTTCGGAAAGCTGCATCGTTTCGCTCCACGAGGTGCTGCTTCCGACCGTTGCGGAAGTGATCTGCGTCGACTCGGAAATATAGCCTGTCTTGCTGTAATGCACGGTGAGCACTTCCGATGTGAGCGGAACATTCATCGACCACTGGCCCTGCGCATTCGTCGTCACGTTTTGCTCATTCACGGACACCGTGACGCCCGCCACGGGCGCATCGTCTTCATCAATGACGGTCCCACCGATCGTGAGGATGACATTGTTGTGCGCGGCCTCATACAGATGGTTATCTGCACTGACGCGGATATAGTCGGTCGGGATCTCCGGCGCGACGAACCCTGAATCGTTCGTACCCTTCATGTCATCTCTGCCCCATCCGTCCCATGCCGCCTGGCCGTTGCTCTGGCCGAGCGAGATTCCGAACGGCTCGAGCGCACTGATACCGAGCGTCTCGTAGGGGATCAGAAGATATGCCGTGTAGCCCGCTCCGTCGATGTGCTCGACCTGCCAAACGATGCCGGTCGTTGTAAACGAGCCGCCATGATTGACGACGCTGACCGTCCCGTCTGCCTTGAGCTGATACATCACGTCCGTTGCACCGCGCGCGCCTGCGCTCTCTTTGGTGTCAATGAAGAGTTCGATCCAGCCGTTGAACGTACGATCCCCTTCAAAGCGGAACTCCACGCCGTCCAGCGTACGGGTAATATAGCCGATGTTATTGGCGAGCAGATTTGTCACGCCGAAGGCGCCCGTCTCCGACGCAGGAAGATTGCAGTTGACATCTCCAAGGGATGTGCTGCCGTCCGCAACAAGATCTTCCGACGCGATCGCCGTGGCAGTATCTGCATATCCGCTTGCCGAGACGACGATCTCGATATCTTCATCGCGGACGGGAACGCCTGCAAGGGAGAAAGTGCCGTCGTCATTCGCCGTTGCGGAGAGCTCCATACCGCTCACCGCGATCGTTGCGCCGGCGACTGCCCCGTTGAGAACGTTCTTAACCGTGCCCGTGAGCGTCGTCGTTTGAAGTCCCGCCGTGGAGGTGAGAACGATGTCCTTGGTGACGACCCCGCCGTCCACGGCGCGCAGTTCATCGCGCGTAACGGAGGAGATCCCGGTAAGATACCCGTCCTTTTCTGCCGTGATCGTATAGGTGAGCTCGGGATCGAGATCTTCGAGAAGATAATATCCGCTCGCGTCTGTCGTTGCCGTCTTTTCAACGTCGCCCGATTGCGCAGTGACCGTTACCCCCTCAACAGGCGCGCCGTCTGTATCCCTGATGTATCCGCCGACATCCGCAGGCGCTTTCTCCTGCTCGTCTCGAGACATCAGATTGCCGTCCTTGTCAAGCAAAATATACTGATCGGGAACCTGCGGATTGATCGCCGTCCCGTTATAAGACCAGCCGTACCAGTTCCAGGAAGCCGACTCGCTTCCCGTTGCCGCATCCTCGACGCGGATCTTGTCCACCTGACCGAGCGCAATGCCGATGGTGTCGTCTTTTTCGATCATGATCTGCGCATAAGGGATCATGACTTCAACGGAATACCCCGTATCATTTGCCTCATCGCCATCGTTCAGCGTGCCGTTGAGCGCGACCTCGTAGTCGATCAAGCCGTTCCAGCTGCCCCACTGACCGCCCGCACCCTGCATGATGCGCGTCTTGCCGTGAATGCCGAGATTGATCTGATAATCGTCGCTCTGCGGATTGCGCCCGCCGTCCGTCAGGGTATCAAGGTAAAGCTCAATGCTGTCTCCGCGCGTGACGGCGTCATCGTTGGTCACGCCCTGCGTCAGAAGGACATTATCCTTTACTTCAAACAGGAAGAACAGAGCGCTCGTGCCGCGGTAAATCTTAACGTTCGCATTTCCGTTCTTCCCGAACGTCGCAAACGCCTCTACCCCCTGCCACTGCTCGTCGTTCCCAAGCCCGTCGATCGTCAGTTCCGGATTTTCATAGTTCCCGGGATAATCGAAATTCCCGTCTCCAGGCTGTTTATCGGAAGAATAGTCCTGATAAACATCGGATCCCGTTCCGCCGGTCCCGCTGTCCG
>JAGHIT010000020.1 GCA_017887095.1 Clostridia bacterium | reverse complement strand
GGGTATGTGCCCGTTGCGCACACGCCGCTCTTTGAAGGGGTGCGCGTCGCGGATGCGGCGCAGGGGTTGCTTGCCGCCGCCGTGAATAAGGCGGGGGAGGTCATGCCCGCGCATGCCCTGGAAGCGCTGTACTTGCGGAAGTCGTCCGCAGAGGAGGGGAGATGAACGGCAGAAGCTGGCAGTATGCCGACCTCAACGCCATCGCCGCGCTGGAGGCGGAGAACTTTTCCGATCCGTGGAATCACCGTATGCTTGCCGATTCCTTTCTCTCGGGCAATTTTTACGGGTCTCTCCTAGAAGAGGAGGGCGTGATCACGGCGTACGGCGGCGTGAGCGTCGTTTTGGACGAGGCGGAAGTACAGCTCATCTGCACGGCGGAGGTGTACCGCAGGTGCGGAAGAGGCGGCAGGATCCTCGAAGATCTTCTTGAGATCGCCGAGGAAAAGGGCGCAAAGCGCGTCTTTTTGGAAGTGCGCGTTTCTAATGCGCCCGCCATGTCTATGTACTTAAAATACGGCTTTTGCGGACTGTATGCGCGTTCGCGCTACTATCCGGACGGCGAGGACGCCCTCGTCATGGTCAAGGAGCTCGGTTGAAACTTTCCTATGTGCAGCGGGGCGAGGGGAAAGACCTCATATTTTTGCACGGCTACCTCGCTTCCAAAGAGAGTTTTTACCCGCAGATAAGTTATTTTTCCAAGTTCTACCGTGTGACCGCGCTGGATTTTCCGGGCTTCGGCGGCGCGGAGGCGCTCCCTGCGGCGTGGTCGGTCAAGGACTATGCCGACTGGCTCATGGCGGCGCTTGACGAACTGCGCATTACATTCCCGCACGTCGTGGCGCATTCCTTCGGCGGCAGGGTCGCCGTCAAGTGCCTTGCACGCGGGGACGTGTTTGACCGCGCGGTGCTGACGGGTTGCGCGGGCATCGTGCCGCGGCGCACGGCTGGCTACAAGTTGCGCGTCAGGTGCTATCGCGCCGTCAGAAAAATCGCGCCGAAGTATGCCGAGCGCCACTTCGGGAGTAAGGAGTACAGAAGTCTCCCGCCCCTCATGCGGGAGAGCTATAAAAAGATCGTCAACGAGGATCTGCGCGGCGATGCGGCGCGCATCCGACGCCCCGTGCTGTTCATTACGGGCAGCCGGGACACAGAGACGCCGCTTTCGTCTACGATGATCTATGTGCATGCCGTCCGCGGCAGCGAGTTGTTCGTCATGGAGGGATGCGGGCACTTTGCGCATTTGGAAAATGCGCTTGCGTTCAATGCAAAAACGGAGGAATTTTTACAATGGGAGTCTGGTCGGTCATCGCCAATATCGCAGGAGGACTGCTCGCGGGCTACGTCTTTGTGATGTGTTCCGTCCGCCTGCTCGGTATTCTGCAGCAGGAGGGCTATTCATGCAGAGCGTTTCTGAAGTGGTACTATCGCAGCCGCAATATTGAACGAAAAAAGGCGTCCCTGCTCGCCATTGCCGTTGCGCTTCTGACGGCGGTCGTCAGCGTATGTTTCTCCTTTCTGGGCAGCGAGATCGCCAATCTCATTTCGGCAGTTCCTTTTATCGGCATCGCCGTGCTTTATTGCATTTCGGAGAGCCGCCACGCCCTCAAAGTGAAAGAAGTGCCGACGCCACGTCTCATGCGGCTGACCATTATTTATACGCTCGTCATGCTTGCCGTAAACATCGGGCTTGCTTTTGCGATGCGCGCCGTTGCGCTCGCGGTCAATGCGCCGTGGTATAACCTCTTGCGCTATGTACCCTTCGCGATCGTGCCGCTGCTCGTTCCGATCGTTTTGACCGGCGTCTGTTTTGCGATGAAGGCGTACGAAACGCCGCATACCGCACGCTTTATCAAAAGGGCAAAGGCGGAACTGGATAAGAGCAGCGCCGTCAAAGTGGGAATCACGGGGAGCTTCGGCAAGACCAGCGTCAAGCACTTTGCGGCGACCATTCTCTCCGTACGCTTCAAAGTGATCGAAACACCCTATTCGTACAATACCCCCAGCGGCATCGCGCGCACGGTCAACGAGATCGGATTGGACTGCAACGTTTTTCTTGCAGAGATGGGCGCGCGCAGGATGGGCGAGATCGCGCAGCTGTGCGATATTGTCACGCCCGAATACGGCATTCTGACGGGCGTCTGCCCCCAGCACACCGAGACGTTCGGCTCTTTGGAGGCGGTCAAGGCAGAAAAAGGTGTTTTGGCTGAGCGTACCCGTCGCTGTGTCTTGGGCAGGTCGGTCGCCGACCTCGCAAGGAAAGAGGATCTCGTCATGGGGCGGGATTTTGACGCGGAGGACGTTCGTCTGTCGCTGGACGGCACCCGCTTTACGCTCCGCCTGCCAGATGGCAGTTTTCCCGTGCGGGTGCCCGTGCTCGGCAGGCACGCGGCTGAGGACGTCGCGCTTGCCGCGGCGCTGTGCTCGCTGCTGGGCATGACGGCGGAAGAGATCAAAGCGGGAATTGCCGAGATCACGCCCGTCGCGCACCGTTTGGAGCGGCGCAATCAGGGCGGCGTCATCATTCTGGACGACGCGTATAACGCCAATACCGCGGGCGCGCAGAACGCCGTGGAAGTGCTGAAGCTTGCAGGCGGAAGAAAGGTGGTCGTCACGCCCGGCATCGTTGAACTCGGGCAGCTTGAAGAAGAGATCAATGCAAGGTTGGGTGCTTCACTCGTCGGGCTGGATCTTGTAATCCTTGTAGGTGAAACACTCGTTCTGGAAGTGCGCAGCGGATATCTTGCGGCGGGCGGGGAGGAGGAGAAGCTGCGCATTGTGCCCACCCTGCAGGACGCACAGAATATCCTTGCCAAGGAACTGAGAACGGGGGACTGCGTACTTTTTCTCAATGACTTGCCCGACATTTACTGACGCTCCGGGCGCGTATGCGGTCTTTTTTTCGATCGTGTCACGCGGAAAAGACAAAAGAAACACCTTCGGAAGAAAAATTCTTCGGAGGTGTTTTTTGTATGCCGACTGTCGCAGTCTTTTTCGGGGGAAGATCCAACGAGAGCGAGGTCTCCGTCATCACGGGGATGCTTGTGTGCAATCTGCTGCGCGGCGGGAGCTATCGCGTTCTGCCCGTATATCTCCCGTCCGAGGGCGGCATGGTCACGGCGGACTTCCGTGCCGTGGAAGAGGTCGTCCGACCCAAAAAGCCGCCCCTTCCCGTGCGGGTGGAGGGCGGGACACTCGTGCGCGCAAAGGGCAGAGGGCGCGTCGTCGCCCGCTTTGACGTTGCACTCAACTGCTGCCACGGCGGCATGGGCGAGGACGGTACGCTTTCTGCGCTGCTCGTCTGGCACGGCGTCCCCCTTGCCTCGCCCGCCATGCCCGAGAGCGCGGTGTTCATGGATAAATGGCTCACCAAGATCGCGGCGCGCGGGCTGGACATTTCCGTTGCGCCGGCCGTGTGCCTGAAAGAGGGCGAGGACGGCGCGGCAAAGGCGGAAGAGGTTGGGTATCCGCTCGTCGTCAAGCCCGTGCATTTGGGTTCGAGCATCGGCGTCACGGTCGTGCACGCGCCCGAGGAGCTGGACGCGGCGCTCGCGCTCGCCTTTGAACTGGACGACGCGGCGCTTCTGGAAAAGTACTTCGAGGGCAGGCGGGATATCAATTGCGCTGCGGCGCGCATCGGGGGCGAAGTGCGCCTCTCACAGCCCGAAGAGGTGTTCTCGGCGGGGGATGTGCTCACTTACCGCGAAAAGTACGAGGAGGGCAGGGGCAGCCAGTGCCCCGCAGATCTGTCCGAAGAGATCGCATTGCGCATCCGCGCGGCGACGCACACACTCTATGAGGCGTTCGGGATGCGCGGCATCGTGCGGGCGGACTTCCTCGTCGTCGGCGAGGAGGTGTTCTTCAACGAGCTGAACATGGTGCCCGGCTCGCTTGCGGGGTATCTGCTTGGGGGGACGCTCTCGGGCACGCGCCGCCTTTTGGAGGAGGTCATCGCGGACGCGCTCGCCCGTCCGAAGGCGCAAAAACATATCATTCATACGGGAATTTTGACGCGCGGCGTTTTTTCAGGCGCAAAAAGTTGCAAACGGCGGCAAAAAATCGTATAATAGAGGAAAAAATCGGCGAGGTACTTATGGCAAAGATCCAAATGACGACCCCCATCGTGGAGATGGACGGCGACGAAATGACCCGCATCCTCTGGAAGAAGATCAAAGAGATCCTCATCCTTCCCTATGTCGACTTGAATACCGAATACTACGATCTGGGACTTGTGCACCGCGATGAGACGGCGGACACTGTCACGGTGGAGAGCGCGCTCGCGACCAAGAAGTACGGCGTTGCCGTCAAGTGCGCGACCATCACGCCCAACGTGCAGAGAATGAGCGAATACAACCTGCATGAGATGTGGAAGAGCCCCAACGGCACCATCCGCCGCATTTTGGACGGTACCGTGTTCCGCGCGCCCATCGTCTGCAAGGGCATCCGCTCCTATGTGCCCACCTGGACCAAGCCCATCGTGCTCGCCCGTCACGCCTACGGCGACGTGTACGCGGCGGTCGATCATGTTGCGGAGCCGGGGAACAAGGTGTTCCTCGTCACCGAGGACAAGGAGGGGCGCGAAGTTGCCCGCCAGCTCGTCCACGACTTCAACGGTACGAGCGGCGTCGTGCAGGGCATGCACAACTGCGACGAGTCCATCCGCTCCTTTGCGCATTCCTGCTTCCGCTATGCGCTCGAGCAGAGCCTGCCCATGATGTTTGCGACCAAGGACACCATTTCCAAGGTGTACGACGGTCAGTTCAAGAAGATCTTCAACGAGGTGTACGAGGAGTACAAGGAGCAGTTCGAGGCAAAGGGGCTGTGGTACCTCTACACCCTCATCGACGACGCCGTGGCGCGCATCGTGCGCTCGGAGGGCGGCATCCTGTGGGCGTGCAAGAACTACGACGGCGACGTCATGAGCGACATGGTCGCAACCGCCTACGGTTCTCTTGGCATGATGACTTCTGTGCTCGTCTCGCCCGACGGCAAGTATGAGTACGAGGCGGCGCACGGCACCGTCACCCGCCACTACTATAAGTACTTGAAGGGCGAGGAGACCTCCACCAACTCGGTGGCGACTATCTTTGCATGGACGGGCGCGCTGCACAAGCGCGGCGAAATGGACGGCAACGAAGAACTCATGGCGTTCGCAAAGAAGCTGGAACAGGCGACCATTGCGACTATTGAGGAAGGGGAGATGACGGGCGATCTCGTCCCGCTCTTCCACCGCGAGGGCATCACGCCCAGGAAGCTCAACTCCGAGGAATTCCTCTACGCGATCGCCAAGCGGCTTTAATCGATAAAAATGTGCATGCGCCCGCGCTGTAATGCTTGACATTACAGCGCGGGCGCTGTATAATATAGAAAAAAACTTGAGTAGGGGAATATGAAGATCACCTCAAGATTTACGGTGGCGGTGCACACACTGCTTGTCATTTACAACTTTTCTCAAACGACCAAGGTCACGTCCGATTTCATCGCGGCGAGCGTGCAGGTCAATCCCGTCGTCATCCGCAGGACGCTCTTAAGTCTGAAAGCGGCGGGCATGGTAGACGTCAAGGCGGGCAGCGGCGGCGCGAGCATCGTCAAGGACCTGGGGGACATCACGCTGTACGACGTCTACAAGGCGGTGGACAGCATGGACGGGGACATGTTCCACTTCCACGAAAACCCCAATCCCGCCTGCCCCGTCGGGCGCAATATCCACGCTGTGCTCGATGCGCACCTCGCCGATGCGCAGGCGGCAATGGAGAACGAACTCAAAAAGGGGACGCTGCTCGATCTGACAAAAGATCTTGCAAGCAAACAAGGTTAAAATTATGCCTGTCCCGTCGGGGCAGGTTTTTTCGTCCCGTGCGGGGCGATTTTTTGCAAAAATTTTTGAAAAGATCCAAAAAAATTTCGTTGTAACCCTTGACATTACAATAAAGGCGTGCTATACTAACGATGTAATCAAAAAGATTACAACAAATAAAACAATTTTGGAGGAAACAATCATGAAAAAAGTAGCGATCGTATGTGCGGCAGGAAAAGAGGGGAGACTTCTCGTCTCTGAGGCGCTTTCGCGCGGCTATGAAGTGACGGGCATCGTCCGCAAGGAGAGCGACGCGGTCGACTCCGCGGCGAAGAAGGTGGTCAAGGACTTGTTCGACCTCACGAGGGAAGATCTCGCGGGATATGACGTCGTCATCGATGCGTTCGGCGCATGGACGCCCGAAACGCTTCCCCTGCACAAGACCTCCCTTCGTCACCTGTGTGACATTCTGAGCGGCACCAAGGTGCGCCTGCTCATCGTGGGCGGCGCGGGCAGCCTGTACGTCAACCCCGAGCACACCGTGCAGGTCAAGGACCTGGAGAGCTTCCCCGACGTGTTCAAGCCGCTGGCAAACAACATGGGCGAGGCGCTCGCAGAACTGCGTATGCGCAAAGACGTCGTCTGGACCTACCTCTCCCCCGCGGGTGACTTCGTCGCGGACGGCGAGCGGACGGGAGAATATCTTGTGGGCGGCGAGGAGTACTTCGTCAACGACAAGGGCGTCAGCCGCATCAGCTATGCGGACTACGCGATCGCCATGATCGACGAGGTGGAAAACGCCGCACATATCGGCGAGCGTTTCTCCGTCATCGGAAAGTGATGGGATAAAATACAACAAGGCGCGCCGCTTGCTTGCAAGCGGCGCGCCCTTTTTGTTTAATCGGAACGGTCCTGGCAGAGGATATAGTTGGTGTCGACGTCCAGGATTTTACAGAGATTTGCAAGGGTATCGAGCGCGGGCATCTTTTTTCCGAGCACATAACAGGAAATTTGCTGATGGCGTACGCCTAAGCGTCGTGCAATTTCAGCTTGCGATATTTTGCTGCTTGTGATTTCATTCGCCAATCGCTGCTGTATTTGTTCTATCGTAATCATAAAATGTCACTCCTTGTTTATTTTATAAAAAATATAGCACCCTATAGGTGCCATTTGGTTGACATGCACCCAATGGGTGCGATATAATTCTTTTATCACGATTAGGAGGTCAAAGGAGAACACCATGGACAATAGGGGCGAATGTTATCGGTGCAGGTATTTCGATCGGTACTATACGAAGGAGACGCGGCACTTTCAGCCGACAAAGTGCGGGTTTTGCTGTAAAGTGCAGACGGTTGTCTCGAGTTACGGGGACTGCGAGCATTATGAGGCGAAACTCTATCGGTATAAAAAAGATGTCTTTTTGAAAGGGTGTCTGAGCGATCTCTTGACGGAGATCTCCGAGCTGCGCAGCATGCTGGAGGCAGAACACCATGAAGAGGACGTGTAATTCCTGCGCTGCCTGTCGGCAGATATACAGAAAGGGCAGCTATCGGTATTGGAAATACAGGAGATTTTATTGTATCTTGTCGAATCGATTGCTTG
>JAGHIT010000019.1 GCA_017887095.1 Clostridia bacterium | reverse complement strand
TTTGAGGACGCCGTTGATCTTATCGATTCTTCTCTCATATCCTTCAAACAAAGCCATACCGCTCACCTCCTTACTCTTTGCGAGGGTCGATGTACTTCACCGCACCCTGCTCTTCGGCGAATCTGCCATAGTGACCCATCGCCTTCGTCCATGCCTCGTTGGGCTCCAGCCCTTTCTTGATGAAGTCGGTCATTTTTCCCAGGGACACGAACTCATAACCGATGACCTGGTTGTCCTTATCCAGCGCGAGGCGGGTGACATAGCCCTCCGCCATCTCAAGGTATCTCACGCCCTTCAATGCCGTGCCGTACATTGTGCCGACCTGCGAGCGAAGCCCCTTGCCGAGGTCCTCAAGCCCTGCGCCGATGGTCAGACCGTCGTCCGAGAACGCCGACTGCGTTCTGCCGTAAACGATCTGCAAAAACAGCTCGCGCATCGCGGTGTTGATCGCATCGCAGACGAGGTCGGTATTGAGCGCTTCGAGGATGGTCTTGTGGGGCAGGATCTCTGCCGCCATTGCAGCCGAATGCGTCATGCCCGAGCAGCCGATCGTCTCGACGAGCGCCTCCTGAATGACGCCTTCCTTGACGTTGAGCGAGAGCTTGCACGCGCCCTGCTGGGGTGCGCACCAGCCCACGCCGTGGGTGAAGCCGCTGATGTCCGTGATCTGCTTCGCGCAAATCCACTTGCCCTCTTCGGGGATGGGAGCGGGGTCGTGCTTGGGCCCCTTTGCGACGCAAATCATCTCTTCCACTTCGCGTGAATATTGCATCTGATATCCTCCATAAAATTCTATTGACCCTGTACGGGAACCATTCTGCATTATTTTACCATATTTTCCGCGAAAACACAAGAGTTTGTCCGAAATTTTTCCGGCGAAATGAAACCTGTCCGCACATCTGCTCTTCCGATGGCTTTGCAGAATTATAATTGACAAAAGTTAGCATATGTATTATAATGATCATATAAAAAGAGGAGGTTGCTATGAAAAAAACAGGACGCTTTTTTGCGATCGGATGCGCCGCTCTCCTGCTGACCGCAGTCGGACTGACGGCATGCACGCCTGTCACCGAAGACGATGGTCCGATCACAACGGAAGAAAAACTTGATCCGATCATCCCCGGCAACTACGCCGCTCCCTCCGCCAAAGACATACTGGCAGCATTTTCCGACCTTGATATTTCCAAAATATTCGGTGACACGACAGAGGAATCGTACCGTTTCAGTCTGCAAGCGGAAGCGGGCATCGAGTACTCTTCGCTTGACGGTCCCCGCATTACAGGCGAGACTGACTATGCTCTTACCCTTGAGGCAAACAGCATGAAAGGCATGGGCGACTTGCAGATCAGCGTCGAGCAGGATGACGGAACCGAGACAGTATCGGGGGATTATTATAACGACAACTCCTATGTCTATTTCGATTTTATACAGGGGGATGACACTCTTCGCGGGAAGCTCACCTATGAGGAGCTGCTCGTATTGAGCGGACTGGACGCCGTACTGCCTCAGATTCGTTCCGTTCAACCATTGATCGCGCCATCCGATGAAGAACTACAGATCCGGGAAATGCTTGCCGGGTTTGAAGAAGCGGGTATCACCATCGGATTGGACGCCGAACAGGACGTCAGGATGAAGTTTTCCGCCAACGAAGACTTCTTCCGCCTGTTGGAAGAGAATATGAAGGGCGACATCGGCAGCATGCAGGTAAACTTTACAAAAAAGACGCTGGACATATATTTCCGACTCAGCGAAGAAGGCGTATTTGAACAGTTTTCCGTAGTAATCGACATCGGATATGACGCTTCTTCTCTCGGAGAAAAGACGGGGATGTCCGTCAGCGGACAATTCGTAATCGCACAGGACGAGCAGGAAGTCACGCTCCCCGACGATCTCACGGATGAGAACACATACCCTTCGTACGTCCCCTCCTCCACATCCGGCGACGGAATATTGACCACCTTTTTATACCCGACCGCAAACGTGACGGAAACCGTCTATGACGCCGCAACGGACACCGTTACAACGATCAGCGGCAATACCTTTATCGTCCGCGACGCCCAAACGGGGACCGTGCTGGAACGAACACCCCTTGCCGCCACAATCACCTGCGCTGACGCATATGGCGGAACGCTTTGTCTCGGATTGGGCGATATGGAGCAGATCCACGTCGTGGACCTGTCCTCAATGCAAGGTAAGCGGCTGACAGTCGGAACACCGGTCTATGATCTCGTTGTGATGAAGGACTGTATCGTATATTGCGAATCTTCCTTCATCTGCGAAATATATCGCTGCGATTTTGACGGAAACAACCGCTCCTTTACCTGTGCCAACAGCTTCAGCTATCCCATTCTCGCCCCCGATCGCGATCACAACATTGTATACGCTGCGGAGACCGGAAGCGGAATGACCGATCTTTTCTTCATATACCTCGATTCAGGGACCGCCCTTTCTACAATTGATTTTAATTCGCATTTCAACAACGAAGAACCCGTCCGGTATGACGGGATATATGTGCATTTCGACGGAGCATGTTACGATGTAGCGACAGGCAAAAAGGTTTCCTATACCCATCTTGCCGAAGACTATCCTTCTCTGCCCGACGATACGCCAGCCGAAACGCTGTACATCACGGAACGCTATTCCTTCGTGAAAAGCCTGGCGGGGCATCTGCTGATCTTTGACCGGGACGCGAAAACCTTTGTCTACAGCTGCGATTTTGCTCCGAGCACCGTTTACGCGCGCGAGGACGGCACTTTCTTCGTCGTGGGTGCCCAAAACGGCTATGCAGCGATCATCGACCCTTCCCGCATTTGGCACATACGGGGAAACTGAAATCATTCAAACAAAATTGCGGCAGCTTCTGCTGCCGCGTCCTATTTTAACGCGCGGCGGCGGGCAAAAATGCCCGCCGCCGCGCATGATTTTTTTCGTCCGCCTTACAGCTCGATATGCTCTACGTCGTCGCGCGAGGAGCGGCGGTAAAAGATCGCCTTTCTGCCGATGACCGCCACGACTTCCGCGCCCAGCAAATCCGCCGCGTTCTGCGCCATGGTGTCCGCGTCCGCCTCGGCGGTCGGCAGCACGTTGACCTTAATGATCTCGCGTGCTTCAAGCGCTTCGGATAGCGTCTTTAACAGGTTATCCGAGATCCCTCCCTTGCCGATCTGCGTGACGGGCGAGAGGTTCGCCGCAATGGATTTGAGTTTACTTCTCTGTTTGCTCGTCATAATACTTTCGGATGAATCCTTCTCCTTTTTCATTGATCCACATCGATCGGCGCAAAGTCGTAATCACAGCCGTATGCCATTACGCCGCCTTCATTCACCGTGACCGCTTTCGCGCGATATGCCCGCAGCACAGGCGCAAGCATGCGCAGGATACGGAAGTAGCGTTTTTCGTCCGCCACGATCTGATCAAAAAAGATACCCCGATCCTGTCCGTAACCGAAACCGATGTTTACCGCCGTAAAGCCACGCTCTGTCTTCTCATATAATGGCGCCTGCTCCACATTCGCAATATACCAAAACAGCGTCTCGTATTCCGCACTTCCGCTCTCCAGATCGGGAACATACAAATAAGCGAACGTAATTAACCGCAGCCACCACGGTTCATCCGCTTTCCCGTCTTTGATGACGATCGAAGACCGTTCGAGCAACGAGAGATCCGGATATTGCGTAAATCCCTCCGACAGTTTCTCGCGGAAAGGTAATTGCTGTTCATCCGCCCCGCCGCTGTAGCCGTAAATCATAGCATAGGGCGAAATTGTTCCGCTCTCCGCTCCCTCAAACATCGCCAGAAATGCATCCGATGCCTTTTCGAGCGCCTTCGCCAGTTTTCGGCGGGACAACAGTCCCCTCGCGTCGGACGTCGGCTGCAACCCGCCGATTGCACAGAGCGCCGCATACTCGCCGATATCCTCTGCCATGCAGGCAAAGAAATCATCAATACGAGCTTCCACGTCATTTTCGCCCTCCGGAACAAACAGATACACGGTCACGGTGCCGTTTCCGTTCTCCTCAATGCGCCCCATGCGCTTCTCATCATACTTGCAGCTATAGTGCACAGTGCCGGCAGGCAACAGGTAGCTGACCTTCCAACCCGCCTCCCGGATGGGAGAATGCTCCGTCATAGCGCACTCGGCAAGATAACGTTCCACCGCAAAGGCTGAAGGCGAATTGCGCCAATCGCCGCGCAAATACAGACAGTATGCCCCGTCGCATACCGTTCCGAAAAAATTCAGAGGCACATAGATATGCTCCAGTTCCTCATTGATGAGCGCGGTAAGCTTTTCCTGATCGTTTTCGTCGACACATGCGGCAAGATCGTTGAGTTTGCAGGAAATACGGTACCAGAAATAGTCAACGCTATCGGAAAAGCTCCACTGCTCCTCTTCACAGCTGCGCAGATAACACACGCCGTCAAGCGACATTTCGGAATGATGTCCGTTGAGCGAGTCGGTGCCGTCATCCTCATAGCGCTCGCATCCGGGACAGACGCGCTCAACGTGCTGCTTTAAGATCGCATCATACTCCGCGCCCGTATAAAGATTGACCGCCACTTCAAAGATGCGCTCGGGCGCTTCGATCGTCAGCTCCTCCTCGACAACGCTCTCATAGACGAAATCCGGCGCCATGCAGCGCTCCTCTTTGAGGTGCCTGACCCGAACCTTGCCCGCCGCCTTGAGTTCCCCGAGCGTCATGCCGTCGGGAAACAAGTAATAATGGTAATCATAAAAGAATGCACGAAGTCCGCGTTCCATAAGTCTCCTCTTAAGGTATGAATTCAAATTCGACGTCGCCGACAACGACCGTGTCCCCTTCCTTGCATCCCATGCTCTGAAGTGCCTTAAAAACACCGCGAGTCTTGAGCATGCGCTGAAAATACTGCATGGAGTCGGGATTGTTCAGAACGACGTTGCGGCAGAGAAGGTCGACCAGTCCCCCAACGACAACATACGCGCCCTCCTCGTCGCGGAAGATCTCAAACTGCCAGGTATCCTCTTCCTCAAACGCAAACTCATCCGAGGGGATGCGCTCGGCAGGCGGGAGAGTCTGAAGCAGCGCCCAGACCTTATCTAAAAGCTCCTTTGTCCCCTCGCCGCTGAGCGCCGTAACGGGACAGGCGGTAAGA
This sequence comes from Clostridia bacterium, assembly GCA_017887095.1. Taxonomy (GTDB): domain Bacteria; phylum Bacillota; class Clostridia; order Christensenellales; family Borkfalkiaceae; genus Gallimonas. The sequence continues at coordinate 2,142 of JAGHIT010000019.1, read as the reverse complement.
TCGGGATGCGCCGCATGAAAACGGGCAATATTATCCTGCGCGCCGGGACAGTCGCACTTATTCAGCACAACGATCTGCGGGAGCGCGGCGAGCTTTTCGGAATATGCCGCAAGTTCGGCGTTGATCTTTTCAAAATCCTCCAAGGGATCGCGTCCCTCTGTGCCAGCGATGTCCAGGACGTGGCAGATCATGCGCGTGCGCTCGATATGACGCAGAAACCCGTGTCCCAGCCCCGCACCCTGCGCCGCGCCCTCGATAAGCCCGGGGATATCCGCCGCGACAAAGGAATTTTCATAGTACTGCACGACGCCAAGGTTGGGAGAAAGGGTCGTGAAATGGTAGTCCGCAATTTTGGGACGGGCGGCAGAGATTTTGGAAAGCAGCGTGCTCTTGCCCACGTTGGGAAAGCCAACCAAGCCAACATCCGCGATGACCTTCATCTCCAGGATGACGGCGTGCGGCTTGACCTTGACGCCCTTCTGCGCGAAGTTGGGCGCATGGCGGCGCGCGGTCGTAAAGCGCACGTTGCCCTTGCCGCCCTTACCGCCCTGCAGGAGAAGGATCTTTTCGCCGTTCTCGTAGACGTCGCAAATGATCTTGTTTGTCTCCGCGTCGCGCACGAGCGTACCGCAGGGAACTTTAAGAACGACGTCCGCGCCGCGCTTTCCGAAGCACTGATTGGAGCCGCCGCGCTCGCCGTTGCCCGCCACATATTTGGAAGTAAAACGATACGCAAGCAGGTCGTGGACGTTTTCGTCCGCGACAAGACAGACATTGCCGCCGTCGCCGCCGTCGCCGCCGTCCGGACCGCATGCGGGCTTTCCCTTATATGCCTTGAAAGAATTCATTCCGTCGCCGCCGTCGCCCGCCTTGACGGTGATACGGACCTTATCGGTAAAACCATGCGTTGCCATGATTCAAGTATACCAATATTTGCAAAAAAAGGCAAGATGTTTTTGCAAAGAATACACAGCGAAATGTACGGCGTTCATCCGTAAAGGGAGTCGCACGCCCAACCTGTCAACTTTTTTTGTGAAAAAATGCATTTTTTTGTTAGAAATATGTTTGAATGCGGTATAATAGATAAAAGGAGATGTCATCGTGTACGAGTATTTATTATTCCTATTGCTGCTTATCCCATGCCTCATTTTCTCAGGCTGGGCCAGCGCACGCGTCAGCCGGACATTTACCGCTTATGACCGCGTTCAGACGCGCTCATGCATGACGGGCTACGACACGGCAGTCCGCCTTATGTCGCGGCGCGGCGTCCACGACATCTCCGTCAACCGCGTGGACGGAAAACTCACCGACCACTATCACCCGACCAAAAAGCAAGTCAATCTTTCAATGAGTTCGTACGGGAGCGCATCGGTGGCGGCGGTCGCCGTGGCGGCGCACGAAGTGGGGCACGTCATGCAGAAGAAATCCGGCTACGTCCCCTATAAGATCCGCAATGTGCTTGTGCCCGTCACCAATATCGGCGCGCGGCTTGCGTTGCCCCTTGTCATCGTCGGCGTACTTCTCGATCTGTTTCTGACAGTGACCCCCATGCCCGTCGGGCAATGGCTGGTATACATCGGCATCGCGCTCTATGGACTTTCGACGCTGTTCATGCTCGTCACGCTGCCCGTGGAGTACAATGCCTCCCGCCGCGCAAAAAAAATGCTTATCGAGGACGGCATCCTCACGCAGGAGGAACTGCCCGGCGCAAGCAAGGTGCTTTCGGCGGCGGCGCTGACGTATGTGGCGTCCCTGCTCGTCTCTCTGCTCTACTTCCTGCGATTTGCTATGATATTTCTCTCATTGCTGAGAAGAAGATAGCACTTCATCTTTCATCCTTACAAGAAGCCGTCGTCCGTGAATTTACGGACGACGGCTTCTTTTGCAACAAAAGAGATTTTGCGACAATTCGGCAATACGGAAAATTTCCTGTTCGGTCTGCTCCAGCCGCTGCGCAGAGACATCGTACTCCCGACGGCAGGCGGGACGCCAGTCGTTGCAGCCATGCATCTCGTCAAGCAATCGATTCGACAAGATACAATAAAATCTCCTGTATTTCCAATACCGATAGCTGCCCTTTCTGTATATCTGCCGACAGGCAGCGCAGGAATTACACGTCCTCTTCATGGTGTTCTGCCTCCA
>JAGHIT010000124.1 GCA_017887095.1 Clostridia bacterium | reverse complement strand
TCTTCTGGACTACCTCAAAGCCAAGGACATCGAGCGTTACAGAGCGGTCATCGCTGCGCTGGATCTGAGAAAGTAAGCTTTGAAAGGAGCGGCTTTTTGCCGTTCCTTTTTGCGTTTTTCTGCGCGGGTTCCGGGCGGGAAAACGCCGCCGAATCGCCGTTGGGGCGGTCGGCAAAGAACGAAAGGTGTTAAAGATAAGGAGATAGAAAGCATGAATTACAAGGAATTTCATTTGACTGTTGGCTCCCGCGACGTGACCATCGAGACGGGCAAGTACACCGAACAGGCGAACGGCTCGTGCGTGGTCCGCTGCGGCGAGACCGCCGTCATGGTGACGGTCTGCATGTCCAAGTCGCCCCGCGACGGCATTGACTTCTTCCCCCTTCAGGTGGACTATGAAGAGAAGATGTACGCCGTCGGCAAGATCCCCGGCGGGTTCAAGAGAAGGGAGGGCAGAGCGAGCGACAAGGCGATCCTCACGGCGCGCCTCATCGACCGTCCTCTTCGTCCCCTGTTCCCCAAGGGACTGTTCAACGACGTCGTCGTCGTGGCGACCGCGCTCTCCGTGGAGCCTGACGTCGCGCCCGAGCCTCTTGCCATGATCGGCTCGTCCGTCGCGCTCGCCATTTCCGATATCCCCTGGATGGGGCCCACCGGCTCCGTCGTCGTGGGGCTTGTGGACGGCGAGTATGTCATCAATCCCGATGCCGCGCAGCGCGCCAAGAGCACCATCCACTTAAACCTTGCGGGTACCAAGGACGCCATCCTCATGATCGAGGCGGGCGCGGATGAGGTCTCAAACGACGAGATGGTCGGCGCCATCATGTTCGGTCACAAGGAGATCAGCAAGATCTGCACCTTTATCGAAGATGTCGTTGTCCCCGCGGTCGGCAAGGAGAAGCAGGCGATCGAGCTCTATCACATTCCCGAGGAGCTGGATGCGGCGGTGCGCGCATATTCCTCGGACAAGCTCGACTGGGCGCTGGATACCTTTGACAGAAAGGAGCGCGAGACCCGTCAGGACGAGGTCGAAAAGGACATCCTCGCCCACTTTGCAGACATCTATCCCGAAAATACCCGCGAGATCAAGGATTCCGTCTACTACTTCACCAAGGAGAAGGTGCGCGCCAAGATCTTTGATAAGGGCATTCGCCCCGACGGCAGAGGGCTCAAAGACGTGCGCCCCATCTGGTGCGAACGCCATATCCTGCCCCGCGTCCACGGCTCGGCGGTCTTTACCCGCGGCCAGACGCAGACGCTCACGACCTGCACGCTCGCCATGATGAGCGAGGCGCAGAAGCTCGAAGGCCTGGACGACGAGACGGCAAAGCGCTATATGCACCAGTACAACTTCCCCGGCTACTGCACGGGCGAGGCGAAGGCGATCCGCGGTGCGGGCCGCCGCGAGATCGGACACGGCGCCCTTGCGGAGCGCGCGCTCATTCCCGTGCTTCCCTCGGAGGAGGAATTCCCCTACGCGATCCGTGTGGTCAACGATATCCTCTCCTCCAACGGCTCTTCCTCGATGGCTTCCGTCTGCGGTTCGACCATGGCGCTCATGGATGCGGGCGTGCCGATCAAGGCGCCCGTCGCAGGCGTTGCGATGGGACTCATCAAGAACCAGGCAACGGGCGAATTCCGCGTCATGACGGATATCCAGGGGCTTGAGGATTTCCTCGGCGACATGGATTTCAAGGTCGCAGGCACGATGAAGGGCATCACCGCCATTCAGATGGATATCAAGATCAAGGGCATCTCCGAAGAGATCATGCATGCTGCGATCGAACAGGCAAACGAGGGCAGACAGTTTATCCTCGGCAAGATGCTTGAGTGCGTGCCCGAAGTCGCGCCCGAGCTTTCCAAGTACGCGCCTCGCATCGTCTCCTTCAAGATCGATCCCGAGAAGATCGGCGACGTCGTCGGCAAGCAGGGCAAGGTCATCAACTCCATCATCGCGGAGACGGGCACCAAAATCGACATCGAGGACGACGGCACGGTGTGCATCGCGTCCTACGGCGATCCCGAGGCGGCGCAGCGCGCAAAGGCGATCGTCGAGTCCATCGTGCGCGATCCTGAGGTGGGCGATCTGTTCATCGGCCGCGTCGTACGCATCCTGTCCACGATGGGCGCGTTCGTTGAGTTCGCACCCGGCAAGGACGGCATGATCCACATCTCCAAGCTCTCCGATCGCCGCGTCGAGAAGGTGGAAGACGTTCTCTCCGTCGGCGACGTGGTCAAGGTCAAGATCATCAAGATCGGCGAGAAGGGCATCGACTTCAAGCTGCTTGAAAAACTCAGCTAAATCATTTGTCGCAAAAACCGCACCCCGCGTGCGGTTTTTTGTATAGAGAAAACCCCCGGATAGTCTGGGGGTTCAGTAGAGGCTTATGCCGATGAGTAAAAATAAAGGCTTCTCCTTGGGGCGAATGTGTGCGTTATGCAGACAGCCGCGGTGCGGCTTCTGCGCACATAAATGAGCTTAGCGATTTCGCATTTGCAGCGCAAAATCGCTGACCGAAGCACAAGGTCTACTTGTGCGAGACAGCTCCGCTGCAGGTGGTTCTCTTTCCAAGGCTTCCCCCTGGGGGGAAGCTGTCACCGAAGGTGACTGATGAGGGGTTTGTGTAAAAGTATCCATAAGGACGAATGATCACTCATCCGTCCGCTGCGCGTCTACCTTCCCCCCAGGGGGAAGGCGGGGGATCAACCACATTTTATGCGCCGCGCGGCAGATGCCGCGCGGCGCATATGGTATTAAAACGCTGCAATTTGCTCTGCCGCGCAAATGCGCGGCAGAGCAAATTGATTTGTACAGCTTACTTCTTTCTGAAACTGCACCCCCGAATTTGACTTTGCGCCTTATTTTCTGTCAAATTTTTTTCGCACAACGCTTGACAACATTCATATAATATGATACACTTAATACAGGAAAAGGACAGATGTGACAGGGCAGGTGAAGGGACATGGAAGTTCGTCTGACGGGAAAGAAGAGTATCTATGAGGAGATCACGGATACCTACGAACGTTATATCCGCCTCGGCGTTTTGCGGGAGGGGGAGCGGCTGCCCAGCGTTCGTGTGCTCGCCGTCAAGCTCGGGATCAACCCGAACACGGTGGAGCGCGCCTATACCGAACTGGAGGCGCGCGGGCTGATCCGCACCATTCCCAAAAAGGGGGTCTATGTTCTCGGGTTGCAGGCACACAGCAGGTTGTACGAGGAGGCGAGGCATCAGCTTTCGGCGCTGAAAGACGCCGGTCTGTCACGGAGCGAAGCCCGGGAGGCGCTTGAGGAAGTGTACGGTGCAGAAGATGAGAAAGGAGAGGCGGAGGAGACAATATGATTGAAATTCAGGGACTGAAAAAGTCATACGGCAGCAAGCTCGTGCTGGACGGCGTGCATCTCACCGTTCCGGACGGCGCCAAGTTCGGGTTGGTCGGCATCAACGGCGCGGGCAAATCCACGCTTTTGCGGCTGATCGCGGATGTGCTGCGTCCCGACGAGGGGAGTATTCTGCTGGACGGTGAGTGTGTTACGGGCAACGCCAAAAAGCGCGAAGAACTTTTCTTTCTGCCCGACGATCCCTACTACGCCTCAGGTACGACGATCGCAAAGCTCATCGACCTGTACAGGACGTTTTACCCCTTTGATCGTGCATTGTTCGATAAGTATGCGTCCGCATTCGGTTTGCAGCTCTTAACCCCCATCCGCAATTTTTCCAAGGGAATGAAGCGGCAGGCATTTGCAGCGCTCGCGCTTGCCTGCCGTCCGCGCTATCTGCTCCTTGACGAGGCGTTTGACGGGCTCGATCCGCTTGCCCGTCTGGAACTCAAGCGCGGGCTGATCGAGCAGGAGGAGTGCACGGTACTCATCTCCAGCCACTCCCTGCGGGAGCTGGAGGATATCTGCAGCGGATTTGCGCTCCTGGACGGCGGGACGATCGCCGACGCGGGAGACATTCACGATGCGCTCGGCAAAGTGCACAAGTTTCAGTTTGCGCTCGAAAAGGAAGTACGGAGGGAGGATATTCCCTTTGAGTGCCTCTCCTTCGAGGCGGAGGGCCGTGTCGCCAAGATCATCGTGCGCGGTGAGCCGGAGTATATCCTGCGTATGCTGGAAGCGCTGCATCCGCTCTTTGTCGAAGAGATCGCCGTCGACTTTGAGGAACTGTTCCTCTGCGAGGTGCAAAAGAGGGGGTATATGTCATGAAAAGAGCATTCTTGTACGAACTCAAGCGCAATCTTCTGCCCTTGGTCATCTTCTCGGTCATCACGGCAGCGGTCTGCCTCCTCGCCGTTTCAACGACTGACGTCGAACACTTGACGGGGTATGTTTCCCGCAACTCCTGCGTCTGGTATTTTATGGCGGCGCTCATGGTGCTTTGTACCGTGGTTCCCGTCATGCAGTTTTCCTACCGCATGCATACGCGCAGTGTCGATCTCTGGTACTGCCTGCCCATTTCGCGGAAGTCGCTCACTCTTGTGCGTACGCTCGTCGGGCTGATCCTTGTTTTTGTTCCCTACACGCTCGCATACTGGCTGGGCGTCGCAGGCGTTGCCGTGCAGCAGCCAAAAACGTTTGCGTTTATCTGGTATCTTCCCAACTATTTTCTCTCGCTTGTACTGGGTGCGGGGCTGTTCGGCGTCAATGCTTTCCTGTTTACACGTGCAAACCGTGCCTCGGACGGTATCGTGTTTATGCTTGCCTGGGGCTGCGCGCTCGCTATGCTGATGTGGTATCTCTCAGAGATCTTCCGCTTTGTCATTCCCTATTACGACAGTCGTTACGGCACGACTAGTTACCGCTACTTTTCCAATCTTCCCGTCTGTTTCTTCACCTTTGGTCCGATCGGCTGGTCGGCATCCCTTTTCGATAAGTTCATTTTGACGGGCGCGGCGGAGTATTCCGACTGGCTGACCTTCGGTATTTCGCTGGGTGTCGGACTTGCGGAAGCCGTTGCGGCGTATATGCTGCTTTTTGTATATTCGGAAAGGGATAAAGCGGAGAACGCCGCGCAGATCTCCTCCTCGTGGTGGGGCTACAGGGTTCTGCTTCCCTTCTATCTGACACTGACGGTCGCAATGCTCGATCCGACGACCTTTTCCTATAATTATCTGTTCTACGGGCTTTCCCTGATCGGAGCGTTTATCCTGTACTTTGCTTACCGCCGCTCCTTCCGGCTCAAGAAGGAGGATATCATCTCCATTCTCGTTTGCTTTGTCGTCGGCGTTGCGCTCAGCATTATCGCACAAAACCTATCGGTCGAAATGGTTGATAACATATATATCTTAACTGTGTGCCTGAATTGCTGATCACACTCTCCCGATACCTGCGCCGCCGTGGCATGTCCCGGCGGCGCATTTGTGCAAATTTTTTCCGGAAAGGCACACGCTCATTGCGGTTTTTGAACAAAAAATATTCTTAAATTAGGGAAAAATGACGAAAATATCGTGAAAGAAAGGTATGGTCAAGCGCTTAATTTGACAAAGCGGGAAGATTATGGTATACTATACACGTTGCGATGTTTGTTTTGCGCGGCAAAGGAGGAAGTCACAATGCCCAATGAAAGAGATGACGGGTATCTTACCAAGGACGAATGGATCAAGATCGGAGATCTGACGCGCCAATGCGCTGATTCCTGCCGCATCGACCCCAAGTTTTATTCGCAGTATGACGTCAAGAAGGGCCTGCGCGACCTGGACGGCAGAGGCGTGCTGGCGGGACTGACGGAGATCTCGGAAGTCAAAGCGACGGCAGAGGTGGACGGCAAGCGCGTTCCTGCGCCCGGTGAGCTGTACTACCGCGGCTACAACGTCAACGATCTTGTCAAGGGATTTTTAGAGGACAAACGGTACGGCTTTGAGGAGACTGCGTATCTGCTGCTCACCGGGAAACTGCCCGGAGCGAAGGAACTCCGGTCTTTTTGTGATCTTTTGGGCGAGTTTTACACACTGCCCAAGAACTTCGTGCGCGATATCATTATGAAGTCTCCGTCGGAGGACATGATGAACTCGCTCATGCGCTGCGTGATTTCGCTCTTTCCCTACGATCCGGATCCCAACAACACCGCGCCCGATAACGTCATGCGCCAATGTCTGCAGCTCATCGCGCAGGTGCCGATCTTTTCGGTATATTCCTATGCGGCTTCCAGTTTCTACAATAAGAGCGATTCGCTGGTCATCCACCGTCCCCGCCCCGATCTTTCGATGGCGGAGAACATCCTCTATATGCTGCGGCAGGACTGCTCTTATACCGAACTGGAGGCGCGCGTGCTGGACATGGCACTCGTGCTGCATGCCGAGCACGGCGGCGGCAACAACTCCTCGTTCACGACGCACGTCGTCACCTCGTCGGGCACCGATACATATTCGGCGATCGTCGCGGCGCTTGCGTCTCTCAAAGGACCCCGTCACGGCGGCGCGAATATCCGCGTCATGCGCATGTTTGAGGACATGAAGTCGAATATCGATACGCGCGACGACGATCAGCTCAGGGCATATCTGGAGGCGCTCGTGGACGGCAAGGCGTTTGACGGGGCGGGTCTCATTTACGGCATCGGGCATGCCGTGTATAGTGTTTCAGATCCGCGCGCCAAAATCTTTAAGGGATTTGTCGAAAAGCTGTCCTATGAAAAGGGACTGCACGATGAATATAACCTGTATGCGCGCGTCGAGCAGTTCGCGCCCGAGATCATCTCCCAAAAGCGCAAGATGTACAAGGGTGTCTCTGCGAACGTTGACTTTTACAGCGGATTCGCTTACAGTATGCTCAATATTCCGATCGAGCTGTACACGCCTATCTTTGCCATTGCGCGTATGGCGGGCTGGAGCGCTCACCGCATGGAGGAGCTTGTCAACGCGGGCAAGATTATCCGTCCCGCATATCAGGCAGTCGCGGAACACAGGGAATACGTTCCCATGAAGGACAGGAAATAACTTTTAAATCGGAATCAAGCGCGCCGCGCCCTGCTTTTGCAGGGCGCGGCGCGCTTGATTCGATTCGCGTTCAGGCAAAATAATTTTTTTCGTCGAAGCCGAGACTGATGAGAATGGCGCGGTTGACGCGGCGCATGGTCGTTGGCGGCAGTTCTCCGATGCGGCTCATCAGCCGTTTTTTATCGATGGTGCGGATCTGTTCCAACAAGATCACGCTGTCCTTTGCCAAACCGAACGCGCAGGGCAGTTCGATATGCGTTGGAAGCCGGGCTTTCCCGATCTTGCTCGTGACTGCGGCGGCGATCACGGTGGGGGAATATTTGTTGCCCGTATCGTTCTGTACAACAAGTACGGGGCGTACGCCGCCCTGCTCGCTCCCGATGACGGGAGATAAATCGGCATAATACAGTTCTCCGCGTTTGACGATCATAACATTCCTCTTCGGTGCAAGGTCTCCGCTATCAGTCTATGTAACGGTCATATATTTTGTGCACCGCAGTCATAGTATTGCCTGGCGCTGATTGCATTATACCTGTGAGCAGCGTCAGCGCGGACATGAACCGAAGATGCCGTCCGCCGAGGCGTTGACATGGGAACATGTTCGGTGTATAATATGCGATATGAAGCAAAGACACATATCGTTGGAAACCCGAGCGGGTATTGCCGGACTCGTCTGCAACCTCCTTCTGGCTGCAGGCAAGATCGCCGTGGGTGCGCTGACGGGACTGCTGTCCGTGCTTGCGGACGGATTCAACAACTTAAGCGACAGCGGCGGCAGTATCGTGGCGCTCATCTCCTTCCGCGTCTCAGAAAAGCCTGCGGATCGGGAACATCCGTACGGGCACCGCCGCGCTGAATACGTTGCGTCCATGGGGATCGCATTTTTGATTCTGGTTCTTGCCGTTGAGCTCGGGCGTGAGTCGGTGGAAAAGGTGATTGCAGGCACGGCCGATGCTGCCGTATGGTGGGTGTATCTCGTGCTTGCATTTTCGGTTTTCATCAAGGCAGGGATGTTTATCATGTACCGTGCGGCTGCCAAGCAGACGGGAGCGGATCCGCTGCGGGCGGCGGCGACGGACAGCGCCTGCGACTGTGTGGCGACGTTTGCCGTACTTGCGGGCGCGCTCATTGCACAGTTCACGGACTTTGCCGCCGACGGTTGGACCGGACTTCTTGTTGCGCTCTTTATCGCTTGGCAGGGCATCAAACTCATGAAAGAAGCGGGTTCCAAGCTGCTGGGACAGGCGCCTGACGCGCAGCTTGTGGCGCGTATCCGCGAGATGCTGCTCGCGGGCGAGGGTGTGCGCGGCGTACATGATATCCGGGTATACGGTTACGGACGGGGCGTTACGTTTGCGACAGCGCATGTCGAGATGGATGCAAGTCTCCCCGCGCTCACTTCGCACACCGTGCTGGACGGACTGGAACGTGCCGTGCAGGAAAAAACGGGCGTACGGCTCACGCTTCACCTCGATCCCGTCGTGCCGGACGACGCGGAGGCGAAGGAACTTGAAGAGCGCGTGCGCGCCGCCGTCGAAGGCATGGCGGAGGGCATGAATATCCATGATTTCCGTCTTTTACGCGGGGCGCGCGCGAAGGTCGTTTTCGAGGTTGGCATACCCTTTGATTGCCCTGTTGCGGATGAAGATCTCAGATCGTCCGTTGAACGGGCAGTGCGCGTTCTCGGGGACTATGAGCCTGTCGTGACCGTAGAACGCGAGTGATCGATGCGAAAAAAGAGGATATATCCCGAAGAAACGGGAATAAAAGCGGCGCCTCATGTCTGCGCCGCTTTTTTTTAATTGCGCCGCCCTCAAACTATTGTGTTTTTTCAAAAAAAATGGTATAATTTAACCAAATATAATGTCGGTCGCACTTTTGCATAACCCTCGTTGCGACAAGGCGCAGGTTGCAAGGATTCGGCAGAGCCAAATCCTATGCTTAAAACGCCTGTCGCTCCTCTTCGCAAAAAACTTGAAATCCTGTCGGCGAGGGTGAGGGCGTGCGTTATGCCGACAGCCGCGGTGCGGCTTCGGCGCATGCCCGAACTTAAGAAATTGCCATATGCAAGGCAATTTATGTCCGGCGCGAGGAGAAATCCTTGCTTGCAAAGGGGTTTCGACGAAGCGACGCACGAGCGCGTAGCGCAAAGTACCGAACGCGGGGTTCTACCCGCGTGAGACAACCGAACATAAAGCCGAAGGCGACTGTTGGGTTTCACGAAACCTCACGATTTTCTTTTCGTCAGTTCGAAAAGAAATCTGTGAATAAGTATTTAGGAGATAATGTATGCTGAAGATCATCATGGATGCAATGGGCGGGGATCATGCTCCCGTCGAGATCGTCAGGGGAGCGGTGGATGCGCTTGCCGACCGTTCTGATTTTAAGGTCATTTTAACGGGGGATGAAGCGCTTATCAAGCATGAATTGGATAAATACGAGCACAATGCTTCCCGTATCGAGATCGTCGGCTGTACGCAGGTCATTACCAATGACGACGTGCCTACGCATGCCGTCCGTGCCAAAAGGGACAGCTCTCTTGTCGTCGGGCTGAATATCCTGAAGAACGATATCTCTGCGGGCGGGTTTGTCTCCGCAGGTTCGACGGGGGCGGTCCTCACGGGCGGTATCATGTTCATCGGCCGTATCAAGGGCGTGATGCGCCCCGCACTCTGTCCCGGCATCCCCAACGTGCGCGGTTCCATGACGCTTCTGTGCGACTGCGGCGCGAATGCGGAGTGTAAGCCTCAGTACCTCGCGCAGTTCGGGTTGATGGCGTCTGCCTATGCGCGCGCCGCGTACGGCGTGGAAAATCCCCGCGTCGGTCTTCTTACCAACGGCACGGAGGAACACAAGGGGGATCCGCTGCATCAGGAGGCGCATCAGCTGCTCAAGCAGATGCAGGGCATTAATTTCGTCGGCAATATCGAGGGGCGGGACATCATGTACGGGGACGTGGACGTCGCCGTGGCGGACGGCTTTTCGGGGAACATCGCCTTAAAGGCGATCGAGGGCTGCGGCAAGACGGTCGCGGAGATGCTCAAAAAGGAGTTTACGGCATCCTTCACGAGGAAACTCAGTTATCTTGTCGCCAAAAAATCCATTTCGGGGCTTTCCAATGCGCTGGATTATTCCCGCTTCGGCGGTTCGGTATTTTTGGGCCTTAAAAAGGTGGTCGTCAAGTCGCACGGTTCTTCCAAGGCAAAGAGCATCAAGCCTTCCATTTATCAGGCGATCGACGCATGCAAAGGCGGGCTGATCGGCATGATGGAGGATATGCTCGCCAAGACTTCCGAACAAAATGAAAATGCCTGAGCGGAATGCCGCTGAGGAGGCGATCGGTTATACCTTTGCGGATAAAACGCTGCTTGCACGGTGTTTTTGCCATTCCTCGGCTGCCCATGAAGGAGGATCGGAGAGCAATGAGCGTCTGGAATTTTTAGGGGATGCGGTCGTGCAATTGTATGTCACCGATCTTCTTTACCGTACCGACCGGGGCAGCGAAGGCGTGCTCACGGCGAAGCGCCAAAATTATGTCTCGCGCGGGGCGCTGGAAGCGGCGTGCGAGTCTCTCGGGCTGATCGGATTCCTGCGCTACTCGGGCGAAGTCCTTCTGCACGGCAAGACGGCGGCAAACCTCTATGAAGCGGTTGTCGGCGGCATCTATCTGGACGGCGGCTATGCGGCGGCGGAGGCGTTCCTCGCCCGCACCCTGCTGCCGCAGGAGGCGGGCAACTTCCGCGCGCTCCTGCAGGAATTTGTGCAGGCGCGCAGCAAGGCGCTGCCCGTTTACTCCTCGCAGGAAACGGAAGGGGGCGTCGTCTGTACGGTCAGCGCGCTGGGCGAGAGCGCCGAAGCGTGCGCGCCCACCAAAAAGCTCGCCGAACGCGCGGCGGCAAGATGCTTATTCGGGAAATTATCGGAGCAATGAATTTCAAAGAGATCCAACTTCTGGGGTTCAAGTCCTTTGCGGACAAGACCTCCATCAAATTCGAGGACGGCGTCACCTGTATCGTCGGGCCCAACGGCTGCGGCAAGAGCAACGTTGCGGACGCCGTGCGCTGGGTGCTGGGCGAGCAGTCGGCAAAGACGCTGCGCGGCTCCTCCATGCAGGACGTCATCTTCGGCGGCACGCAGACGCGCCGCCAGCTCTCCTTTTGCGAGGTCACGCTCGTCTTTGACAACACAAACCGCATGTTCGATATCGAGTACGACGAAGTCGCCATGACGCGGCGGCTGTACCGCTCGGGCGACAGCGAATATCTGCTCAACAAGCAGCCCTGCCGCCTCAAGGACATCGTCGCGCTTCTGCACGGCGTGGGCATCGGCAAGGAGGGCTACTCCATCATCGGGCAGGGCAAGGTCGAGCAGATCATGAACGCCAAGCCCGAGGATCGCCGCGCCATCTTCGAGGAGGCGACGGGCGTCATCAAGTTCAAGTCCCAGAAGGCGGAGATCGAGCGAAAGCTGGAGAGCGCCAAGGACAACCTGACCGTGTTCGTCCAGCGCATGGACGAGGCGGAAAACCAGCTTCGTCCCCTCGAAAAACAGGCGGAGACGGCAAAAAAGTACCGCGCCTATACCGAGGAATTAAAGCACGAGGAGGTCAATTCCTACCTTGTCCGCTTTGATAACTTTGCCTACGAGACGGGCAGACAGCGCGAGAAGATCGAGCGCGCCGGCAGGGAGCTCACGCAGATCGAGACCCGTCTGACGGAACTCGATCGGGAGGAGCAGTCGGCGCGCGAGCAGATCGCGCAGGCGGACGCGGACCTTCGCGCCGTCAACGAAAAGCTGCGCGCCTTTGAAGTCGGTATCGAGCACAAGACGGGCGAGGCGAAGGTACTGGGAGAGCGCATCAAGTCCTACCGCCGCCAGCTTCAGACGGCGACGGACGACATCGAGTACTCCCTGCGCCGTACGCGCGAGATAGAACAGCTGGAAAAGAGCAGCGCCGCCAAATCGGCGGAGCATGAAAAGCGCGCGAAAGCGATCGGCAAGGAGTGTGCGGGGCTGGAAGCGCAGCTGGCCGAGGTCTCTGAAAAGGTCGCCGCGTTTGAGCGCATCTCGGATGAAAAGCGCGCGAGCGAGCTCTCTTCGGTGGAAAACCTCGCCGATGTCAGAGCCAACGTCGGGAGCCTTTCCGCACGCCGCGACGCGGTGGACGAGCGCATTGCAGAGGTCAGGGCGGCTCTCGAAAAGGCGAATGCGCGCCGCAGCGAATATCTCCGTCAACAGGCAGAGTGCGCGTCGGAGAAGACCGCCTGCGAGCAGTTCCTCGACGAAAAGCCGCAAAAAGAGGCGGCGCTGCAGGCAGAGCTTGCCGAGGCAGAGGCGCAGCGGCGCGATCTCACGGCGCAGATCGCCGACTGCAACACCTCTATCCTCAACCTTTCCAACAATCTGGAGATGTACGTCAATCTCAAGAACCGCTTTGACGGCTACCGCGATTCGGTGCGCAAATTGCAGCTTACCGCCAAGTCGCAGCCCGAAATAGGAAAAAGGCTGAAGGGAGCGATTGCAGACATCGTCCGCACGGAAAAGGCATACGAGGTCGCCATCGAGACGGCGATCGGCGGCGCGATGCAGAACCTCGTCACGGCGACGCAGGAGGACGCGCGCTATCTCATCGAATATTTAAAGCGTACGGGCGGGGGGATTGTCACCTTTTTGCCTGTCGACACCATGCGTCCGCGCGGCAACGGCAGGGACATCCGCGCCGCTCTGCGCGAGGAGGGCGCCGTCGGACTCGCGAGCGAGCTGGTCACATACGATCCCTACTATGAAAACATCGTCGGGTATCTGCTCGACAATACGCTCATCTGCGATACCATTGCCAACGCGACACACATTTCGCGCAAGTTCCCGCGCGCCTTCAAGATCGTCACGCTGGACGGCGACACAATCGCTTCGTCGGGCGCGATGACGGGCGGCTCCCGCCGCCGCGAGAGCGGAAACTTGCTC
The DNA here is from genome assembly GCA_017887095.1 of Clostridia bacterium. Taxonomy (GTDB): domain Bacteria; phylum Bacillota; class Clostridia; order Christensenellales; family Borkfalkiaceae; genus Gallimonas. The sequence continues at coordinate 1,756 of JAGHIT010000124.1, read as the reverse complement.
GCGGGCGAGCGCCGCATCAAGGAGTGCGAGGAGGGGATCGCCGCCAAGAAGAAGCAGATGGCGCGCCTCAAGCAGGAACTGGAAGCCTGCGAACAGGCACTCTCCGAAAAGCAGACGGCGTGCGAGCAGTTCCGCCTCAAAGTGCAGGAGGAGGCTGCGTCCTATGCGGCGCTCTCCCAGCGCGCGGCGACGCTCGAAGGGCTGCTCGCCGAAGCGCAGCACGACGTCGCGGACTATGAAGCGCTGCTCGAGACGCTCGGCCGCACGGCGGACAACCTGAAAAACGAGGTGCTCTCCTCCGAAGAGAGCGAGGAGCTGCTCAACAAGATCCGTTCGGAGGCGGCGGCAGAGGCTGCGTCGCGGCAGGCGGAGGGGGACAAGCTCAAAGCCGAACGCGACGGTCTGCTTCAAAAACTCAACGCCCTGCGCGTCGAGAGCGCATCCATTGCCTCCGCACAGGCGGCGGACGAGGCAAATGCGCAGCGCATGCGCGAGGAAAAAGCGGCGCTCATGCGCAAGGTGGACGAGACGCGCGCAGCCGTCGCTGAGACGGAGCAGCGCATCGAGCAGCTCAAGCGTGAGGAAGAAAAGGCGGCGCTTACCGAGGAGGAACAGTGTGCCGTCTCAGCGCTGCGCGAATGGCTGGCAAAACTCGAACAGGAAAAAAAGACGGTCAGCGACGCGCAGACACGACTTTCCGAGGAAAAACGTTCCCTGCTGGCGCGGCAGATGACGCTGTCCGAACAAAAGCATGCGTGTGAGCTGGAGATCTCCAAGGCGGAGGCTTCCCTCGAGAACATGAAGCAGCGCATTGACGAGGCGTACGGGCTTACATATGAGAGCGCGCAGTCTATGCGTGACGAGCACTATGACATCACGCAGGCGTCCGCGCGCATCAACAGCCTGAAACACCGCATCGGCGCGCTGGGTGCGATCAATCAGAACGCCGAGGAGGACTACGACAACCTGCTCGCCCGTTACAGCGAGATGCAGACGCAGAAAGAGGACCTCGACAAGGGTATTTCCGATTTGACGGGCGTTCTGGAAGAACTGAAAGCGGAGATGCAGCGCAAGTTTGACGCGGGTTTCAACGAGATCAACGCCAACTTTACGCAGATCTTCAAAGAGCTGTTCGGCGGCGGCAAGGCGGAGATGCAGCTCGATTACACCGACTGCGACGATCCGCTCAACGCAGGCATCGAGATCGTTGCCTGCCCGCCCGGGAAAAAGCTGACGAAAATTTCGCTCCTGTCTGGCGGCGAGCGCGCGTTCACGGCGATCGCCATTCTGTTCGCGATCTTGAAGTCCCGCCCCATGCCGTTTTGTATCCTCGACGAGATCGAAGCGGCGCTGGACGAGGCGAACGTCGACCGCTTTGCCAAGTATCTCAAAAAGTTCTCCAAGGACACGCAGTTTATCGTCATCACGCACCGCAAGCCGACGATGAATCAGGCGGACATCCTGTTCGGTGTGACGATGGAGGAAAAGGGCGTGAGCAAGATCGTTTCGGTCAAGCTCTCCGAAGTCGAAGCCCGGCTCGGGGGAGATACAATACAATAAGTTCACGCGAATCTTTTTGCAAAGGCAAAAATCTTCGCCGTGAGATTCAGAGAAAACGCCGCCGCGACGAGACTGCGGCTCGTTTGTCTCACGCGGGTGGATTCCCGCGTTCGGTCAAGAAATTGCCTTGCACATGGCAATTTCTTAAGTTCGGGCATGCGCCGAAGCCGCACCGCGGCTATCGGCATAACGCACG
>JAGHIT010000123.1 GCA_017887095.1 Clostridia bacterium | reverse complement strand
CGTGCGTTATGCGCATCAGCACAGTATGCTGTGCGCGCACGCCGAACTTAGAAATCGCCTTTTTCAGCGGCGATTTCTTGACCGCAGGCGGCGCATTCCCTTGGCGCCGACAAGACCGCAACGGCGCGTTGTTGGACTTTGCGCAGGTGCAAAGTCCTGAAGGCAAAGTTTGCGGCGACGAAAAAGGCATAACAAGTGAAGCCTTTTCCCGTGTTTGATAGCAAAGGGCGCAAAAGCGTGGTTTTGCTTGCGCCATCAGTATAGCAAAAGGCAGGTTTGCCTCCCATGGAAATCGCAGATTTTTAGGGTGAGAAAGCGTGTTATGCGCAACAGCGCAGTGCGCTGTGCGCACGCTTCGGACTAAGAAATTGCCATTTTCAGCGGCGATTTCGTGCCCGCAGGCGGCGCACTACCTTGGCGCCGCCAAGACGGTGTCCCGCAGGGGCGGAAGGGTGCGGCGACGGAGGGACGGAGACCGAAACAATGCTTGCCGCAAGGCGCGTGGATCTGACGATCAAGGAGAAAAATGTACAAGATCGCGAAATTGACATTTGAGGCGGCGGACGACGCACAGAAGGATGGGCAGCTGCAAGAACAGGTGGAAAATTATTTCAGCGCGCTCATCAATCAGGGACGCGTCGCGGAATACATGCTCATGCAGCAAGAGGGTGCGCTTGTCGCGATCGCTTCGCTGCCCGAGGCGGACGCGCTCTCCGAGCAGTACGATAACAAGTACGTCAAACGCTTTTCGGAAGGGCTGTCCGTTCATTGGGAACTGATCGGTGAAGAGGCTTTCGATTCGCATGTCTGTACCTGTCAACACCCTTCCTGCTACCTGTTGGATGCGAACGGTAAGGAGGAAAGTCCCGTCTTTTGCGGGGACTGCGGGGGAGAGATCCCGCTCTACAGAGTGCCGGAAGATGAGACACAGGAGCATGCCTCTCTTCTCGGCTGGCAGCAGGCATTTCAGGCGATGATAACCCTTTGGTGCGAGAGCCTGTCCGACCGCTTTACCAGGCGTCAGATCGAGCATCCCGCCTCGGCGCTCAATCGGGAGGGCAGGAGATTGGCTCGCGCGCTCGAAGACAGACTGAATAAGCCCGTCTATCTCTATCTGGAAAACCCGCTCGGGTATTTGAAGAAAAAACCGCCGCTTCGGCACTGTCCCGCGTGCGGGAAGCCGCTCACGGCGATGCCGGGCGAAGTATGGGCGCTCAATCTCTGTCATGATTGCCGCCTTGCCCTTCCCCAAGAGGAATAAAACTACAGGAAATACGATGAAAGTACAATATCTCGGCACGGGGGCGGCAGAAGGCGTCCCTGCGGTTTTCTGCAACTGTGAATACTGCCGCGGGCTGCGTGTGCGCATGGCGGCGGGAAGGGCGGGGCGCGAGGTGCGTTCGCGTTCGCAGGTCATCTTGGACGGCGAGCTGTCCGTCGACTTCCCGCCCGACGCCTATTCTCATTCGCTCGCGCACGGCGTCGATCTCTCGGCGCTCAAGTATCTTTTGGTCACGCACTCGCACATGGATCACTTCTACGCGCATGATTTTATCCTGCGCGGCTATAAGTATGCGCACGAGATGACGGAGCCGCTGCTCACGATCTTCGGCAATGCCGAGGTATGCAGCGTCTTTCGCGAGGACACCCGCCGCGAAATGAAGGACTCCGTCGCGCCCAACATCGATCTGCACACGGTGGGCGCCTATCAGGAGCTTGCCTTTGAGGACTGGCGGGCATACACCTTTCCCGCGCAGCACTCTTCCAAAGAGCCGCTCCTCTACCTCATCGAGCGGGGCGGGAAGCGCGTTCTGCACCTCACAGACACGGGCAAACTCCCCGATGAGAGCATGGAATTTTTGAAGGGGCTCAAAAAGCGTGCCGATCTCATCACCTTTGACTGTACCTTTCTCTGGGACAGGACGGAGCCGGGTGCGCGGCACATGGGGCTGGACGAGGTCAGCTACACCGTCGGAAGGCTGGAGCGTGCGGGTATCGCAGATGAGAGCACCAAAAAGGTCATTACGCACTTCTCTCATAACAGTACGCCGACGGCAGAAGCGGTGGCGCGTGCGGAGCGTGAATTTGGTTTTATCGCGGCGTATGACGGCATGATGCTGGAGATTTAGCTTTCATGAACGACACCCTCTACTTAAGCGATCTGGACGGGACTTTGCTTCGCCCCGATCAGACTCTGAGCGCATACACCTGCGCTGTCATTGACCGCCTTGTCTCGGCGGGCGTGCACTTCTCCTATGCGACGGCGCGCAGCATCGAGACGGCGGGTAAGGTGACGCGTGGCATCCGGGTCGCGCTGCCCGTCATCGTGCACAACGGTACGTTCATTGTGGACAGCGTCACGGGCAAGCCCCTGTGGTCGGCGAAGTTTTCGCCCGAAGAAGCAAGAACTATCCTGGATGCCTTTATAAAACGCGGATTGTTTCCTATCACTTATGCCGTCATCGACGGCAGAAACCGCTTTTCCTATTTGAGGGACAGGTGTACGAGGGCGCAATGGGAATTCCTTCTGACCCGCATTGACGGCTCCGACCGCCGCGCGCGGGAGATCTTCTCGGAAGATGCGGCACCGGACGGCGACGTGTACTACTTCGCCTGCATTTCGGACGATGAAGGTACGCTCCTGTCCGTGAAAGAGGCGCTGGAAGGGGATTTTCGCTGCATCTTTTCGCGCGATATATATACGGGAGCGCCGTGGCTGGAGGTCATGCCTAAAGATGCCTCCAAGGCCGCTGCCGCGCATGTTCTTCGGAACATGCTCGGCTGTAAAAAACTGGTCTGCTTCGGAGACGCCGTCAACGATCTTCCGCTGTTCGAGATCGCGGACGAGCGCTATGCCGTTGCCAATGCGGCGCCTGAACTCAAAACGGTCGCAACGGGCGTCATCGGCGGAAACGACGAGGACGCCGTCGCCCAATGGTTGGAGAAACATATTGCGATATAATGACTGCGCGCCTCGCCGCTTTCAGCGGCGAGGCGCGCAGTCTCGGAAGGATGTACCTTTTCTGAATACTCCGGATTATTTTTCCCGCTTCTTTGTGGCAGCGCCCGCAGCAAATCCGTCCGTTTGATGTTCGGAACCAACCGGGACGCCGTCCTGCGCATGCTCTGCGGGAGGCGTGAGAGCGCCGACGCCGGCTTCGGAGTGCTCCGGTGCATCGGGCTGCACCTGTGCGGAACCGTCCGTTTTACGGCGCGGAAGGGGGAGAAAGGAGAACGCTTTCATGCTCGATTGTCTTTTCCAAAACAGGATAAAGAGAGGAATAAGTGTGACGAGACTACCCAAAAGATGCAGGATCATGTCCTCCATCGTATCGAGGAGGGCGGTGCCGCGACGGCTGTTCACGAGATAAGTGCCGTCCGGGTAGCTCTCAAGAATGCCTTCCGCCCACCCCTGCGTGCTGGAAGTCGGACTGACGGTATCGACGGTGAATTCAAATATTTCCCAAAGAAAGCCGACCGAAAGCGAGAAGAAAAAGGAAAACAGCACGATCGCAGCTGTTTTTAATTTACCTGCGGGCTGGTTGTACAATAGGAGTGAGCCAAGTCCCAGTCCGACTGCGGCGAAGAGTACGCCCGAAAGGGAGTGCAGTACCATGTCCCAAGCGGGGAAAAAGTCATACATCCGCCAAACGTTGGAGACGGTATTCCCGAAGAAAGCAAACAGCATACAGCAGACGACAAGGGGCGTACCGGCGCGGAAGCGCAGGATCAGCTCCGCCAGAAAAATTGCCGAGATCGTAAAAATACTGATAAAGAAGTGCAGTACGCTGTAGGAAAAATTTTCCGGGCTGAGCGTTCCGCTGTTACGTCGTGCAATACAGAGCATAAGCCCCGCAAAATCAAGGAGCAGAAGAAGCGACCAGACGGTGAGCAGAATGATTTTTCGTTGGCGCAGAGAGAGTTCCCGCATAATATCGTCTCCATAAGTTTGTTATGTACTACTGTATCATGATTTGTGCCCTTTGTCAACGGGACGATGCAGAGAGATGATATAAAATATCAATCCGGGTGACGAATACGCGCGGAAATCCGGGAAAAACGCATAAAGCGGTTTACTTTTTTTTGAAAACAGTGTACAATAGTTACGAATACATTGCAGGGGAGGCAGATATGGCGTTATTGGAAAAAGTCCGCGCATTGTTTGCGCGCAGAAGGCCGTCTGTCGTCCTCGGTCTTGCGCTCGGGTCGGGCGGGGCGAAAGGCATGGCGCATCTCGGTGCGCTCAAGGCGTTTGCGGAAGAAGGGTTGTCTTTTTCCGTCGTGACAGGAACGAGCATCGGTTCCATTGTGGGCGCGCTGTATGCCAAAGGATATTCCTGGGCAGACATGACGAGTGTCGTGGACAGTGTGGACAGGGGCGAATTTGCAAAAAATCTGCGACCGTTTGCCGATCTTTCTCCCATTGAGGCCTTTTTGGAGCAGTACCTCGAAGGGGATTTCTCTTCCCTTGCGCTGCCGTTTGCCTGCTGTGCGACGGACGGAGGGAGCAATGAATGCGTCGTGCTGAGAGAGGGAAAACTTGCCCGCGCATTGACTGCGTCCAGCGCCATTCCTCCCTTTTTCCGCGGTGTGGATATCGGCGGCAGGAAATATTATGACGGCGCTTTCTCCAATGCCGTTCCCGCAGACGTCTGTCGTGAGATGGGAGCAGAAGTGGTCGTCGGCATCGATTTATCGGCTTACGCGCGGGCAGATGCCGAAAAGGGGCGCGTCGAGCGCTGGGTCGGTTCCGTTGTGGGAGCGATCACCCCCGTCAGAACGCTGGAGGACGCCAAGACGCGCGGTTATCGCGCCGCAGACGTCATGCTGCGCCCCAACCTCTATGACTTTCGCGCGACGAGCATTGACCGTGCCGCCGTTGATGCTATGTTTGAGATCGGCTACATGGAGGCGAAGTCCCGCATGGAGGAGATCCGCAAGGCGATTGCAGATGTGCAGAAAAATAAGCCGCGGCGAAGGCTGAAATGAGCGTACGGGGCGCGGCACGAAAAGTGCGGCGCATGTTGTGTATCGTAAGAGCGGGGCTTGTATGTCTCATTGCGCTCGCCGTGGCGCTGTTGTTTTATATTGTCCCGTACCGTGTTTTTCTGCCTGCCGCACAGATCGCCGCGCGCGGGGAAGGGGAGATGCGTCTGCACTTTCTTTCCGTCGGACAGGGGGATTGCACGATTGTGGAATTTCCTGACGGCAGCGCACTTGTTGTGGACGCGGGCGACGGATCGTTTGAAGCAAACAATGCCATCGTTTCATACATAAAGGGACTGAATGTGCGCTCGCTCTCTTTGCTCGCAACGCATGCCGACATTGACCACTACGGCGGCTTTTCCGAACTTCTGCGCGTCTTCCGCGCGGACAGGTTCTATCTTCCCGTTCTTCCCTCGGCGGCGTCCGCATACCGGAGCCTGCTTGCGGCGATCGAACGCGAGGGGTGTAAGACGGAGACTCTCACCCGCTATGATGTTATCGGGCACGCTTCGGGCGCATATGCGGTCTGTATTTCTCCGCATGCCGTGGACGAGACGGACGGCAATTCGGCTTCGACCATGCTCTATCTGAGTTATGCCGGCGTCAACATTTTACTTTCTGCCGATGCGGATGCAGCGCGGGAAGAACAAATTTTATCCGAACTGGAACTGTCGGAAAGCTTGCTGGACAGCGGCGGATATCGTGTGCGCCTTGACGAGACGCATATTCTTAAGGTTTCGCACCACGGTTCGGACAATGCGTCATGCACAGACTGGCTGTCCTTTCTCTCACCGGAGGCGGCGGTCGTTTCCTGCGGGACGGGGAATGCCTATCATCATCCCGCAGGCGGAACAATGGCGCGGCTTGCGGAACTCGGTACGCAAATCTACCGCACGGATGAGTTGGGCAATGTCTTGCTCACTGTTCGTGACGGGTCATATACCATAACTTATGCATGAAGGAGGACGTCATGAACATTACAACAGCCGGAGAATCGCACGGAAAAGGGCTGTTTTGCATTATCGAAGGTTTGCCTTCGGGATTGACGCTCGATCTTGAGGAGATCAGCGAAAATCTTGCTCTGCGTCAGACGGGGTATGGGCGGGGCGCGCGGCAGAAGATCGAGTGCGATGAAGCGGAGATCCTTTCGGGTGTACGCGATCGGAGAACGCTCGGAAGCCCCGTGACGCTAGCCGTCTGGAATCGTGACTACGCCAATTGGAAGGACTACATGGCGCCCGAGGGTTGCGATGTGACGCGGCGTACGCTTACCAAAGTGCGTCCCGGACATGCCGATCTGACGGGGCTCAAAAAGTACGGCGGCACGGATGCGAGAAATATTCTGGAGCGCGCGTCGGCGCGCGAGACTGCCGTGCGCGTCGCGGCGGGGACGATTTGCCGTCAGCTTCTGCGCGAACTCGGGATCGAGGTGCGCGGATATGTCCGGTCTGCCGGCGGTGTGACGGACGAGAAGGAATATACTTTCGACGAACTTGCGGACAGACTTCCGGAACTGTATATGATGGATAAGGATGTTCAGGCACGGGCAATGACGGTCATTGACGAGTGCAAGGATACGGGCGATACCTGCGGCGGCATCGCCGAGCTTCGCGTCAGGGGAATGAAGTGCGGCTTCGGCAGCTGCATGACCTCCGCGCAGAAGCTGGACGGCAGGCTTGCAGGTGCGCTCATGTCGGTGCAGGCAGTCAAGGGCGTGGAGTTCGGTCTGGGTTTCGGCGCAGCCGTGCGCCGCGGCAGCGCCGTCCATGATGAGATCTATTATGAAGAGGAACAGGGTTACTACCGCAAGACCAATCGTGCGGGCGGCGTTGAGGGCGGTATGAGCAACGGAGAGGAACTCGTGATTCGTCTTGCCAAAAAACCCATCCCAACCCTGATGCGTGGGCTGAATACCGTGGACTATGTCTCACATGAAGAGGTACGCGCCGCGACTGAGCGCAGCGATGTCTGCGCAATTAAGGCGTTTACCGTCATTGCGGAGAGCGTGTTATGCACCGAGCTTTGCAAGATCGTTTTGGAGAGACTGGGCGGGGACAATCTTGCCGAAGTAAAAGAACGCTATGAGAGGCTGCCCCGATGAAGACCGTCGTCATCCAAACTGAGAAAAAAGAGACGAGCCGCGTCACTTGCCGCAAAAATGTTTTGGGACGCGCTCTTCCGGAGGCGCTTGCGGCATATAAGGAAACCTTTATTTTTACGGACGAGACGGTTTTGGCGCTGTACGGAAAGAAGGTGCGTGCCGCGCTCGGGGACGTGCCCGTACACGCGATGCCCGCGGGCGAGGAGCACAAGACGCCCGAAACACTTTTGTCGCTCCTCGCCGCCATGGCGGGGGCGGGACTGCACCGCAATGCCTGCCTTGTGTGCCTGGGCGGCGGCGTCGTGGGGGATATCGGCGGGCTTGCCGCCTCTCTCTACATGCGCGGCATTGCCTGCATTCAGGTGCCTACGACGCTCCTTTCGCAGGTCGATTCTTCTGTCGGCGGCAAGACTGCCGTGGACTTTATGGGGGTCAAAAACCTCGTGGGCGCATTTTTTCAGCCCAAGCAAGTCTTCGCCGATCCCGCCTTTTTTGCCACTCTCCCGCCCCGCGAGATCCGGTGCGGGCTGGGCGAGATCGTCAAACACGGCGCGCTCGACGGCGACATTTTCGACACTTTGCAAAAAAACCGCGGACGGCTTTCCGATCTTGATTTCCTCGCGGAGATCGTGCCTGCCAATATCGCGTTCAAGGCGAGTGTCGTGCGTTCCGATGCGACAGAAAAGGGCCTCAGAAAGTGCCTCAACCTCGGACATACTACGGCGCACGCGTTCGAACTGCTGGACGGAAAACTTTCGCACGGGGAGTATGTGCTCGTCGGCACCATGTTTGAAGCAGAGCTTGCAAAGAAGCTCGCAGACGGGGATGCGGCATATCTTGACGAATTGCAGTCCCTCTGCCTTACGGTTTTGGGCGGCATGTCCGAGCTCCCCGACGCAAGAGAGGCGGCGCGGTTTGCGCTTCTCGATAAAAAGAACACGGGCAAGGGAAGCGTTGTCATGACTGTTCCCGTCGCAAAGGGGAAATGGAGCCTTTTGGAGATTTCCGGCGAGCAGTATTGTGCGGAACTTCAGGAGATCGGGAGGAAATTATGCTGAAACTTTGTGTCATCGGGAAAGACGTCTCGCAGTCGCAAAGCCCTGCGATGCACACCTTTCTTTTGAATCAGATGGGCGTTGCCTGCTCGTATGAGGCGGTCAGTATCCCGCCTGCGGAATTTTCCGCGCATGCGGAAGCGCTGTTTACGGCATACGATGCATTTAATGTCACGATCCCCTTCAAGGGGGACATCATACCTTATTTAACGTCGGTCGAGGGGGATGCAAAATCCTTCGGCGCGGTCAATACCGTGCTTGCAAAGGAGCGTCGCGGGTTCAATACCGACGGATTGGGGTTCATGCTCATGCTCGAGAACGCGGGCGTAAATGTTGCGGGTAAGTCTGTTTTGGTACTCGGCACGGGCGGCGCAGGCAGGAGCTGCATCAAAAAGCTTATGGAACACGGCGCCAACGTCTCTGCCTATGAGTGGGACGCAGCGCGCCTCAATGCCGTCTACGAGGAGTTCGGCGGGTTTACGCCGCTTTTCGAAGTGGAGACGAAGCCGTACGATATCATCTTCAACTGTACGGGCATCGGCATGCATAATACCGTCGGGATGACGCCCTCCGTCCGTACGGCGGCGGGAGAGATCCCGGTCGGCAAAGAATTGCTTTCGCTGTGCGAAACGGCGGTCGACCTCATCTATGTTCCCGCGCAATCGGAATTTCTGCGCATCGCCGCCGGGCTTGGGAAGAAGACGGTCAACGGCGCTTCGATGCTCTTTTATCAGGCATATTACGCCGATTGTATCTATCTCGGAAGAACGCCCGACGCCGCCGAGGCGAAGGGGTACTATATCCAATATCAAGGAGGAAAAGTATGAACATTCTCGTTGTCAACGGCGTTAATCTCAACATGACGGGCCGCCGTGAAAAGGGCGTTTACGGGACGAAGACGCTTCGGGAGATCAATGACGAGATCGCTTCGTTTGCAGACAAACTCGGAATTACGGTCAAGTTTTTTCAGAATAATCTGGAGGGAGAGATCTGCACCGCCATTCAGAGCGCGGAGGGGAAGTACGATGGCATCATCCTCAATGCGGGAGCGTTTACACACTATTCCTACGCCATCCGCGATGCGATCGCATCTGTAACGGTTCCGGTCGTTGAAGTGCATATGAGCAACGTTCACGCGCGCGAGGAGTTTCGCCGCAACTCCGTCCTGACGCCTGTGTGCAAGGGGGAGATCCTCGGATTCGGAAAAAACAGTTACATTTTGGCACTGGAGAGCTTTTTGTTATGAATATCGTACTCTGCGGCATGATGGGAGTTGGAAAGTCAAGTGTCGGCGTGTGCATAGCCGAGCGCACGGGCAGGATGTGGTATGATACCGACGTGGTCATCACCGATCGCCACGGCAGGATCTCGGATATATTCGAGTTCTACGGGGAAGCGCATTTCCGTTCGTTGGAGACGGAGATCGTTCGCGAACTTTCCGAACGCGACGGGCTGGTCATTTCCACGGGCGGCGGGCTGGTGTTAAAGCCTGAAAACAATGAGATGCTGAAGCGCAACGGAAAAATCTTTTTCCTGCGCGCCACTTTCGAGACGCTTTTGAAGCGTGTCCGTGCGGATGAGACGCGTCCGCTTCTGAAAAATACAGGCAAGACGGCCGAAACGCTGGGGAAACTTCTCGCCGAGCGTACGCCGGTGTACGAACATGTGGCGGATTATATCGTAGATACCGACGGAAGAACGATTGAAGAAATAGCGGACGAGATCGTTGCGCTGGTTGGCGCGGACGCAGTGATAAAGGCATGAGAGCGCTTATCACGGGGGGGACCCGCGGCATCGGATTTGCATGCTGCCGACTCTTTTCCGATGCAGGCTATGCCGTGACGGCGCTCTATTCCCGTGACGAGGGCGCGGCCCGCGCGGCAAGAGAATCTCTGCCGCAGGTCGACTTTGTGCGCGCAGATGTTGCCAATGAAGCGGACGTGGCGCGCGTATTTGCGGGGATCCCTTCTTTGGACGTACTTGTCAACAATGCGGGGATCTGTTATTTTGCGCAGGTACAGGATGTGACCATGTCCGACTGGGAACGCGTCATGGGCGTCAATACGGGCGGGGCGTTTCTTGCTACAAAGTATGCCGTGAAAAAAATGCTTGCGAAGGGCGGCGCGATCGTCAACGTCTCTTCCGTCTGGGGGATCACGGGCGGAAGCTGCGAGAGCGTGTACTCCGCATCCAAGGGTGCCGTCATCGCATTTACAAAGGCGACGGCAAAGGAACTTGCGCCTGCAGGGATCACAGTCAACTGCGTTGCGCCCGGCGTCATCGACACTGCGATGAACGCGCACCTTCAGGGTGAGGATCGGCGCGCGCTCGAGGCGGAGATCCCTTTGGGGCGATACGGGCTGCCGGAGGAAGTTGCGCAGGCAGTATTTTTCCTCGCGCGGGCAAAATATGTTACGGGGCAGATCTTAGGAGTCGACGGAGGATTCTGCGTATAGCGCAAGACAACTTTTTTGCACGTTACGACCGTTCCGGTTCTTGTTTTTGATTTTTTTCGCGACAACTTTCAAAAATTTTGTGTAAAAAAGAGGATTTTTGCCTGCGCCGACGAAATTACAGTCGATGAAAGAGAAGACTTACGAAAAAGAACGCGCGTTCCTGTCCCCGTATGCGACGAAGTCGTTTGAGAGCAGGGGGCGGCTCCGTGAGGAGCCTGCCTGCCCCATGCGCACCGACTTCCAGCGGGACAGGGACCGCATTATCTATTCCAAGGCGTTCTTGCGTCTTAAGAATAAGACGCAGGTCTTTTTTGCGCCCGACGGCGATCACTACATGTCCCGTCTGACGCATACGCTGGATGTGTCGCAGATCGCCCGCTCGGTTGCGCGCTGCCTCTCTCTCAATGAGGATCTTGCCGAAGCCATCGCCCTGGGACACGATCTGGGGCATACTCCCTTCGGACACGTCGGCGAGAGAGTGCTCGCTTCGCTCAATCCCGCCGGCTTCCGGCACAGTGAGCAGTCGCTGCGCGTCGTGGATGTGCTGGAAAAGGACGGAAAAGGATTAAACCTTACCTTTGAAGTGCGCGACGGCATTCTGAACCATACCAAAAAAGGGCGTCCTGCGACGCTCGAGGGGGAAGCGGTGTCTCTTGCCGACCGCATCGCCTACATAAATCACGACATTGATGATGCCATCCGTGCGGGTATCATTACCGAGGACGAGCTGCCCGAGGAGAGCGTGCGCATCTTCGGACGGGATACCTCGGCGCGCATCAATACCTGCGTACTGGACATCTACGAGACGTCCGTCGGCAAGCCGTACGTCAGAATGTCGGAGGAGAAGGGGAAGGCGTTGGACGATTTGAGAACATTTATGTTCGAGCATGTCTACGAACACGCAAACACACTCATTCAGGAGAGCGCCGAGCGGCTGCTGCGCGCGCTGTTCGGATATTTTTCCGAACGTCCTGAGGAACTGCCCGTGCTGTATCGGGAGACGGCGCAAAGCGATATCCCGCGCGCCGTGTGCGACTATCTTTCTTCCATGACCGACCGCTACGCCATCAATGTCTTCAAAAAGCTGTTTGTCCCGCGGGAAGGCAGCGTTTGAGCTAGGGGATTGTATGAATAAGGACAACTTTTCGGACTTCATCCGTGTCCTGAAAGAAAAAAATGACATTGTGGAAGTCATCGGAAGTTATATAAAATTGGAGCGTCGTGGCTATAACTATTGGGCGTGCTGTCCCTTTCATCATGAAAAGACGCCCTCTTTTTCTGTCAACGCCGCAGACAGGTTCTATCATTGTTTCGGATGCGGAGCGTCGGGAGACGTCATCGGGTTTATCAAAAACTATGAAAATGTAGATTTCATGCAGGCGGTTCAGCTCCTGGCTGCGCGCGCCCACCTCGAAGTCCCCGCCTATGACGACCGCACAGCCGAAGAGGCGGCGGCGAAGAAGAAAAAGCGGGACAGGCTGTCCGCACTCATGAAGGACGCCGCCCGTTTTTATCTGGGGAATCTCTATTCGGGACGGGCGGATGAGCACCTTGCATATCTGCAGAAGCGCGGTATTTCTCCCTCGACGGCAAGAAAATTCGGACTTGGCGCGTCACTCGACTATGTGTCTCTGCCTTCCCATCTGCTGGCGCAGGGGTATACCTCGGACGAGCTTGTGGAAAGCGGCGCCTGTGCCCGTACGAACGAGGGAAAACTTATCGACGCCGAAGGCGGACGACTCATCATTCCCATCATCAACCATATGGATGAGGTCGTCGCGTTCGGCGGGCGGCTGCTGCAGAAAGCCGACCGCGCCAAGTACAAGAACACGCGCGAGACCATGCTCTTCAATAAGAGCAAGACGCTTTACAACGTCAATCTTGTCAAAAAGGAGAAGCGGGCGGCGGCAATCGGCGCACTCATCATCGTTGAGGGATACATGGACGCGATTTCCCTCTATGAAGCCGGATTTCATTGTGTTGTCGCGAGCATGGGAACGTCGCTGACCAAGGAGCAGGCGCGGCTTGCAAAGCGCTATACGGAAAATATCCTCATCAGTTACGACGGCGACTTTGCGGGGCAGAAGGCAAATCTCAGAGGTCTGGAGATCTTAAAGCAGGAGGGGCTGAAGGTGCGCGTTGTGCCCATGCCCGAGGGACTGGATCCTGACGATGTCATCCGCCGGAGGGGCGCCGAGGGATATCAGGCGTGCCTGGATGCGGCGATGCCGCTTATCGACTTTCGTTTGTTTGCATCCAAGCGTAAGTATGATCTTGCCAAGACGGAGGAGCGGCGGGAATATGTCGCAGAAGCACTGTCTATTTTGCGCGAGGCGGAGAGTGCGACCGAGCGGGAAGAACTTCTGCGACGCATCGCGCAGGAGACGGGCGTGACGCTTAATTCGCTGCAACGCGACTTTGAAAACGCGCCGAAGATCCCGCGGCAGACGGAAGAGAGCGTAAGGCATAGTGAGGACGATGCGGATGCCGAGCGTAAGGCGGCGCGCTTTGTTTTGGCGGCGTGTCTGCTCGGAAAACCGTATGCGGCAGAGTGCGATCTGCTGCAATTTGAATTTTCCGACCCTGCACACCGTACGGTTGCGGCATACGTTATGCAATCGCGCAAAACGGGCAGCGTGCGTGCGAGCGGCATTTTTGACCTGATGCCGGCGGACGGCGAACTTGCAGAGATCCTTGACCTCGACTACGGAGATAATCTCGATTCGCAGGCAGCGGAGCGGTATTTCCGCGACAGCGTCGCGACGCTTTTGCGTCGGCCGCTGATAAATAGGATCGCAAAACTGCGTACGGATTATGAAAAGACACAGGATATGCATGAAAAGCGGGAAATACTCACCCGCATCGACGAATATACAAAGAAACTGAAAAGCCTGACGGCAGGAGGAATGGTATGAACGTAACCGAAGAGAAGCTCAACGATCTTATCAACGGGATCGCTTCCGACTACAAGATGAAGGGCAGCATTTCCACCAATGCGCTCTGCGACGCGCTGGAAAAATACGATCTTTCGCCCCAGCAGATCGAGCAGGTGTATAAAGCGCTGCCGGAGATGGGGGTGAGCATCTTCGACGAGGACGAGCGAGATAAGGAACTCTTTGAACAGGCGCTCTCCGATATCGGATTGGACGATCCCGTCAAAATGTATCTCAAGGATATCGGAAGGGTACCGTTGCTTTCCAGTGATGAAGAGATCGAACTTGCCCGCAGAATGCAGGACGGGGACGAGGAGGCGAAGCGCCGTCTTTCGGAGGCAAACTTAAGACTCGTCGTCTCCATTGCAAAGCGTTACGTCGGGCGCGGCATGCTCTTTCTCGACCTGATCCAGGAAGGAAATCTCGGACTGATGAAGGCGGTAGAGAAGTTCGACTATCAGAAGGGCTTCAAGTTTTCCACCTATGCGACGTGGTGGATCCGTCAGTCTATTACCCGCGCGATTGCCGACCAGGCGCGTACCATTCGTATTCCCGTACACATGGTGGAGACCATCAATAAGCTCACGCGTGTTTCCAGAATGTTGTTGCAGGAAAACGGCAGAGAACCGACGCCTGAAGAGATCGCTGAGGCAATGGGCGTGGAGGTCGCAAAGGTGCGCGAGATCCAGAAGATCGCGCAGGATCCCGTTTCGCTGGAGACGCCCATCGGCGAGGAGGAAGATTCTCACCTCGGCGACTTTATCGAGGACGACAAGACGCAGACGCCCGGCGACTCCGTTGCGTTCATCATGCTCAAGGAACAGCTCCTTGGCGTGCTCGATACGCTCACCCCGCGCGAGGAGAAGGTGCTGCGCCTTCGTTACGGCATCGATGACGGAAAACCTCGTACGCTGGAGGAAGTGGGCAGAGAGTTTAACGTTACCCGTGAGCGTATACGTCAGATCGAGGCGAAAGCCTTAAGAAAGCTGCGTCATCCAAGCCGCAGCAAGAAGCTGAAGGACTTCCTGAACTGATGGATCGCATTTCCGTCATCTGCGCCCACATTCCCGCCTGCCGCATCTTTGCCGATATCGGCTGCGATCACGGGTATTGTACCGCATACGTCCTCGAGAAGGGACTGTGCGAAAAGGCATATGTGAGCGATATCAGCGCGGCATGCCTAAAAAAGGCAGAGACGCTGTTACATAATGAGATCGCTGCGGGTCGGTGCATGCCCGTCTGCGCGGACGGGCTGGACGGCGTGCGGGATGCGGATTGTGTACTGATTGCCGGCATGGGCGGGGAGGAGATCGTACATATCCTGGAACGCGCGCCTATTCCCGAGCGTTTTGTATTGCAGCCCATGCGCAATACCGAAAAGGTACGCCGCCATCTCCTTGCCCGCGGCGTGCATATTGAGGCGGACTTTACATTCGAGGACGGAAAGTTTTACGATCTCATTGCAGGGTCTTCTCCCGGTGCGGACGAGTATTCCCGTTTTGAATTGCGTTACGGCCGGGACAATCTGAAATCGCCCGGGATCGCATTTTTACGGAAAGTCCGCAAAGAGACGGGCATGCTGCGGGAGGCGCTCGCGGCAAGCGCCAATCGGGAGCAGCGGGAGTCGCTGCTTGCCAGACTTCATGAATTGGAGGCAATATCGGATGCTATTGAAGAACGTCTATGAACAGATCGATGCCCTTGCGCCGTTCGAGCTGAGTAAGGAATATTGCGATACATACAAATTTTATGATAACAGCGGCGTTATTCTGGACTGCGGAGGGGACGTAAAGGGCGTCTTGTGTTCGCTCGATCTCTCCTTGCGCGCCGTGGAAGAGGCGAAAAAGGCGGGAGCGAACTGCATTGTCACGCATCACCCTGCCATCTACCGACCCGTCTCCTCTTTAAAGCAGGGAAGCGCAGTGCTTGCCTGTGCGCAGGCGGGGATCAGCGTCATCTCGGCGCATCTCAATCTGGATTCCGCTGCGGGGGGGATCGATGAAGAACTGATGCTCGGTCTGGGCGGTATCAGCGGCAGAAGCATGCATGTTTTAACGGACGGGAACTACGGAAAAGTTTTCAGCGTTACGGAAGAGCCGCTTGCGGCATTTGCCGCGCGTGTGAAAGCGCGTTTTCAGACGGAGCGTGTTGTTGTCTACGGCGGAAGAAATGTCGGGAAGGTCGCGAGCTTCTGCGGGGCGGGAATGGACGATGAGACGGTTGCCTTTGCGCTTGCGGAAGGAGCGGATACCTTTGTCTCGTCCGACGGGAAGCATCACTTGATCGCAACGCTTGTCGAAAACGACGTCAATGTCGTTTTGCTGACCCATTACGCCGCAGAAAATTACGGCTTTGTCCGCTTTGCGGAAAATCTTAAGACCAAACTGAAAGGACTGCCCGTGACAGTGTTCACGGACGAGCGCCTGTTGTAAGAAGGAGGATTGTATGTCGGTACTACAGGATTTGCTGGAATATCAGAAAGTGGATGCGCAGCTGCGCGAGATCGAACAGACCATTGCGGCAAGCGATGTACGCAAAAAATTCCTGCAGGCAAAAAAGTTTATGGAGTCTGCGCGCGAGAAGTTCGAAACGCAGGACAAGCGCGCGCAGGATTTAAAGCGCTTGAGGGACGATCTTTCCCGCCGCGCGGAGGAGATCGGCAAGCAGATCGCCGAATATGCCGACCTCGACGAGATGGTGGACGAGGGCGGCGACGTTTCCTTTTACAAAAAGAATGCGCAGGCGCTTTTGGATCGGCTGCGTGGGCTGAAAGCGGAAATGCAGAAGCTTACAGCCGATATTACCGCAACGGCAGAAGAGTATGAGCGCTTTAAAAAACAGGGCGTAGTCATGCAGAAACAATATAAAGAATACAAAGAAAAGTTCGATGCGCTCAAGGCGGAGCACGCGGACAAAGTGAAGGCGATCAATGAAAAACTGGCAGTCATTGCCAAAAAATTGCCCGCCGAAACACTGAAAAAATACCAGCAAAAACGAAAAGAAAAGATTTTCCCCATTATTGTACCTCTTTCCGGGGACAGGTGTGTTTGCGGGATGGACTTCCCTCTGGCACAGCAGGGGAAGCTTGCCGGCGGCAATGTCGTTGAATGC
Source organism: Clostridia bacterium (assembly GCA_017887095.1). Classification (GTDB taxonomy): domain Bacteria; phylum Bacillota; class Clostridia; order Christensenellales; family Borkfalkiaceae; genus Gallimonas. The sequence continues at coordinate 8,012 of JAGHIT010000123.1, read as the reverse complement.
GAAAACTGCCGTAGATTTGTCTATAAAGAAGGTTGATGCGCCTGAATCGCTCTGTCCTGAGGACGATGCTGTAACGGGAAGAAAGTGACGGGATCGGAGGCTTGCGCATATCATGATGATATGCAAGGTCCTACCGCAGTCATCTCTCTTCCCGCTCTTTTGCAAAATGCCCATGCGCTCAAAGATTTAGCAGGGGTCCCGCTTATCGCAGTCGTCAAAGACGATGCCTACGGGCACGGAGCGGAGCAGGTCGCCCATGCGCTGGAACGGGATGTGCTCATGTTTGCCGTCGCAACGGTGGAAGAAGGCGCGCGGCTGAAGATTGCCGGAATCGGACGTGACGTGCTTGTTCTGACGCCGCCTTCCTGTCAGGAGGACGGTATGCGCGCCGCGGCGTACGGATTGATCATGACGGCAGCATCTTTCGTGACGCTCGGCCTGTGCAGGGGACGCGTGCATCTCGCCGTCAATACGGGCATGAATCGCTACGGTTTTCACCCGCTTGAGACGGCGCGCGCGTGCCGTGCGGCACAACAGCGCGGGCTTCAGGTAGAGGGCATTTTTTCGCATTTCTACGATGCAGCCGATCGGGAAGCGCGCAGAGCGCAGATCGCTGCCTTTTCCGATTGCGCTAGGATCGTACGCCGGAACTTTCCGAATGCGCTGCGGCATCTGAGCGCAACGGGCGGGATCCTCGCAGGGGATGCGCGGTTTGACGCGGTGCGCCCGGGGATCGGATTATACGGATATGCTCCGGACGGATTTTCCTGCAACTTGCGTCCGGCGATGAAGGTGTATGCCGATGTTCTCGCTTCGGGCGCCGTTTTCGGAGGCGGTGCGGGGTATGCTCATGCGCCGCATGGCTGCAAAGTGTTTCATACGCTGGGCGTCGGCTACGGCGACGGTTTCTTCCGGAGCGGGGGATTGGGTGCAGTAGATACGTTGTGCATGGATGCCTGCGTGCGTCAGGGAAGACACTCTTTCGGCGAACGGGTTTGCGTGCTGGAAAATGCACGGGAATATGCGTCCGCGTACGGGACGACGGCATACGAAGTGCTTGTTTCCGTCGGGAGAGGGGTGTGGAGGGTATATGAACGATAAATGCCTGTTGCGGCAGCGTTACTCTGCGCTTCGTGCGGCTTCGAAGTGCGCGGAATATGATGAGACGATTGCAAAATTAGTACTGGAAACATATGCGGAGGCGGAAAGCTTCTTTGTCTATGTCGCCGTTCGCAGCGAAGTTGCGACGGACAGGCTTATTTCCCGTTTGCTTGCGGCGGGCAAGCAGGTGTGCGTCCCGCGTCTGGAAGAGAAAAACATGCTTGCCGTTCCCTACGGGACGCTGTATCCCGGAGCATACGGAATTCCCGCGCCCGTCGGCGGTACGGATATGGCATGCGATGTAACGCTCACGCCGCTTCTGGCGTTTGATCGATCGGGGACCCGTCTTGGCTACGGCGGCGGATATTATGACGCATATTTTGCACGCCGTCCGCAGACGAAACGCGTCGGACTTGCGTACAGCGCGCAGCTGGCGGATAAGCTGCCGTGCGAGCCGTGGGATATCCCGCTGCAGTCCGTGGTAACGGAAAAGGGGATTTTTGTCCCGGCACTTGACACCGACCATGCTTGCAGAGTATAATAAAAAACGGGCGAAGCCCGGGGAGGAACTATGTTAAACGAACTTCCGAAGAAGGAGAAACCGAAGAAACCGCTCACCAAATGGAGGCTGTTCTGGCGCGTTCAGAAGGTATGTCTGCTGAGAAGCATCACGCCGATGATGATGTATCTCTTCACAAGTCTCATAGGGCTTGCCTGTCAGGCAATTGCCGAAGGAACTCAAGTTTATGAGGTCATCCTCGGCATTGTGTGTATCGTTGCGGGCGCGGCGTTTAATGTGCCGATGGGATATCTGGTCGGAAAGAACCATTATGATTCTTATCTGACAGGCTGCATTCACCGCCGGAATGCGGTGTTCGGGATCAAGTCGGGCGGGGATCACAGACCCGAGCAGGAGTACCGTTGGTGGAAAGGTTTTCTCATCGGGTTTTATGTGGGCGTCCCCGTCATCATCATGGGGATTTTTGCCGCCATTCCTGCAACGTGGACAGGCGGGGAACTGGCGCTTGTGATGTTTGCGGGCTGGGCGATCTTCCCTGTTCAGTGGCTGCGCACGTTTCTCTTCCCGAACTGGGCGTCGGATGCTTATCCTGCCATCAGCGGGGGATTGAGTATCCTCATGATCCTTTTGCCCGTCCTTGTGACGGGAGTCTCCTATATCGTCGGCGCAATGGCGGAAAGGAGCGCAAAACAAAAAGAAGAAGAGCGTAACGAGCGCGTTCTCCGTGCGGGGAAAAAGGGAAAACAGTGAGGATCATTGCAGGCAAGCATCGGGGCAGGGTGCTGGCGGAATTCCGCGGAACGGATGTGCGTCCGACGGCGGACCGCGTCAAAGAATCTCTTTTTCAGATCCTTTCGGACCGACTGATCGGAGCGCGTGTGCTTGATTTGTTTTGCGGAAGCGGCGCTTTGGGACTGGAGAGCCTGTCGCGGGGGGCGAAGGAAGTCGTTTTCAACGATGTTTCCGATGAGAGTTTGGCTATCCTCAGAAAAAATCTTGCGGCGCTTCGGGAACATGGTCAGGTCAGTCAGGCCGATTATGCGGCGTGTCTCATGCGCGTGCGCGGTCGATTCGATATCATCTTCTGTGACCCGCCCTACAAGATGGATTGCAGGGAGGATGTGCTCGCCCGCATTGCTTCGCACAACTTGCTTTCGGAGGGCGGCGTCGTTGTGTGGGAGAGCGAACGGGAAGAATTCGCGCCCGAGGGGTGGATCCGAAGCGATCTGAGAAATTACGGCAGGACGAAGATCGCCTTTTTTGAGAGGAGTACGCCATGAAAAAGTGCGTGTTTGCTGGGACGTTCGATCCCTTTACCGTCGGGCACGAGGACACCGTCAGAAAGAGTTTGCTGGTTTTTGACGAGGTTGTCGTTGCCCTGGCGGAAAACAAGCAGAAGAAGTGCATGTTCCCGCCCGAAGTGCGCGAGGAGATGATCCGTGCGACCTTTGCGGGCGATGCGCGCGTCAGAGTGCTGCGCTGGGAGGGCGTCATCGTCGACCTGCTGCGGCGCGAAGGGACGCATATCTATGTGCGCGGCATACGCAATACAGTCGATTTTGAGTACGAAAATGCCGATTTTTTTGCCAGCCGCGACCTGGACGAAGATCTCGTCACTCTCTATATTCCCGCTGAGCAGAGACATCTGCATATCAGTTCCACATTGGTCAAAAATTGTATCGCCTTTCAAAAGCCGTACAGGGAGTATGTGCCGGAGGCGGTCTACGAAATCATACAAAGAGAAGGTAAGAAGCATGTTTGAAAAACAAATCGAAATTCCCTCCGCAGAGGAGATCCTCGCAGAGGTCCCGCTGCCCGCATCCCTTGCTGCGATCAAGGCAGAGCGCGATCGGCTTGCAAAGGACGTCATCACGGGCAAGAGCGATAAGCTCCTTGTGATCGTGGGTCCCTGTTCCGCACATGAGAGCAAGCCCGTCCTGGAGTATGTCAAGCGGCTTGGAAGGCTCAATGAGCGCGTCAAGGACAGGCTCGTGCTGATCCCCCGTATCTATACCAACAAGCCCCGCACCAAGGGCGTCGGATACAAGGGCATGTTCTCCCAGCCCGATCCCGAAAAGCAGGAGAATATCTTGAAGGGCATCTATGCCATCCGCGATCTGCACATCCATGCCATCGAGCAATCGGGGCTTTCGGGCGCGGACGAGATGCTCTATCCCGAGAACTACGCTTATGTCGAGGATCTTCTGACCTATGTCGCCGTCGGCGCGCGTTCGAGCGAGAACCAGCTTCACCGCCTCGTCTCCAGCGGGATCGAACTTCCCGTCGGCATCAAAAACCCGATGGGCGGCAGTATTCCCGTCGCGCTCAATTCGGTGTTCGCGGCGCAGAGTCCGCAGGTGTTCAAGTATCATAACTGGCAGGTCGCAACCAAGGGAAATCCCTATGCCCATGTCGTCCTGCGCGGCAGAGTGGACAACTATGGCAACGATATCCCCAATTACCACTATGAGACGGTCATGCGTGTCCATGAAGGATATGCAAATTCGGACGGTGAGCTGAAAAATCCTGCCGTCGTCATCGATTCCAATCACTCCAACTCCAAAAAGCGCTTTCATCAGCAGATCCGCATCGTGGAAGAGGTGCTCCAAAACCGTATCTACGATAAGGATTTCAAGAAGATCGTCAAGGGATTTATGATCGAGAGCTTCCTGGAGGAGGGCAACCAGCAGCACGACATCGTGTTCGGCAAATCCATCACAGACCCGTGCCTGGGCTGGACAGACACCGAACGGCTCATCCTCGACATCGCGGAGAAGGTATAATGTCCGCGGTTGCCTGTCTTGGGCCTGCGGGGAGCTATTCCGAGCTTGCCGCACGCCGCTTGTGTCCTGACAAAGAGGTCATGCTGTGCAGCAATTTTCCCGCCGTCTTTGCGGCGGTGACGGGCGGCACGGCAGACGCGGGCGTGATCCCCATCGAGAACTCCATCCAGGGGGGCGTCCTGCAAAATCTCGACCTGTTGGAGACGCAGGACGTGTACGCCGTAGATCAGACGGTCATCAGGATCGATCACCGACTCGCCATGTTGGAGGGAGTAAAACTCTCCGATATTCGCCGCGTTTACTCCCATGAGCAGGCGATCGGACAGTGTTCGGAATTTTTGAGTTCTCATCTTCCGCAGGCGGAGTGCATCTTCACCGATTCCACGGCGAAGAGCCTGTCCCTGCTGGACGGGCATTCTGCGGGCATTGTGGGCGCGCATGCGGCAAAGACGGGCGTTGTCCTCTCAGAGGAAAATATTGCCAACGAAAAGAACAACTTCACGCAGTTTTTCCGCATCCGCCGCCGCGCGGAGGGCTTGCCCGATCGGGGACACACGGTGTTCTTCGTCGGCGTGTGCGAGCATCGGCCCGGGAGCCTTCTTAACATGCTCAGGGGCTTTTCCGAGCGCGGCATCAACTTAACGCGCATCGAAAGCCGTCCCATTCGCAACGTATTGGGCGAATACCGCTTTTTCATCGAGATCGACGGCGACGTCACCCAACCGCACGTACGCGAGGCGATCGAGAGCGCGCGCAGCCATTGCAGGACGTTCAGGATTTTAGGCGTCTATGACGCGCCGCACCCCAGCGCAAGGGGATAGGCAAGCAGCGCGGCAAGGAGTGCCTGCGCGAGTTTGATCAGCAGAAATTTTCCGAGAGGTATGCCTGTTTCCGCGAGAAATGTCCACTGTTGCAGCAGGACGCATAGTCCCCCGAATGTGATGAGAAAGGTCGCAAGCGAAACATGCAATGCCGTAGGCGCGGCGAGCAGGCGCGCGCAGCCCGACGTCATCTCCATGAGCCCGACGAGGACGCTGCCGACCTCTTCGGGAAGCGGCAGGGGAGATAAAAGGTCAGAGAGCATGCATCCGAAGCAATAAAAGAGCGCGACCGCGCCGCCTACGGTCAGCACGGCGAGCACGGAGGAGGAGAGCGACTGCGGGACGTTCGCAGGGCTTGGCAGCGCGATCGTCCTTGTCCCTTTCTCCTTTGGCGCAAAGCGCGCCAGGAGAAAGACAGGCAACAAAACGCCCGAAAAGTGGGCGCAGAGCATCGCCCAGCCGAGCGCCGCGCCGCCCGCCATTGCCGCGCCTGCGACGCCCACCAGGAAGGAGGGGCCGCTCGTCGAGGCAAGCGCAGCGGCGCGCAGCATCTCATGTTTGGAGAGCGCACCCCGCGCATGCGCGTCTGCGATCGTCCGCGCGCCCGCGGGGTAGCCCGAGAGCATGGAAAGGCAGGCGCAGCAGCCGCCCGTGCCCGAGATGCCGAAGAGGCGGAAGAAGGGCGCAAGCCACCGCGCGAGGCGGGCAAAGAGGGGCGTCCCCGCGAGAAGCCCCGTCAGGAAGAGAAAGGGGAGTGCGGCGGGCAGGACGCTCACCGCCCACAGCGAGACGCCGTCGCGCACGCATTGCAGGTAGCGGGCGGGAAAGAGAAGAAAGAGAACAAACGCCAGGAGAACGACCGCGGAATAGATCGCGGTAAAGGTACGGATTTTCACACAAAAAATATACGGCAGGGAGGCCTAAAATATGAGCAAAAGGTTGGGCATTGCACTTGGCGCAGGCGGCGCGCGCGGCGTGGCGCACGTCGGTTTTTTACGCGCGCTCGAAGAAGCGGGCATCCGCGCCGATTATGTGACGGGCTGTTCAATGGGCGCCATCGTGGGTGCGTGCTATTGTGCAGGCGTCCCAATGGAGCAGTTGCACGATGTCGCACTCTCTTTGAAACTGTCGCGCATTGCGGCGTTTAATATCAATCCCATCCGTTCCAGCGGGCTTATGCGCCTCAACAAAGCGCACAAGCTGTTGGAGGATATTCTTGGGGGAGATAAGCAGTTCTCCGAACTGCAAATACCGTTTTCCTGTGTTGCGACCGATCTGATCTCGGGGAAGACAGTGGAACTGAAAGAGGGGAGCGTGATCGATGCCGCGCTTGCTTCCGGTACGGTGCCGGGGGCGTTTTCACCCGCTGAAATGAACGGGATGTTCCTTGTGGACGGCGGCGTTCTGGAGCGTGTTCCGGTCAGAGAACTCAAAAAAATGGGCGCGGAGGTCATCGTTGCAGTGGATGTATTGGGCGATCTCGTTGCCATTTACCAGGAGCGTCCTTCCAATCTTATTGAAACTTTCCTGCGCTATATCGACGTCATCGATACGCGCGTCACAAGCAGCAAGCGCAAGTCGCGCATGCGTTCCATCGACCTCTGGCTGGAGCCGGAACTCGGCGAAATGGATCAGTATAAAGTCAAACAGCTCGACTATGCCTATGAAAAGGGTTATGAATTGGGCAAGGCAAATGTGGAAAAGATCGGGGAGCTGATCGGATAATGGATCTGTTTGATTTCAACGACAACGAGGAAAAGGCAAAGCCGCTCGCAGAGCGCATGCGAGCCAACTCCATGGAGGAGTTTGTGGGACAGAAGCATCTCGTCGCGGAGGGGAGCCTTCTGCGGCGCGCCATCGCGCTCGATCGGCTGGGCAGCTGTATTTTCTGGGGCCCACCCGGCACAGGCAAGACGACGCTTGCCAACGTCATTGCGGCGCGCACCAACGCGGCGTTCATCAAGCTCAACGCCGTCAATGCGGGTGTTGCGGACGTCAAAAAGGCGGTCGACCAGGCGCGCGACAACCTGAAGATGTTCGGCAGGCGCACCTACCTCATGCTGGACGAGTGCCACCGCTTTAACAAGACGCAGTCGGACTCCCTGCTCCCCGCGATCGAGCAGGGGACCATCGTGTTCATAGGCTCGACGACGGAGAACCCGTACGCCTCGATGACGCCCGCGATCGTATCCCGCTGCCGCGTCTTTGAGTTCAAGGCGCTCACCGTGGAGGAGATCCGCGGCGCGCTCGTGCGCGCCCTGCACGATAGGCGCAAAGGATTGGGCGCATACGCGACCAAGGTGGAGGACGCGGCGCTCGATCATATCGCCGTGACGGCGGGCGGGGACTTAAGGACAGCTTATAACGCCCTGGAGCTCGCCGTGCTCACGACGCCCCCGCAGGCGGACGGCGTCATCCATGTTACGCTTACGGATGCGGAGCAGTCCATCCAGCGCAAAGCGCTCTCTTATAATGAGGACTTATATTACGATCTGCTGTCCGCCTTTTGTAAGTCGCTGCGCGGCAGCGACTCGGATGCGGCGCTCTACTATGCGATGCGGCTCATCGAGGGCGGGTGCGATCCCATGCTGGTGCTTCGCCGCCTCATCGCGCATTCGGCGGAGGATGTCGGTATGGCGGATCCGCAGGCGCTTGTCGTTGCGACGGCGGCGCTCACCGCCTTTCAGAACATGGGCTATCCCGAGGGGCTCATCCCGCTCTCCGAGGCGATCATCTATGTCTGCGAGGCGGAGAAGAGTTATTCCGTCAAGAACGCGATGCTCGCCG